>NZ_CAIPNF010000443.1 GCF_903866365.1 uncultured Thiocystis sp.
ATCTGGAGCCCATGATCGGAGTCGAACCGATGACCTCACCCTTACCAAGGGTGTGCTCTACCAACTGAGCTACATGGGCAATTACTTTAACATTTAACAAAAAAACGACGCCTTGACCGACAACAGCGACGCTTACGGCAACAGAGTGGAGCGGGTGATGGGAATCGAACCCACACCATCAGCTTGGAAGGCTGAGGTTCTACCGTTGAACTACACCCGCAGGGCGCGCCAATCGGAACGGCTCTTCCGCATCGACTTCATTGATGGAAACCCTGGCGCCAGAGTATCGACCGAAGTCCGCGCATCCGCTTGCGCCATCTTAAACCCGAATATTGGTGGAGGGGGGAGGATTCGAACCTCCGAAGGCTGAGCCGTCAGATTTACAGTCTGATCCCTTTGACCGCTCGGGAACCCCTCCAAATAAGCGACTCAGTTTAGAGAGAAGACCGACCCCTCGTCAACAGGAAAATCGCGCGCCGACTGAATTCGCCAGCCGACCGCGCTAAACCCCACGAGCATCATGGCAAGCTGATACCATTTCCGGTCAGTACCAATTCCTTTTGGCTTAGCTCGGGAGAACCCTAAAGATGGACGTCACGATTTTTGGCAGCGGCTATGTCGGCCTCGTTACCGGGGCTTGTCTCGCCGAGGTCGGCAACAACGTTCTTTGCATCGACATCGATCCCAAGAAAATCGATCTGCTCAATAGCGGGGGCGTCCCGATCCACGAACCTGGCCTTGAGGATCTGATCAAAAACAATCGCGATGCCGGACGGATGCACTTCTCTACCGACGCCGACGCCGGCGTGAAGCATGGCCTGTTTCAGTTTATCGCCGTCGGCACCCCGCCCGACGAGGATGGATCCGCCGATCTCCAGTATGTCCTCTCCGTCGCCCGCGCCATCGGCCAGCACATGGATTCGTATCGCATCCTGGTCGATAAATCGACGGTGCCTGTCGGGACCGCCGACAAGGTCGCGACTGCCGTCCGGGAGGTTCAGGTGGCCCGCGGGGTCGCCGTCGAATTCGATGTCGTTTCCAACCCGGAATTTCTGAAGGAAGGCGCGGCGATCGAGGATTTCATGCGCCCGGACCGCATCATCGTCGGCACCGACAACCCCCGCACCGCCGAGTTGTTGCGGGCGCTCTACGCCCCCTTCAACCGCAGTCATGATCGCCTAATGACGATGGATGTCCGCTCGGCGGAATTCACCAAATACGCCGCCAACGCCATGCTGGCCACCAAGATCAGCTTCATGAACGAGCTGTCCAACATCGCCGAGGCCGTTGGGGCGGATATCGAAAAGGTCCGCATCGGCATTGGCTCCGACCCGCGGATCGGCTATCAGTTTATCTATCCCGGATGCGGTTATGGCGGCTCCTGTTTTCCCAAGGATGTGCGCGCCCTGGAACAAACCGCGCGCGGCCTGGGTTATGACCCCCAACTGCTGCATGCGGTCGAGGCGGTGAATTTCCGCCAGAAGGATCTGCTATTCAAGAAAATCAGCGACTATTTCGGCGGCGATCTGAAAGGCCGCGTGATCGCGCTCTGGGGACTTGCCTTCAAACCCAATACGGACGACATGCGGGAGGCCTCCAGCCGGGTCTTGATGGAATCGCTGTGGGCTGCGGGCGCCAGGGTTCAGGCATTCGATCCGGTCGCTACGGAAGAGACTAGACGGATCTATGGCGAACGCACCGATCTCACCCTCGCCCCAGACGCCATGTCGGCACTGGAGGATGCCGATGCGCTGGTGATCGTGACCGAATGGTCACAGTTCCGTAGCCCCGACTTTACGGTCATTCGGTCGCAACTCAGGCAGCCGGTGGTGTTTGACGGGCGCAATATTCTCGATCAGAAGCAGGTCACCGCAGCCGGAATGACCTACGTCTCCATCGGTCGCACACCGATCAGCCCCACCTGACCCGTTATCCCAGGCACTCAACGCCTGCTCGACGTACCGAGTGCCACTGACGACAAATCAAACAGTGTGCCAAAATGGCCGCTGGATCATGTTTGCGCGCGCGTACTCGCAGCAACAACGCATTTGCTGCCGGCCTTGGAGAGCGACGCGCAGGCCGTATGCAAAGCGCATCCCACACGCCGACAAGCCATTCGTCGACGGGGCGAACCGGGGCGACAAGTAGTGGTCGCCATTGCGCGAGTCCTGTCGGTGGCAGGAGCCCCCGGCAAGTATCGCGAGCGCTAACGCGACACTCCGGTTACTCTAGTGGTTGTTCTGTCTCGGTAAATGCGGGATTGAAAACAGGCTTACTCACCCCATGCGGTTGCCAGCCGAAACCCACTCATTGACAATTCGCAATAACAGCATGATCCTATGCGACGCGTGTAGGAAAATCACAACAAACGCTTAATCTATGCGCATCTTTATTGAATAGAGCTGATAACCATCCCCGTAGGAGGAACCCAGTGCAGTCAAAAATTATTGCCGTTGCCGTCGGTCTTGCCAGCGCCTTAGCGGTTTCTGTCGCCCAAGCGACGAATGGATATATGTCCCACGCCTATTCGCCCACGGCCAAGGGCATGGCTGGCGCTGGTGAGGCGGCCCTGCCACAGGACTCGCTTGCCCTCGTCGGTAATCCCGCGAGTTTGACTCACCTGGGCCAGCGCCTGGACATTGGAGCATCCTGGTTCAGCCCCAAACGCAAATACAAAGGACTCACTCCAGATGGGGCTAGTGGGGCTTATGCCCCGATCGGAGGAGGCGCAACCGGGACCGGCGAGGTCGACAGCCAAAACAACGATTTTTTTATCCCGAATTTTGGTTATTCACACCCGCTTGACGCCAAGAGTGCCGTGGGCATCGCGCTCTTTGGCAACGGCGGCATGAATACCGATTACCGCAGCAAGGACACTCTATTCGGGCTAGGAACCTTCGGTGGCAACAACCCGCTTGCCAATCCACCCGCCTACAGCAACCCGATGGACCCACGCGCGGGCAGTCAAATACCGGGCACCACGCGAATCGGTGGCGGTAACGCCGGCGTTAACCTGGAACAACTTGGAATTTCGCTGGGCTACGCGCGCGAGGTCACCGACAACTTCAGTCTCGGCGCTTCCCTGCTGTTGGCGTATCAGAGCATTGAGGTAAAAGGGGTTGGCGCCTTCCAGGGTTTTACCGAGACCTTCACCCAGAGCATGCTCGCCAACCAGACCATGCAGGCAACTTCCCCCAGTAACCTCAGTGACCGCGGCGCCGACAGTTCCTATGGCTGGGGCCTGCAGATCGGCGGCATCTGGGACGTCAACCCGATGTTCAGCATCGGCGCCTCCATCCGCAGCAAGACGCAGATGAGCAAGTTCGACAACTATTCGGACTTATTTGCGGATGGCGGTCGATTCGACATTCCGGCGGTCGGCACCATCGGTGTCGCTTTCCGGCCCAACAAGCAATTGACCTTCGCTCTTGACGTCCAGGAAATCTGGTACGGTGACATAGACGCCGTGGCCAACGAGAACCAACTGGCGCAGAAATGCGACCTCAACGCGGCCTTTGGCATGCCGACCAACGGCAGCACCTACGACCCCCGCTACTGTCTTGGCGGCTCTAGGGGCCCCGGTTTCGGCTGGTCGGATATGACGATCATCAAGCTAGGCGTGCAGTACGCTGTCAATGATCTTTTGACACTGCGAGCCGGTTACAGCCACGGCAACAATCCAATCTCCGGCTCTCAGGTCGCTTTCAACACGCTCGCCCCAGCCGTGATTGAAGACCACTGGACCTTGGGCGCCACCTACCGATTGACAGATAACTATGAATTGACCTTCTGGGGGATGTACGCTCCCGAGGAAACCGTGTCGGGGCCAGGAGCTTTCACTGGAACCCAGGCACCGGAAATATCGATGAGCCAGTATGAGCTGGGCATCAACTTTGCGTGGCTCTTCTAAACTGTCTCCTGAAAAAGAGGTTTTTATCGAAGGCCATTCACTTTGCGAAACCAAGACGCTTATGCTGTTGCAATGATGCTTCGGGGTCGGATGGGACCCGCGGCGTCACCCCATGCGATCACTATGCAGCCGATGCATGGCTCGCTGAAATTCGCTGGTGATTAAATCAGGCAGCGCCTGATGGACGTCAGGGAAATGATCGCGGATCAGTTCCTCGTCTTTCCTGCTGGGGCGGCCCAGCACATAGCCGGTGACAAGCGCGCGGTCACCTGGATGAGCAATGCCGATCCGCAGCCGCCAAAACTCGCGCGTCCCCAGCACGGCAATGGTGTCGCGCAGGCCATTATGGCCGGCATGCCCGCCGCCCTGCTTCAGACGCACGGAGCCAACCGGCAGATCGAGTTCATCGTGCGCCACGAGAATCTGTTCGGGGGAGAGATCGAAATAGCGCGCCACCGCGGCGACCGATTGGCCGCTGCGATTCATGTAGGTCGCGGGCTTGAGCAGGCGCAGATCGCGTCCACCAAGAGAGATTCGGCAAAGCTCGCCGAAAAATTTTGGCTCGACGCGAAAGGATTCGCGACTGGCATTGGCGATGGCGTCGACGAACCAGAACCCCACGTTGTGGCGCGTCGCCTCATATTGCGCCCCTGGGTTTCCCAGGCCGACGATCAGACGGATACCCGCATCGCTCATTGAACCGTATCCAAGAGTTGCGTGGTTTGACTTGAGTATCGGCAGCGGCCGCGTTTGGGCAGGGACGAGTCTCTGCCCAAGCGCGGTCTACCCTGGCGGACGCGGTTTATGCCGTCGCATCCTCGGCATCGGTCTCGTCGCCGCCGCCATGCGGGCCATGGACCACCACCACGGGCTCGTCCGCATCGGCCACATGGGCCAGTTCGACGCCGGTCGGCAGTTGCAGTTCGGACAGATGAACGACGTCGCCGATGTCCATCGCCTCCATATCGACGGCAATGAATTCAGGCAGATCCTTCGGCAGACAGAGGACTTCCACCTCGGTGATCTTGTGGGACGCCTGACCGCCGCCCTTGATGCACTTGCTCTTCTCCTCGTTGATGAAATGGATCGGCACCACCATCCGCAGCTTCTCGTCCTGGGAGATACGCATGAAATCGACATGCAGAATGAATGGCTTCGCGGGATGGCGCTGCATGTCCTTCAGGACGACCTTCGAGGCCACGTCCCCGATCTTGAGATCGAGCACATGCGAATAAAATGCCTCGTGCTCCAGATGCTTGAGCAACTCGTTGTGCGAGACCGAAATCATTTCCGGCTCCAGATGGGCGCCATAGACGATGGCGGGCACCAGCCCCGTGCGACGCAGGCGGCGGCTCGCACCCTTTCCTGACACTGCGCGAGGCTGCGCGATGACGTCAAAATTCACGCTCATTGGCGTTCTCCAGTTTCGTTGAATAAAAGACGCCAGGCTCCCGCGACCAGGAACCCGGCGTTCTACCCGCCAGACGCGGGTATGTGCCGCGGTTCAATCGATGAACAGCGAGCTGACCGATTCCTCGTTCGAGACCCGCCGCATGGTTTCGGCCAGCAGTTCGCCGATGCTCAACTGACGGATCTTGCCGCAGGCCTTCGCCTCCGGGCGCAGCGGAATCGTGTTGGTGACCACCAGTTCGTCGAGTTGCGAGGCCGCGATATTCTCGATCGCGGGCCCCGACAATACCGGATGCGTACAATAGGCCGTGACCATGCGCGCGCCGCTGTCCTTGAGCGCCTCGGCGGCCCGGCACAGGGTTCCGGCGGTGTCGACCAGATCGTCGACGAGCACGCAGGTACGCCCGCGCACGTCGCCGATGATGTTCATCACCTTGGCCTCGTTGGCGCGCGGACGGCGCTTGTCGATGATGGCCAGATCCGCGTCGTCGAGCCGCTTGGCGAGCGCGCGGGCGCGTACCACGCCGCCCACGTCGGGCGAAACCACCATCAAATCGTCGTATTTCTGACGCCAGGCATCCCCCAGCAGGATCGGCGAGGCGTAGACGTTATCGACCGGGATATCGAAAAACCCCTGGATCTGATCGGCGTGCAGATCGACGGTCAACACCCGGTCGGCACCCGATTGGCCGATCATCTTCGCGACCAGCCTGGCGGTGATGGGCACCCGCGCGGAGCGCGGACGCCGATCCTGCCGGGCATAGCCGAAATAGGGGATCACCGCCGTGATGCGCTTCGCCGAGGCCCAGCGCAGGGCATCGATCATCACCAGGAGTTCCATCAGGTTATCGTTGGTCGGGGCGCAGGTGGGCTGAACGACGAAAACATCGCGGCCACGCACATTTTCCTGGAGTTCCGCCATGACCTCGCCGTCGCTGAACTGACCGACCACGGCTTTACCCAGCGGCAGACTCAAATGGCCGGCGATCTCGACCGACAGTTCCGGGTTGGCATTTCCGGAGAAGACCATCAATTGGCTGGCAGGCACGGGCGTTTTCCTGTCTGCGCGCTCGCGAGGGAGTCGGAAGTTGGCTGGGGCGCCAGGATTCGAACCTGGGGATGCCGGGATCAAAACCCGGTGCCTTACCGCTTGGCTACGCCCCAAAAAGCGACTGTTTCTATGAATTCGGTGTTGAACATCAGGCGTCCCTGCGTGAACGAGCTGGGACTTCGCCTGATTCTCGATCCGCCCGAACAAGCAATGGAGAGCGATTCAGCCCTTGCGCCACGAATCCATTCATCCCGGCAGGGGATTGCCGACAGGCATCGACCGCGCGTTCCCGATCGTCAAAGGAGGCGAAGACACAACCCCCAGTGCCGGTCAGACGACTGTCCCCCCAATCCGACAGCCATTCGAGCGCGGCGGCAACAGGGGGGTATTCGCAACATACGACCGGCAGGCAATCGTTGACGATATTGCCATTCAGGAAGTCGGCTAGTTTGATTGGATCGGAATTCCGTGTCAATTGCGGATGCGAAAAAACCGATCGGGTCGAGACGAAGCACGCGGGCACCAGAACCAGAAACCAGCTTTGCGGTAGCTCGACCGGCACCAGACGCTCGCCCACGCCCTCGGCCCAGGCGGCCCGTCCGCGCACGAACACCGGGACATCGGCGCCGAGCGGCAGGGCGATCGCGGACAGCGCATCCTCGTCAAGCCCGATGTCCCAGAGTCGATTCAGCGCCACCAGCGTGGTTGCGGCATCGGAACTGCCGCCGCCAAGTCCGCCCCCCATCGGCAGATTTTTTTCGCAGCGAATGTTGACGCCGAGCGTGCAGCCGGTCGCGCGCTGGAGGGCAAGCGCCGCGCGGACGGTCAGATCATCCTGTTCGGCGACCCCCGCGACCGCGTTCAGACGGCTGATCCGGCCATCCTCTCGGACATCGAACCAGAGACGGTCGCAGCGGTCGATGAACTGAAAGACCGTCTGCAATTCATGATAGCCGTCCTCGCGCCGACCGACGACGCGCAGCATCAGGTTCAGCTTGGCGGGCGCCGGCCAGGCGGCTCCGGCGTCCTGGCACGACCCCGCGGTCGGCGTGGCGCTTGGCGGCATCATCGAAGGCGTTGTCATTGCGCGGGATCCTGTGGGCCATGCGTCACATCGGCAGCGTTGCCATCGACGGCCGTCTCCGAGACGCGATGTCGCCCGACCGTTTGCTGAAGATATTCATGTTCGGGATGCGCCAGCAGGGCCGCCTCCCAGACCGACCATGCCTCCGCCTGCCGTCCCATCGCCCACAGCACCTCGCCCAGATGGGCGGCGATCTCGCCATCGTCCATCTTGTCGAGGGCGCGTCGCAGATAGTCGCGCGCCACCTCGTAATGACCCAGACGGTAGTGGACCCAGCCCATGCTATCGAGGATCGCCGGCTCTTCGGGCTTGAGCGCATAGGCTTTCTCGATATAGCCAAGCGCCTCCCGATAACGGTCGGTGCGATCGGCCAGCGTGTAGCCGAGTGCGTTCAAGGTATCGGCATCCTCGGAATCGGCGGCCAGGATACGGAGAAAATCCTGCTCGCCCAGTTGCAGTTGTCCGTGCTCGACGGCGTAGAGCCCCCGCGCATAGAGCAGATCCCGGTCGTCGCGATGACTCTCCAGGGCCGCGCCGAAGACGCTCATCGCCTCGTCGACCCGCCCGACTTCATCGAGGATTTCGGCTTCGACCAGATAGAGCGCGACGGCATCGTCGGGCGAGCTGCCTCGCAAGCGATTAAGAATCTCGCGGGCCTGGGCGACCTCGCCCGTCTTGGCACGCAGAAACGCCATTCGCACCTGCGCCTCGGCAAGATTGGAATCCTTGACCTTTTCGTACCATTCGAGCGCGACCCGCGCATCCTCGGCGCGCTCGGCGGTCTGCCCCAGGTAAAAAGCCGCATCGTCCTGGCGCTCTCCCGTCTCGAAAAGCCGTGTGAAATAGATCCGCGCGCCGGTCAGATCGTCGAGCTGAAGCGACAGGATACCCACGGCAAACAGCACGTCCGGCGCCTTGGGCTGATTGCCCAGGAGCCGCTCAAAGACATCGCGCGCGGTCGCGAACTCCTGCTCCTCAACCAGAAATTGACCGAAGAGCATGTGCAGCCCATGATCGTCGGGGCTGCGTTCGACAAACTCCTCAAGCCGCCGCCGCGCCTCGGCTCGCTTCCCCTGCGACAGCAGCAGCCTCACCAGAAACAGGCGCGGCTGATTCCAGTCCGGGCGCAGCTCCAGCGCCCGACGCGCCGCCCGGTCGGCAACCTCGAACCGAGAGGCGCTCGCAGCAACCGTCGCGAGCGACTGCTGCGCGTCCGCGCTCTCGGGAAACCGTCCGACCAGCGCCTCCATGAGAGCCAACTGCATGTCCGGGCTCGGCGCGCGCGCGATGATGGCGGCGGCCTGCTCAAACACGGATGAGTCCGCCCCCTCCGTCAGCTCGACCAGCCGCACCAGATGGATCAGGGCGCCTTCCCGGTCCCCTGCCTTGATGCGCAGAAAGGCCGCCACCTGATGCGCCGCGGCAGCCTCTGGCGCAAGCTCCAGCCACAGACGCACACCCTCTCCGGCTGCCGCGTCGTCATCGGCGCTGATAGCGGCCCGCACTGCCAGTTCAGCCATGCGCGGGGCCTGGGTGAGTTGAGCGGCCTTCAGGTAATGCAATAAAGCCGTCGCCATGTCGCCCCGACGCCCCGCAATCTCGCCGACCAAAATCGCATAGACCTGGTCGGCGTCGAGACCCGGCACCTCCACGCGGGGCTCGACAACCTGCGGCGCACTCTCGATGACGGGAGCTGACGTGGGCACCGGAACGGTCGCGGGCTCGGACGCGGGCGGCGCGGGATCGGTCAGCGCCAGGACCGGAGCGGAACCAGACAGCACAACGACGGCGGCCAAAACCGCGCGCGAAAGACCTGAAAAAAAGAATGACATGCGTGTGAACTCGCTCAATAAAGCTGGGATCATTTTTTCGTCGACAAAATTTGGTAGCATGACGCTGTATTGCATTCCCCGGAATGCGTCATTAGACGATGCGGCGATGGATTTTCGTCGGCAACCTTGCCCGCGATACTCGGCATTGCGCGGAACACGTTCGCGGATGTCTGTCCGATCAGCCAACCCCGGCCAACACAACCGCTGAATTATTACTAACATGAAGCTGCTTGTTCTCGGACTCAACCACAAAAATGCACCGATCGACATCCGCGAGCGACTGGCCTTTGGTCCGGATATCATCGCGGGCGCGCTCCGTGACCTGACCGGCTGCCAGGGCGTCTGCGAGGGCGTGGTCCTATCCACCTGCAACCGCACCGAACTTTACTGCGCGGCTCACGACGGCGCCGAGGAAGACATCCGCCGCTGGCTCAGCGGGTTTCACGGCGTCGAGCACGAGCGCGTCAATCCCTATCTCTATGCCCATACCGACCGCGACGCCGTGGTCCATCTGCTGCGCGTGTCCAGCGGACTCGATTCGCTGGTGCTCGGCGAGCCGCAGATTCTCGGCCAGGTCAAGACCGCCTACCAGACCGCCACCGATTGTACCGCGACCGGCAAACTCCTGGGCCGGCTGTTTCAGCATGCCTTCTCGGTCGCCAAGACGGTGCGCACCGAGACGGCGATCGGCAACAGTCCGGTCTCGGTCGCCTTCGCGGCGGTCAATCTGGCGCGGCAGATCTTCAGCGACCTGTCGCAGCAGACCGCGCTGCTGATCGGCGCCGGCGAGACCATCGAACTGGCGGCGCGCCATCTGCATCACAATGGCGTCGGTCGGATCATCGTCGCCAACCGCACCGTCGAGCGCGCCCATGACCTTGCGGCCCAGTTCGACGGTTTCGCCATCTCGCTCACCGAAATCGCCAACCATCTGCCCGAGGCGGACATCGTCATCGCCTCCACCGCCAGCCCGCTGCCGGTGCTCGGCAAGGGCACCGTGGAGCGGGCGCTGAAGAAGCGCAAGCATCGTCCGATCTTCATGGTGGACATCGCGGTCCCGCGCGATATCGAGCCCGAGGTGGGCGAACTCGCCGATGTTTATCTCTATACGATCGACGATTTGCAGGGCGTCATCGACGAGGGTCTGCGCTCGCGACAGGCCGCCGCCGAACAGGCCGAGGAGATTATCGCCTTTCACTCCACCGAGTTCATGGCCTGGCTGCGCTCGCTCGATGCCGCGGGTCTGATCCAGGACTACCGCCACCGCGCCGAGGAACTGCGCGACGAGGTGCTGGCGCGCGCCCAACGCCAGCTCGATGCCGGCAAGTCCCCGACCGAGGTCTTGAGCTTCCTCGCCCATACGCTCACCAACAAACTGCTGCACGCGCCCAGTTCGCGGTTGCGGCAGGCGGCGCGCGAGGGCGAGGCGGACATCCTCGAAGCCGCCAACGAATTGTTCCAGCTCGATCAGACCCGTCCTCACACCGCTCCATGAATCCATCCATCCGCGGCAAGCTGGAACGCATCGCCGAGCGCTACAGCGAAGTGATGGCCTTGCTCGCCGAGGCAGACACCCAGGCCGACCAGAATCGCTTTCGGGATCTCGGTCGGGAATATGCGCAGATCGAACCGCTGATGGGCTGTTATGGCCGTTATCTGGAGGCCGAACGCGACCGGACGGCGGCCGAGGAGATGCTCGCCGATCCCGAAATGGCCGCGCTGGCCAGGGACGAGATCGCCCAGACCGAGACCCGCCTCGCGGCGCTGGAGCCCGAACTCCACCACCTACTGATCCCGCCGGATCCCAGTGATCAGTGCAACAGCTTTCTGGAGATCCGTGCCGGCACGGGCGGCGCCGAGGCGGCCCTGTTCGCCGCCGATTTGCTGCGCATGTATGTGCGTTATGCCGAGACCCTGGGCTGGCGCACCGAGCAGGTCTCCGAGAGTCCTGGCGAGTTGGGCGGCTACAAGGAGGTCGTGGTCCGCGTCAGCGGTAACGGCGTCTTCTCGCGCCTGAAGTTCGAGCCGGGCGCGCACCGCGTCCAGCGTGTCCCGGAGACCGAATCCCAAGGCCGTGTCCATACCTCCGCCTGCACGGTCGCGGTGCTCCCCGAGGTCGAATCGATCGACGCCATCGACATCAACCCCAACGATCTGCGCACCGATACCTATCGCGCCTCCGGGGCCGGCGGTCAGCATATCAACAAGACCGACTCCGCTATCCGCATCACCCACATCCCCTCAGGGATCGTCGTGGAATGTCAGGAGGAACGCTCCCAGCACAAGAACCGGGCGCGCGCCATGTCGCTGCTCCACGCCAAGCTCTTGGCGAGCGCGCGCGAGAGCCAGGCGTCCGAGCAATCCGAATCGCGCAAGTTACAGGTCGGTAGCGGCGACCGCTCCGAGCGTATCCGCACCTACAATTTCCCCCAGAATCGCGTCACCGACCACCGCATCAATCTGACGCTCTACAAGCTCGACGAGATCATGGCCGGTCAGCTCGACCAGGTCATCGACCCCCTGCTGGAAGAATATCGCACCGAGCAACTGGCCGCGATGATGACTAACTAGCACCCTGGCGCTCAATTCCCGGGAACGACGTCGATGAACCGCATCGCCGAAACACTGCGCGAGGCGGCGGCCGCCCTCTCCGCGCTCCCCGACAGTTCTCCCCGGCTCGAAGCCGAACTGCTGCTGACCCAGGTCAGCGGCTGGTCGCGCAGCCATCTGCTGGCCTGGCCCGAGCGCGCACTCGACCCCGCGACCGCCGCCGATTTCCACGCCCTCCTCGCTCGCCGACTGAACGGTGAACCCATCGCCTATCTGCGTGGCCAGCAGTCCTTCTGGACCCTGGAACTCAAGGTCTCGCCCGCGACCCTCATCCCCCGTCCCGAGACCGAGCGGCTAGTGGAAACGGCGCTGGAACGGCTCGTGCCGACCGCCCCGCTGCGCATCGCGGATCTCGGCACCGGCAGCGGCGCCATCGCGGCGGCCCTGGCGAGCGAACGGCCCGACTGGCGGCTGATCGCCACCGACCGCTCCGCGCCGGCCCTACTGATCGCCCGCGACAACTTTCGCGCGCTCGGTCTCGGCGGCATCGACACCGTGCAAGCGGATTGGCTTTCGGCCTTCGCCACCAGCAGTCTCGATGCCATTCTCGGCAACCCTCCCTATATCCCTGACGCCGACCCGCATCTCGTCCGCGGCGATCTGCGGTTCGAGCCCCCATCGGCACTCGGATCAGGCCGCGATGGGCTCGACGCCATCCGTGCCATCGTCGCGGATACCCGGCGCTGTCTGCGTCCGAACGGACTGCTGGCCGTCGAGCACGGATTCGATCAGGCGCGGGAAGTCCAGCGGCTATTCCGCGCCGCGGGACTGGACCGAATCGAGACCCGCCAGGATCTAGCAGGACTCGATCGCGTCACCCTGGGTTATCGCCCAAGCGAGACAGAAGGTGATTTTCTGAAAACAATCTACCCAACAGGAAGGTGATGAATGGACAGGATGAACAGGATTGCTCAGGATGGACAGGATTTTGGCCGACACGGTCATCCGGCATATCGAGGCGCTCTATCTCCATCCCGACCTCTTCAAGGATCCCGACCGGCAGGGCGCATATCGGCGTTTCGCCTGCCATTGGCGCTGCCTGGCCGCCCAAGCTCGCGCCGGAGCCCGGCGGGACACGGCCATCATGGCGCCTGAGACAACCGCCACTGTCACAACGCCCGCAGCGCATCATCGGCTTGGTCAGGCATACGATTTTTGAGAACACCGAAGCACGGATGAACGAGTTTACGAATCGCGGCACCGAGCGCCGTCTGTTGGGTTGCCGCTCTTATCAACCCAACATTTGGCGGTCAGGTTGGGTCGATTGCAACAACCCTAACCCTCATTCGGCCACAACACGCCGATTCCCGCGAACGGTCCGCCGGAGGCTGGTCGCTGACCGCCCTTTTCAGACTACCCCGAGGTCGCCCGCACCGCCTGCGTCAGCGAGTTGGCATCCGCGTGCGGCAGTGGCAGATAGACCGCGCCCATCTCTTTCGCCAGATCGCGCCCCTGTTGCTGCGGACGCGGCGAGGTGTCGATGACCAACGCCGTGATCTCCAGCGAGCGCACGACCCGCGCGGCGGCCAGCGATTCCTCGCCGGCGCGGGTCCGTCCGCCGGTGCCGTCGCGCGCCACGTTCGCCCGCCCGTCGGTCATGAGGATCAGCACCGGCGTACCACCGCGACGTTTGACCGAGTCGGCCAGGATCATCCCGAGATCGATCCCGGACGCCAACGGCGTGCCGCCCCCGCCCGGCAGCCCGGCCAGGCTGCGTTTGGCCCGCACCAGCGAGCGGGTCGGCGGCAGCAGCACCTCGGCGGCCTGACCGCGAAAGGCGACCAGCGCGACCTTGTCGCGACGCACATAACAGTCCGCCAGCAGCAGTTCGACCGCGCCCTTGGCCTCGGCCAGACGATGCAGGGCCGAGGAGCCGGAGGCGTCGACGACGAAGATGGTGGTGGTCTCGGATTTGTGCTTGAAACGGGTGATGCGGAAGTCGTCCTGACGCACCTCGATGCGGGTCGACTCCTGACCGAAGCGCGCGCGTTCCTCCCGGCGCAGACGCTGCCAGGGGGCGGCGGCGCGCAGGGTTTCGACCACGTTCAGACGCAGTCCGGCGCGCGGCTCGCCCCGCAGCACACCCGCCGGGCGGCCGCGCGTTTGGGCATTCTGGACCGCGCCGGCCTTGCCGGTCTGACGCGCCCGCGAGCGGCGCAGCTTGCCCATCTGCAATTGCGCGAGCAGACCCGCCGGAATCGCGGCCTTGGTCGCTTCCAGGATCTGATCTTCGAGTTCCTGCGGTTCCTGCTGTTCGTTGGACTGGTTCTGCTCCTGATCCGGCTCGTCCGGCTCGGGCGGCGGCGGTTCGGCGTCCGGCGGCGGTTCCATCGGCGGCAACTGAGTCGCGCGCGGGGCCAGCACCAGACGCCCGGCGACGGCGAGATCCGCGTCGGCGACCTCGGTGCGCCCTTCCAGCGCGGCGAAGGCACAGGCGGCGCGACAGGCGAAGATCGACGCACGCAGCGAGGGAATCCCCAGCGCCAGGGCGAGTCCGCACAGCGCCTCGATCTGTTTTTCGGTGACCGTGACCGCTGCAAGCCGCGCGCGGGCCTCCAGGATGTCCTCGGCGTCGTAGGGACAGGCAACCGCCTCATGGACACGGATATCGATCAGTTCGAGATGGAAGGCGAGCCGGTCGAGCAGCGCGTTGAGCAGACCTTCGTCCTCGCCAACGCCCTCGTCCAGGGCGACCACGGCAAACCGCGACGGGGTACGCATCGCCAGACCGTCGCGCTCCAGCACCACCTCGCCGGCGTCGAAGGCCATGGTCAGACGCGCGGCGGTGCCGGCGGCGATGCGCTCGGCCATCGCCAGCTCGACCACGCCGCCGTGGGCCTCGACCAGCAGACCCAGTTCGGCGACCGGCCGGCCCGCGCTCAGGGTCGCGGCCAGATCCAGACCGCCAAGCAGTCGGCCATCGGAGACGTGGAGCGGAATCCGTCGCTGGGGCGTGCCCTCGGGCTGAAGATCGCGCATGACCGCCAGCCACTGGTCGCGCACCGGACCCGCGAGGGCGCGCAGCGAGACGCCGCCAGTGCCGACCGGATCGATCGACATCAGGACCGCCGCCAGCACGGCATCATCCCAGGGCGAGGGTCCGGGGCCGGGCTGGTTCGCGGTCCGATTGGGTGCCTGATTCCGATCAGGTCCGCCGCCAGTGTCGACGGCGGGATTCGCGCCGGTTGTCGTCATGCGCCAAACAACTCCGCGACCGCGCGCTCGACCCGGCTGGTGGAACCGGATTCGTCGAGCGGATCGCGGCGCAGACGGTGCCGCAGGGCCGAGGTGGCGATCGACTTCAGATGCGACTGCGTCACTTCGAGATCGCCCAGCAGTGCAGCGAGCGCGCGCGCGGCACGGATCAGGGTCAGCTCGCCGCGCAGACCGTCGGTGCCGAGCTTGATGCAGAGCCGACCCGCATCTTCGAGGGTCGCATCGGGGACGGAGACGGTCGGCAGCAGCGCGCGCGCCTTCTCGATCGAACGGCGGACCTTGCCATCCTTGCTTTTCCACTTGACCACGAAGGCGGTGGGGTCGCGCTCGAACTCGTCGCGCAGACGCACGACCTTGATGCGGGTGGGTAGATCCTGCGGGGTCTTGACCTCGACCGAGAGACCGAAGCGGTCCTGAAGCTGAGGCCGCAGTTCGCCCTCCTCCGGATTGCCCGAGCCGACGAGCACGAAGCGCGCCGGGTGACGGATGCTAAGCCCCTCGCGCTCGACCAGATTCTCGCCGGAGGCGGCGACGTCGAGCAGCGAGTCGACCAGATGGTCTTCGAGCAGATTGACCTCGTCGATATAGAGAAAGCCGCGATGGGCGCGCGCCAGCAGGCCCGGCTCGAACGCCTTTTCGCCCTTGGTCAGGGCGCGCTCCAGATCCAGCGCGCCGATGACCCGGTCCTCGGTGGCGCCGAGCGGGAGATCGACCACCGGCACCGGCACCTGACGGCTTTTCAGCGGTCCTTTTTTGGCGCGATTGGCGCGGCAGTCAGCGCAGAGCGCATCGTCGCCGGCTTCCGGGTCGCAGTTATAGGTGCAATCGACCGCGCGCATCTTCGGCAGGAGCGCGGCGAGTCCGCGAATCGCGGTGGACTTACCGGTGCCCCGGTCGCCAAACACGAGTACACCGCCAATCGACGGGTCAATGGCCGCGATCAACAGGGAGCGTTTCATCTCCTCCTGGGCGACGACGGCGGAAAACGGAAACGGGATGGACATACGCGGCGAACCTAGTTGCTATGATCTTGAAATGGCGCAAACGGCCGGTTGATCGGGAGCGCCCGACACAAAGCGCGCACAAGCGCGCGGGCAGCGTCCCAGTAAAGAGGACTCAGCCGTCAATCGCGCGACGAGCCCGGCGTTCATTCAATCAAGCCCGCGACCCTAGCGCCCATCCCTAAGCGCGGTCAAGCGCGTTGCGTCAATCGAGCGGCAATTTCCGTCTAAATTCCTGGCGCAGGCACGACAACCAACTTGAGGACGGCGCGCGGATCCGGCTGGTGCTGTCTGCCAAATCCGAACGGGGCAATCTTTCCGCAAGCCAACTCCTGGAGACCCGACAGGCCATCGACCACGCAACCATTCGCTGACACCGGGCTGGACGCCTTGGGGGATGGGCGCAAGTTGGGCGAAGATCTCCTCGAATCCATCCGCCAGATGAAGGCCGGCCAGGGGACCGTGGCGTACTCGCCGGTCATCGCCACGCGTCAGCAAGCGGGTCTGTCGCCACCCCAGTTTGCCGCCCTGCTCGGGGTGTCGTTGCGCGCCTTGCGGGGGTGGGAACAGGGTAAGCGCCATCCTTCCGGGACGGTTCCTACTGACGTACATCACAAGTGGTGCAAATGCATGGCCGAGCACGCTCAGCGCCACGATTGGCATCCCATGCCATGGTTGTCGATGCCAAGGATCGTCAAGCGAAAGGGTTTGACGAGCGATACGGATTTCTGGCGTGACCGGGCAAGGTCGAACGGCTAACGGCTTTTTCTGCCGCAACCTGGGCACTTTACCCATCCTCGCCGACCCCTGCCTCTGTACCGGTATGCAGGGGAGCTTTCACGGTTGAGCGAATGATTGGCCTGCGGCGCACCTTAAGCGACAGACGCCAGCATGTGCCAAAATAAAATCACTTTGGTTGCCTTTTGGTGTGAACGCAATGCCGACAACCCTGACGCTGAAGAATATCCCTGATATTGTGTACGAACGCTTAAAGACCGCCGCCGATCTACATCGGCGAAGCCTAAACTCTGAGGCCATCGTTTGCCTGGAGGCGGTGTTGTTGCCAACGAAGCTGCCGCCGAGCGAGCGATTAGCGCGGGCACGTGAGTTGCGGGCGACGTTGCCGAAGCAGCACTACCTGGCCGAGGACATCGACGCAAGCAAGCGAGAAGGGCGGCCATGATTGTGGTTGACTCCAATGTGCTGGCCTATCTGTACCTGCCTGGCGAGTACACGTTCGCTGCGGAAGCCTTGCTGGAACGTGACCCTGACTGGGCGGCGCCCATCTTATGGCGGAGTGAGTTCAGAAACATTCTCGCTGGTTATGCGCGGCGCAGAGACATTTCCTTTGAACAGGCGATGAATCTTCAGACCGAGGCTGAAAGCCTGCTCGCCGGTTCCGAGTTCGAAGTCGAGTCGGTCGCCGTGCTTGAACTTGTTCGCGACAGCGACTGTTCGGCCTATGACTGCGAGTTCATCGCCCTGGCGATGAAGCTTGGCACGAAGTTGGTCACCATGGACAAAAAGCTCCTGCGAGCCTTCCCCCATCGCGCGCTCGCGCTTTCCGCCGTCTAAAGCCCAAGTGAAATGGCCCCGTGAGCAAGAGGGACCGCGCCGGCTCGCGTTGATCCATACTCAAGACGCGCGGCCCACGCTCAACGTGGAACGCGCAACAACGTCGCCACCGTGCACCGATGGCACCCGATCTTTCCATCATCAACGATCCCGCGCCCCGTTGCGCGAGGCTCGGCAGAGGAGCACACGCATGAAAACAGTCAATCTCACACTGGTCGCCGGCTTGTTGTTCGCCAGCGGTTTCACGTTGGCGGATGGTCATTTAGTCGGGAAATGGGTCGAGGTCGAGGGCAGTCAGGCAGGCGCTAAAGCCGGCATCGCCCCGCATGGCAGCCATGAAGGCGACCGCTATGCGGCGGAGGCCGATCTGACCTTTATCTTGAACATTGAAAAACAGGAGGGTCGCTCGTTCCACGCGCAGTGGTGTACCCAGCACAAATGCGAGGATGCGGTGGGCGTGATCCGCCGCGATGGCCAGAATCTGCTGATGGCCGACGAGGACGGCACCTATACCGGAACCCTCACGGGTGACACGCTGGAACTGTGCTACACCCAGGCCAGTGCCACATTCCGGGTCGCGGCTTGCCGTGACATGATCAAACAATAAGCGCCCAGCGGCCGAGACCACGCGGGATCGTCGATCCCGCGTCGCACTCGTCGAATGCAGGCATGCCAACCTCGGGTGGGTCAGGCGGAAGCGCGGTCGACCAACCGCCCATCACGACATGGCATCATGACCAATCAATCCTGCGCAGAACCATCGCGCGCGGACGTTGAAGACAGCACCAAGGCACCGCCCGCCAGCAGGATCACCGCCACGGCCACCAAGCCGGCGCTGTAACTGGCCGTCATCTGCTTGAACCACCCCATCAGGTACGGCCCGACAAAGCCCCCGACATTGCCCAGCGAATTGATCAAGGCGATGCCGCCCGCCGCCGCCGTTCCGCTCAAAAAAGAGGTCGCCAGTGCCCAGAATGGACCCATCACGCCCCACACCCCGAGCGCCGCCAAGGAGAACGCCAGCAACGCCAACGGCAAGGATTGGGTCGTCGCTGCCCACAGCGCCCCGCTCGCCGCCAGCGCGAGCGAACCGGCGACATGCCAGCGCCGCTCCCCGCGCCGGTCAGAGTGCCAGCCGATCAGGACCATCCCCAGCGCCGCCGCCAGGAATGGCAGGGCGTTGAGCAGCCCGAGGGTAAAATCGCTCGCCCTGGTCATCGCGCGCAGCATCTGCGGCAGCCACATCCCAATGCCGTACATCCCGATGACCATGCAGCAATAGACCAGCCCCAGCCGCCACACCTCCAGGCTGCCCAGCGCCTCGCCCAAGGTCTGGCGTTGCCGCGCCGAGTTGGCTTCCCGCTCGCGCGCCAGAGTCCGATTTAACCAGTCGCGCTCGTCCGGGGGCAACCAGCGCGCCTGGTCGGGTCGGTCAGGGAGCTTGAACAGCACCACCAACCCCAACAGCACCGCCGGCAGTCCTTCCAGCACGAACAGCCAGTGCCAGCCGCGCCCGCCCCATGCGCCGTCCAGTTCCAGCAGCGCCCCCGATAGCGGACTGCCGATGACGCCCGCCAAGGCGGTCGCGGTGGCGAATAGGGCCATGGCGCGCGCCCGCTCCCGCGCCGGAAACCAGCCGGTCAGATAGAAGATGATTCCGGGAAAGAACCCAGCCTCCGCCACCCCGAGCAGAAACCGCAGCACGTAGAAGCTCGTTTCGCCCTGGGTCAAGGCCATCGCCATCGAGATCAGACCCCAACTCACCATGATCCGGGCGATCCAGATGCGCGGGCCGATGCGTTGCAGGATCAGATTGCTGGGGATCTCGAACAGCACATAACCGAGGAAGAACAGCCCAGCGCCGGTGCCATAGGCCACCGCGCTCAACCCCAGATCCTGATTCATCTGCAAGGCCGCAAAGCTGATGTTGATCCGATCGAGGTAGGCGACGAGGTAGAGCAGACAGAGAAACGGAATCAAGCGCCAGGTGAGGCGGCGGATGGTGTGGCGTGCCAGCGGGTCAGACACGGGCTCGGATAGGCTCACGGTAGGCTCCAGGCAAGGGTTGAGGTCAATCCGATCATAGGCGGTCAGCGCCACGCCCGCCCGGTTTTGCGTCTCAGTTGGACGCTTCCAGGAACAGCCGAAACAACATCCTCAAGAGGTCGAGATCGAAGACCACGCCAACGATCAACAGCAACCCCAGGATGAACCAGAGCCAGCCCAGCCGAACGGCGCTGGATCCTTCAGGGTGCCCCTCGGCATCCACCTCGCGGCGCCGGATGACTCGAATGCCGCTGAACATCAATCCGGCACCCAGCGCGAGCGCCGCGCCGTTGAAAAACTGGGTCCGAGACGATACGACCGCAGTTGACGCAGCAACACGGGACGGTCGCGCAAGGTCCGGGTGAGGCGATCATCCAAGGTCGCGGCTTCCTGTTCTTCCGACAGCGGAAGCCCCCGGCGGTCCAGCCGGACGCGAGGAAGCCCGCCAACCAAGCCCGTTGGGCCTGCCTGTCGTTCAAGGGCGGAAACGAAGCGGGATCATCGGTCAGACCCTCGAACACGGCAGAACCGGCCGCGAACCAATCGCGTTGAAACCTGGGCTGTCCTCCGGCTGAGGCGGACAAGGGGTCAAGTTCATTCGGGACCGTGGAATCCGCTCGGGTTCGGCGTCTCCGTCAGGGATTGCCGGAGCCGCCCCGCAGCGGCGCGACCGCTCCCGCGTCCCGGAAGCGCAGATAGTCGCGGAGCACCAGGGCATGATCGAAGGCGAGCCGTTCAGGCAGCGCATCGACCGGAAAGACCGCCAGGTGACGCGCGTCGTCCTGGGCGCGGGGCTCGCCGGTCGCCTCGGCCACATAGACGGCGGTCACCGTATGGCCGCGCGGATCCCGTTGCGGATCCGAGTAGAGCCCCAGCAGGGCGCGCAGCGTCACCCGCAGCGCCGTTTCTTCCAATGCCTCGCGCACGGCGGCCTGCTCCAGGCGCTCGCCGATGTCCACGAAACCGCCGGGGATCGCCCAACCATCAGGCGGATAGCGGCGCTCGATGAGCACGATCGGACGACCGGGCCGGTCGGCCAGCTCGATGATGGCATCGGCGGCCAGCAGTGGGGTCACGGGTTTGGGCATGATCGCGATCTCGGTCAATGCAGACGGCAGGAAAGGGGGCGAGACACGCAAGAGCCGCGTCCAGGTCCGACGCGGCGGCGTCGACACGGAATGGAACACCATCCGCCGGGAAGATTCAACGCGCATCCAGGCAGGCACGCAGGACGCCAAGCTCGAAGGGACCAACCAACCCGCATTCCCGCGCATAGAGCAGACGGCCGCGCTGGAGGATTTGGCGTTGCCGTTGGGGCGAAACCGTGCCGAGGTCGATCAATGCCAGGCGTTCCGTGCCGAGCGCCGCAACGAGCGCGGCGCGGTGCGCCAATAGCCGCTCCTGACCGAAGGGCGCGATTCCGAGCAGCGCCACCGCCAGGGCATCTGCCCCGGTCTGGTCCTCGCAACCATAGGCCAGCACGACTTCCGGCGACTCCCGCAGTCGTCGGGCGAGGTTGGCAAGATTGCGGTTGTCTAGCAGGCGCGGCGCATCCTCCGTGCGGTTTTCACAGCGCGTCGTCATTCGGGCTTGAGATCCAGCACCGGCGTCCCGGCAAAGGCATCGATCCCGTCGATCTCGATCGCCGTCCCGCGCACCGCCAATACCTGGCAGCGACTGAGCGCGATCAGGTTGGGCCGCACCGGGGCACGGGTGGCGAAGACCCCGCGCAGCGGATTCGCCGGATCCCCGCGCGGATGGACCAGGAGGATGGCGCGTTGTTCCGGGGTGTCGTGGCGGTCGAACCAGTAGAGCACCCAGATCCGCGCCCCCGCCTCCAGACCCAGCAGGGCGGGTTGGTAGCGTGGTTCGATCTCAATGCTGGTTCGCTCGCCGTCCTTGCGCACCCAGCCGATGGGCCAGACCGCATAGGTCGGCGCGGACGCGGTACCCGGCGCATCGGCCAGCGTGTCGGCCATGCCTACCTCCCAGCAACCCAGGAACACGACGAACATCATCAGGCGCATGTCAGTGACCCCCAATTTCTGTGGTCATTCCTGTGGATAACCCGTGACCTTCGCCCGGCACGCCCCGCCGCCACTCGCCGCAGGGCGGAATCGAGCAGGGTTTGACCAGGGCCGAGCCTCTGACGCGCCGCAGTCGACTAGGCCGGTTTCGCGATCATCAGCCAGAGCGCGCCCAGCAGCGGCACGATGGCCAGAATGCCCCACCAAGTCCAGCGCCGCGCGTCGCGCCAATAGTTCGCCGGAATCTCGCCGCCGGCGGCGAAGTCGCGCGCCTGTCGTGCCTGGCGGATCTGCGCCGGGATCAGGATCCCGACCCAGAGCAGGCCCGAGAGCCCAAAGAGCACCTGCCCCCAGAGCAGCCAGCGCACCGCCAAGAGGTCGAGCCCCGCGACCAGGGCCACCCCAACGCCGCCGAGCAGGATCAGCACGACCCCGCCGACCGTGAACCACCAGTCCGTCAGCGTCACCAACCGCTGGCCGAAGGCGACCACGCGCGGGTCGCCGCTGCGGTCGGCGGCCAGCTTCCAGACCAGGGTCACGATGACGTTGCCGACCAGCAGCACGACGCCGAGGAGGTGGAGCGTCTTCAGCAGCGCGTAGCACATGCGATCTCACCCATGGGGCGTGTTTCCCTGGAGCTGACCCGCGTCATGGTGAGGGCAAACAACGCCACGCTCAATACCGCTGCGGGTTCGCCTCCGGAATGCGACGTCATCGACGGCGCCGTTCCAAGTCAGTCGGCATGCTCAAGCGACCAACCCACGCGGGACCGCACCCGCTCCGCAAACGCGGACCATTCCGCTGCATCGAGCCCCGCCGCCATCGCCAACCGGCGCAGGTTCGCCCGAAGGTCCGCCTCGACGCCGAGAGGTTGGGCATGGCCGACGTCGTCGCCCTCCGCGACCGGCCAGATCAGGACATGCCCATTCGGCGTTACCTGGAGATCGGCCAGCTCGCCGGGTTGGTCGCGCCGCGTCGCTGCCGGCGAGCCGCACACCGGCGGCTCGCCCAACCGTCAGGCCGCCTGACCCACCTCCCGCTTCAAACGGCACTCCATCGCCAGCCGGCGCAGGAACTGCTCGGGCGTGAGCGCCTGGCCGATCAAGGTCTGCTGCCGGCAGACGTTGGCGAAATCGCCCGGTGTCAGTCCCGGCAGCCCCTCCAACTGGCGCGCCAGCTCCGGCGGCACCGGCGCGGTGTCAGCCCCGAGCGCCTCGCGGGCGAAGAGTCCCCGCCGCTGCGCCGGGTTGAGGGTGCGGAACCCCAGCTTGAAATCGAAGCGGCGCAACGCCGCCCCATCGATGCCGGCCATCAGATTGGTGGCGGCGATGAAGATGCCGGGGTAGGTCTCCATCTGCTGCAACAGCTCATTGACCGCCGTGCGCTCCCAGGCATGGCGCGCCTGCCGCCGGTCGCTCAGGAAGCTGTCGACCTCGTCGAGCAGGAGCACCGTCCGGGCCGGATCGCACTCGCGAAACAGCCGCGCCAGGTTCTGCTCGGTCTCCCCGACATAGGGCGAGATCAGATCCGACGCCTGCCGCGAGACCAGTTCCCGATCCAGCGCCTCGGCCAGCACCTCGGCGAAGGCGGTCTTGCCGGTGCCGGGCGGGCCGTAGAAGCAGAGACTCCCCCGCCCCTGGCGGCGCAGTGCCTGAACGATGGCGCTCGGGGCCAGGCCACCCGTCAGGTTCAGATAGGCGACCTCGAAGACCGTCGCCGGGGTGCGGCGGCGCGGTGCCAGCGCCCCGTGCAGCAGGGTGCGCAGGGCCGCTACGCCAGCGCGTACCGTCGCCTCGGGCGGGGCGCTGGGCCGCAGGTCGAGCAGCCGACGGGCCGCGCCCAACTGGGCCGGGGCAAGCGCCGGATCCGCAGCCAGCTCATCGAGCAGTTCAGGCGCGAGCCCGCAGCCCCCCAGATGCCGCTCGGCCATCTGCCGGCGCACCGAGCGCGGCGGGGTGACACAGGCCACCGGCAACAGGAAGCGGCGCAGAAAGGCCGGATCCATGCCGTCGGTACTGTTGGCAATCCAGAGCGCCGGCACCGGGTTCTCTTCCAGGATCCGGTTCATCCAGCCTTTCTGCTTGCCGGTGACGCGCTGCCCGCGCAGCAGGGCGAACAGATTATCGCCGGCATCGAAGACATCCTCGACCTCGTCGAAAATGAGCAGGGCGTCATGCCGACGGGCCAGCAGGCGTTGCGCCAGCAGATAGGCCGACAGCCGCCCCCGGCGCGACAGCCCGTCGTCATCCTCGTCGGCGCTGCGCACCTGGTAGGCGGTGAGTCCGCAGGCGGCCACCACGGCGCGCGCCAATTCCGTCTTGCCGGTGCCAGGCGCGCCGTGGAGCAAGGCATTGACCCCGACCGCGCCGGTCCGCGCCGCCTCGCCCAGCACCTCGGTCAAGCGTTCGCTCTCGGCCGCCAGATGCGGAAAGGCATCCAGGCTCCAGGCGGCGGGCGGCGCGGGCTCAATCAGCAGCGCGAGCAGTGCCGCGCCATCGGGGGGCGCGGCCTCCAACACCTCACGCAGCAGGTCGCTCGGGCGCAGGAAGTCCTCCAGGTCGCTGGAACCCGTGTCATGCTCGACCAGCCCCAGCGCGCGCAGCGGGGCCTGCCGGCTCAGGGCCTCGCGCAGCGTCGCGGCGGGGAGTCCGAGCAGGGTGGCCAGGCGGGGCAGATTGACCCGTGCCGGCGCCTGCCCGCATTCGCGCAGCAGGACGCGCAGCGGCTCGACCAGGATGTACTGATCGAGAAAGTCCAGCAGCCGCCGCGCCGTGGCATCCAGGGCGAACTGCTTGCCGAGCAGGGCGACGGTCGGCGACAGGGGCGCTGCCGCCTCGGCCTTCCGCAGTCGCGTCAGCACGCTACGCGGCACGGTCTGGAAACATTGCCGCAGACGCTGGCGCAACCAGCGGTCATGCTGAGGCTGGGCGGTTTCCGCGTCCCCATCGTCCGGCCGTTCGTCATCCGCGTCGTCCGGCGGGGACACGAAGGACGCGACCGTGCGCGGATGGAGCACGGGCCTCAGTAACTGCCACAGGGCGCCGAGGAAATCGGGATCCTGGAAGCGCGGCTTCAGATCCGGCGCGCCCTGGAGCAGTTGCAACACGTAGAGGGCGAGACGCCGCTCGGTGGCCGGGACGGCGCTGACATCGGTCAGCCAGAAGGTGCGATGATGGGGCATGTTCAGCACTCCTCGTCCGCCGCCTGGAAGCGACGACTGTCATAGTGGAAGGTCACGAACTCGCCGCGCGCGGGGCCTTCGTCCCACAGCAGGCCGAGCACCACATCGAGCGGCTCGCGGAAATAGGTGCTACCGGCCTCGTCCTCGCGATCGAGCACCGGGGTCTCCAGGATCTCGATCACCACGGCGGGCTGGCCGTAGCGGGGGATGCGCTTGTTTTTCAGTCCGGGTTTCCACGCCACGAGTTGGCCGGGAGTGAAGCGCTGAGGCTGGACGAAGCACCGGATGCTGCGCGCCACGGCCTTGGTCAACGTGCGCGCGCGTCAGGCGGCGGACTTCGATCTGGACGTGGCGATGGCCGAGGGCGCGCTCGATTTTGGTCAGGGCGACTGGATCGACCTGGAACTGCGGGTGCGGGGCTACCTGACGGATCTCCTCACCGTCTGCCCGCTGGAACCGGGCCAGCGCTGGGAGGACGAACCGGACGGCGCGGCTTTCGCCATTCGGGTCTGGGCGACGCTACCCTCGACCGGGCAATTGCTGCGCTGGCTGCTCGGCGCGGGGGACAATGTCGAGGTGGTGTCGCCAGCGGAGCTACGCCAGACGGTGGCGATGCAGGCGGCGAAGGTGGCGGGGATCTATGGCACGGCGCCCGGCGCGGCTGTTTCTGGAGCCGCGGGTGTTTCCGACGCGAGTGACTGAGCATCGCCATCGGAGGCCAGCGCGCGTCGGGGTGCGACGATGCGCCCGCCGCGGCCGACGCGCGCGGGCGATGGACTCGACCAAGATCTTTCGGGCAGACTGATCGGGCAGACGGAAGCTGCCGCGCGGAAGGCGACCGGCCGCAAGCTTGCCAGTCGCCTGGCACCGACGCGCCCCCCGGCATCACAACCATCCCAGACGACGCCATTGAGGAGACCTGCCATCATGCCGACCCCGTATTCCCGCATGGGAGCCGCCAGCGGCCGCTCCCGACGCCCTCTCGACAGGACAAACGTATGACCCACGCAGCCATCCCCCCCCTGCAAGAAGGCCCCTCGAAGGGACTCGA
Source organism: uncultured Thiocystis sp. (assembly GCF_903866365.1). GTDB lineage: Bacteria > Pseudomonadota > Gammaproteobacteria > Chromatiales > Chromatiaceae > Chromatium. The sequence goes on from NZ_CAIPNF010000443.1 coordinate 25,995, forward strand.
CCAGATCACGCTGCTCAGTCACGACGACCGTCTCAAGGGCCGCCCGCGTCTGTGCAGCGATTGCGGACTCTGCGATAGCGCGTTGAAACCGTCGATGTTGCAGGCGTGCATGTTTGTCGACAACCGGACCCAGGCGATCGAGCAACGTCTCCACGGACGCAATCGCCAGCCCAACGACGAACTGCGCTTCGGCATTTATCGCGCCCAATATGCCGCGCGGATGCGCCGACCCAACCCCCAGGCCCAATGGAGCGGCATCGTGACGGCGCTCGGCGCGCGCCTGCTCGAACAGGGCAAGGTCGAGGCGGTCATCGCCACCGGCGCCGCGCCCGGCACCCGTTTCAAGGCCCAGCCGATCCTGGCACGCACCCCGGCGGAGGTCTTGGCCACCGCCGGCAACAAGCCCTGTCTCTCGCCCAATCTGAGCCTGCTCGACCGCGTGCGCGAACAGGGCATCAAGCGGCTTGCCTTCATTGGCACCGGCTGTCAGGTTCACGCGCTGCGGGCGGTCGAGGCGGAGCTTGGGCTGGAGCGACTCGATGTGATCGGCATTCCGTGCAGCGATAATGTCGCCTACGAGGATCTGACCTATTTTCTGAGTCAGGTTTCGCGCTCGCCCGAGACCGTCGTCCATCATGAATTCATGCAGGATTTCAGCCTCTGGATGCGTCATGAAGACGGCCATGTCGAGCGTCTCAACTTCATCGACTTCCCGATGGACAAACTGCATGGGATCTTCCCCTCGGCCTGTCTCTCCTGCTTCGATTATCCCAACACGCTCAGCGATCTGACCGTCGGTTACATGGGCGCGGAACTCGGCTGGCAGTGGGTGCTGGCGCGCACCGAACGCGGCGAGGAACTGTTCGAGCTGATGCGTCCCGAGCTGGAGATTGGTGTCCTGACCGAGCGGGGCGACCGTCGACGCGGCATGCCGCGCTTCATGGAGCGGCTCACGCATCCGCCCGGCGCCAAGCGCCCGCCCTTCCTGATCCGCAAACTGGTCGCGATGCTGCAACGCAAAAAAGGTCCGGGAGGGCTGGAATTCGCGCGCGCGGTGATCGAAATGAAGCTGTTGCGCAACCTCAATTATGTGCGCGGCAAATTCGCGCGGTTGGAGCCGCGGGTGGTGCCTTACCACGTCTACGAGACGCTCGAACCCTATGCCGAACCCTATCGCGAGACCTTTGGGCGACCACTGGCGGCGGTGGCGGATGAGTCATAAGGCAGATTCCGTCTCCAGGAATCGACCCATGAAACCGCGCCCAAGGCGCTATACGCCGTTTTCAGTCATCAGTCAGCTTGGTACACATGCGGGGCCTTCGGAGAAAATGCAGTTTAAATGATTAAAAAAATTGAAAATTTAAACTGCGTCAACGCCGACGCCGGTTGGCGCGGGCGAGGCCGAGTCGATACGCGAGCGGCGCATGTCATGCCGGACGCAGTTTAACCATGCTGAGTTATCTTCATGGCTTTCATGCCGGCAATCATGCCGATATCCTGAAGCACGCGGTACTGACGCTGCTGCTGGAGGCGTTGCTGGTCAAGCCTAAGTCGCTTGTGTATCTGGATTCTCATGCCGGCTCCGGGGTCTATGACCTGACGGGCGAGCAGGCCCGCAAGACGGATGAGAGCGCGGATGGAATCGGTCGACTGTGGGCGCGACGGGAGTCGTTTCCCGAACTGGCGCGCTATTTCGACGCCATCGCGGCGCTCAATCCGGGCGGCGGGTACGCGCGCTATCCGGGATCGCCGCAGCTCGCGCGGCACGGTCTGCGCGCGGATGACCGGTTGATCCTGATGGAGTTGCACAAGGCTGAAGTCCAGACGCTGCGTCATGCGCTAGGCAGCGATCCACGAGTCAACATCCATCATCGCGACGGTTTCGAGGGACTGACCGCGCTTCTGCCGCCCAAACCGCCGCGCGGTCTGGTGCTGATCGACCCGCCCTATGAGATCAAGACCGATGTTGACCGGGTCGCGGCCTGTCTCGCCGCCGCGCACGCACGCTGGCCGGCCGGGAGCTATGCGATCTGGTATCCGCGTCTGGGGGTTCAACGCGACCAGGCCGATCGGTTACTGCGGAAGCTGTCGCGCGAGATTCCGGAGTTCCTGGTCGCCGAACTGGCGGTGCGTCCGCAAGCGGACGACTTCGGCATGCACGGCTCGGGGATGGCCATCGTGAACCCGCCCTGGCGCTTCGAGGAACGGCTCGCAACCTTGTTGCCAAGACTCGCGGACGTACTCGCGTTGGAGCCAATCCAATCAGGAAGAGCGACAGGATGGCGGCTGGAATGGCTGCGTCGATCAGCCTAACGACTCAGGACTCCTCGCCATCCGAGGACACGGCGGGGATCTCGTCGTCCGGGTTCAGATGTTCGACATTCAGCAGATGCACCCGGCGGCTGTCGGCGCGCATCACGGTGAAGCGAAAGCGGTCAAGCTCCACCGACTCGCCACGCTTCGGCAGATGGCCGAGCGCATTCACCACCAGGCCGCCGATGGTATCGAACTCCGCGTCCGGGAAGTCGCTGCCAAAGTATTCGTTGAAATCCTCGATCGTGGTGCGGGCCTTGGCGCTGAACTCGTTCTTGTCGCGCCGAAAGATGCCGGAACCCTCGTCATAATCGTGCTCGTCATCGATCTCGCCAACGATCTGCTCCAGCACATCCTCGATGGTGACCAGACCGGCGGCGCTGCCATATTCGTCGACCACGATCGCCATATGGTTGCGGCTGGCCCGGAATTCCTTGAGCAGGACATTGAGCCGCTTGCTGTCGGGGACGAACACGGCGGAGCGCAGGAGGTCACGGATGTTGAAGGCGCGGCGTCCATTCTCGACGCAGAAGGTCAGAAGATCCTTGGCCAGCAGGATGCCGACCACCTCGCCCTTGTCGTCGCCGGTGACCGGAAAGCGGGAATGGGCCGATTTGACGGCAATCTGGAGGATTTTTTCCAATGGGTCGTCGCGCCGTAGCGAGACCATTTCAGCGCGCGGAACCATGATGTCGCGCACCCGCAGGTCAGAGACCTGCAAGACCCCTTCGATCATGCTCAGGGCGTCCGTGTCCAACAGATCCCGTTGTCGCGCATCCTTCAGCAACTCGATGAGTTGCTCCTTGTCCTGTGGTTCGCCCCCCAGCATCTGGCCAATTCGTTCAATCCAGTTGCGTGAACGCGAACCCTCGCTAGATCGATCGCTGGTCATGAGTGGTTACCGAGTCTCCAGGTCTGGCTGATATTCATAGGGTGGCGGGAATCCTAACCCGCCCAGGATGTTCGTTTCCAGAGTTTCCATCGCGTCGGCCTCAGCCTCGTCAAGATGATCGTAATCAAGCAGATGCAGCACGCCATGGACGACCATGTGCGCCCAATGCGCATGCGCTTCCTTGCCCTGTTCCAGCGCCTCGCGGCGCACCACCTCGGCGCAGATCACCAGATCGCCGAGCAGGTCGCGGATGGCGTCATCCGGATCCAGGCCCGGCGGAAGCTCGAACGGAAAGGAGAGGACATTGGTCGGTCGGTCGAGACCGCGATACTGTCGATTCAGCGCCGCGCCTTCGTCCGGGTCCACGATGCGAATCGTCAACTCCGCGCGCTCGCGACGGCCGTCGAGCGCGGCCAGCGTCCAGCGTTCGAACTGAGGCAACGAAGGCAGCTCGGGGGCATCCGTCGCCAGTTGTAGATCGAGTTCCAGGTGTACGGGCATTTTTTCAGTTGGCAGTTGGCAGGTGTCAGGTGTCAGGTGTCAGGTGTCAGGTGTCAGCCAGGATGCTGTGGAGGCCGCGACGGGGGGAGGTTCTCATAGGTCTCGTAGGCATTGACGATGCGCTGGACCAGCGTATGACGCACTACGTCGCGGGCGCTGAAGAAGGTGAAGCTGATGCCGTTGACATCCTTGAGAATCTCGACCGCCTGACGCAGGCCGGAGGGTTGGCCGCGCGGCAGGTCGACCTGGGTCACGTCGCCGGTGATCACGGCCGTCGAGCCAAAACCGATGCGGGTCAGGAACATCTTCATCTGCTCGGGCGTGGTGTTCTGGGCCTCGTCGAGGATGATGAACGAATCGTTCAGCGTGCGACCGCGCATGAACGCCAGCGGCGCGACCTCGATGACATTGCGTTCGAGCAGCTTGGTGACTTTCTCGAATCCCAGCATCTCGAACAGCGCGTCATAGAGCGGGCGCAGATAGGGATCGATCTTCTGGGCCAGGTCGCCGGGCAGGAAGCCGAGCCGCTCGCCCGCCTCCACCGCCGGGCGCACCAGCAGCAGACGCCGGACCCGATCGGACTCCAGCGCCTCGACCGCGCAGGCGACCGCCAGATAGGTCTTGCCGGTGCCGGCGGGACCGACGCCGAAGTTGATATCGTGCTTGAGGATGGCGTGCAGATATTCCTGCTGGTTCGCGCCGCGTGCCCGGATGAGACCGCGCCTGGTCTTGATGACGACCTCCGGCAGGCGGTCCTCGACCTGTTCCAGCAGCGCGTCCGCCCCGGATTCCTGGAGCGCGAGGTGGATGGTTTCGGGCGTCAGCACGCCCCGTTCGGTCTCTTCGTAGAGATGGCGCAGGAGTTGTTCTCCAAGTCGCACGGATTCATTCTCGCCGATCAGCCGGAAAGCGAAGCCGCGATTGTTGATCTCGATGCCGAGACGGCGCTCCAATTGGCGCAGATGTTGATCGAACTGGCCGCAGAGGTTCGCGAGGCGCGTATTGTCCTCGGGCTCCAGTTCCAGATCCAGCGTGTGCGGTTGAGTCGTCAAGCGGGATGGGGCGTCAGGCGGCCACGCAGTGAATTAGGCAGTGCTTCGGTGATGGTCAGGTCGACGAAATCGCCGATCAAGTCGGTCGGTCCCTCGAAATTGACCACGCGATTGTTCTCGGTCCGCCCGGCGAGTTGGTTCGGGTCTTTACGCGATGGTCGTTCCACGAGCACGCGCTGGACCGTCCCGACCATCTGGCGGCTGATGTGCTGGGCGTTGCGGTTAATACGCTGCTGCAGGCGTTCCAGACGCGCTTTTTTCTCGTCCAGCGACACCGCGTCCGGGTAGTCCGCGGCGGGCGTGCCGGGACGGCGGCTGTAGAGGAAGCTGTAGCTCTGATCGAAGCCGAGATCCTCCACCAGCGCCAGGGTCGCGGCGAAATCTTCCTCGGTCTCGCCCGGAAAGCCGACGATGAAATCGGACGAAAGATGGATACCGGGACGCGCCTGCCGAAGCCGCTGAATTTTGGCCCGATAGTCCGCTGCCGTGTGACCGCGCTTCATGGCGGCCAGGATACGATCCGAGCCGGACTGCACCGGCAGATGCAGAAAGCTGACCAGTTCGGGCACTTCCGCGAAGACTTCGATCAGGCTGTCCGAGAATTCGCACGGATGGCTGGTGGTGAAGCGAATGCGGTCGATCCCGTCGATGGCGGCGACATAGCGGATCAGCAGGGCCAGGTCAGCCGTCTCGCCGTCCGAATCGGAGAGCAGGCCGCGATAGGCGTTGACGTTCTGTCCCAGCAAGTTGACCTCGCGCACGCCCTGCTCGGCCAGCCCCGCGACCTCGGCGATCACGTCATCGAAGGGGAGGCTGATCTCCTCGCCACGGGTATAGGGCACGACGCTATAGGTGCAGTTCGTGGAGCAGCCCTCCATCACCGAGACGAAGGCCGTCGGTCCCTCGGCGCGCGCCGCCGGCAGACAGTCAAACTTTTCGATCTCCGGGAAGGAGACATCCACCTGCGGCAGCCGTTCAGCCTTCAGATCCTTCAGCATCTGGGGCAGCCGGTGCAGGGTCTGCGGACCGAAAACCAGATCCACATAGGGTGCCCGTTCGCGGATCGCGGCCCCTTCCTGACTCGCCACGCAACCGCCGACGCCGATCACCAGATCCGGGCGCGCGACCTTCCAGGGGCGCCAGCGCCCGAGTTGAGAGAAGACCTTTTCCTGCGCCTTCTCGCGGATGGAGCAGGTATTGAGCAGCAGAACGTCGGCGTCCTCGGGGTGCTCCGTCAGTTCCAGTCCGGCGGACACGCGCAGTAGTTCCGCGATCCGGGCGGAATCGTACTCGTTCATCTGACAACCGTAGGTCTGGATATAGAGCTTGCGATGCATGGGAGGATGCTGGAACGGGCGAACGATCGCGATGACTTGTTCGCTCTGAAAGATGGGGGCGCGGAGGCGGTCTACAACCCAGTGAGTCGGGAGGAGGTCACGAATACCGCCGCATGACAATGGTTGCAGCGTAACCGAACGAATTCGGACTTTGCAACCGCCGCATGGATGCGCGCCCATCCTCTCCGCGTCGCCAGCCGACATCGCGTATATTCTCGGGAGCGAGCGGACTAGACCCAACACATCGGCGGCCCGCACATGGCGGGACAAGACGCAACGAACCTAACGCAGGAAATGCCTTATGAACACCTCGTTGAATCAGGATGACCTGCCTCATTACCGCGAGGAAGACTACCGCCAATGGGAAGGCGACTGGGAGTTGATTCACGGGATCCCCTATGCGATGGCGCCCTCGCCCGTGAAACTTCATCAGAAATTAACCCTCGCCATCGGCAATGCATTGCTTACGACTCTCGACGACTGTCCCGATTGCGAGGTGTTACTGGAGACCGACTGGGTCGTTAAACCGGACACAATCTTCCGGCCGGACGTGGCGCTGGTGTGCCATGACGACAACCCGAGACATATCGCCAGGGCACCTGAAATCGTCTTTGAGGTCATCAGTCCATCCACGGCAAAACGGGACGAGGGGCTGAAGCGGCGCGAGTATGAAGAGGCTGGCGTCAAGTATTATGTGTTGATCTACCCGGATACACTGCTCGCAAAACTCTATCGCCAAGATGGCAGCGTCTTTCGCAAAGTCGCCGAGTGCGAGACGGAACGCTTTGAATTCGAGGGTCTGCCCTGCCGGGTAGCGGTGGATTTCGCGACGGTGTTTCGACGATTTCGATGAGACCTGTCGTTCGGGAGGCGATACGAAAAAAACACGGAAAGGCAATACTTCGCAAGTCACGATAGCGGCTCAGAGTAAGAATGCAGCTGCTCGATTCTATTGATGCAGATCAATCAATCCGTATTCGAAGGATGAAACCGCCGCGCTGCGCCGGTAGGGAAAAAGCGATAAAAATCAATTTTTCCACGATTTGAAAACACCCTGTCGATCCGCCACTTCCCATGGCAAGCCTTTGAAATCCTTCCATCTCCGCGCGTCACGGCGACTCGATGCACCGCCATCGGGCCGACTTCATTTCGCCTCTGGTCACATCATCTAGTCGGAGCTACACTTGCCAACCACAAGATATAGTGCTTCCGCCCAATATTGGTTTTTCCCTCGCAGATCGCAGAAGGGTCTGAATTTGGACGAAAAACCGCCCATAGACCATTTCAAGAAACCCTAGAGGCCCCACGATGGGAACCGAGACGAACTTTCCGACCCTGCCCACCCGCGTACTCAAGCGCGACGGGGTCGAGGTTCGCTTCGACGCCGCCAAGATCGAGTCGGCAATCCTGCGCGCGGGTCAGGCCAGTGGCGAGTTCGGTCCTTTAGAGGCCGGATTGTTGACGGCTCAGGTCATCAAAGTGCTGGCTCACCGCTTTAGCAACGGGCGCCTGCCGGATATCGAGGGCATTCAGGACGTGGTGGAACAGACGCTGATCAGCGCCAACCACTTTGTTACCGCCCGTTCCTATATCGTCTATCGCGAGCAGCATCACAAATTGCGCGCCGACCGCCGCACGCTGGTCGATGTCGGCGCCTCCATCAACGAGTATCTGGACCGCTCGGACTGGCGGGTCGCGGCCAACGCCAACCAAGGCTATTCGCTGGGCGGGCTGATCCTCAACACCTCGGGTAAGATGATCGCCAACTACTGGCTGAATCATGTGTATCCACCCGAAATCGGCCAGGCCCACCGCGACGGCGACTACCATATCCATGACCTGGACATGCTCGCCGGCTATTGTGCCGGCTGGTCGCTGCGCACCCTGCTCAACGAGGGTCTGAACGGGGTGCCGGGCAAGGTCGAGGCGGGACCGCCCAAGCACATGTCCTCGGCCATCGGGCAGATCGTCAACTTTCTCGGTACGCTACAAAACGAGTGGGCTGGCGCCCAGGCGTTTTCGAGCTTCGACACCTATATGGCACCGTTCGTCCGCATCGACGGGCTGGATTATCGCCATGTCAAGCAGGCGATTCAGGAACTCATCTATAACCTGAACGTGCCGTCGCGGTGGGGGTGTCAATGCGTCGACGCGGAGACCGAGTGCCTGACCGAGCACGGCTGGAGACGCCATGACCAGATCCTGCCCGGCGAGAAGATCGCAACCTTCGATTGGCGTAACAACCGTCTGGAATATCTCGAACCGCTGGCGCTGAATGCCTACGACTTCGACGGCGACATGTACGTGCTGCGCAACCGCACGCAGGAACAGTGGATCACACCGGGCCACAAGGTCTTGCGCAAGGTCTTCAACTCCGAGAACCGCTGGGTACTGGAAGACATCGAACAGGTTGCCCAACTCAAGTCCCCGATCATCGTCCCCAATGCCTGGGAGACCACGTCCACGGCCGAGATCGACGATCGGATTGTGATGCTGCTGGCCTGGGTGGTGGCGGAAGGCAATTTCGATTTCCATGCCGATCGGCGGCGGGTCAGTGTCTTCCAGTCGAGCGGCCACGCGGAGAACGCCGCCGAGATCGAGTGGCTGCTGCATGAACTCGGCTTCAGCTTCCATCTCTGGGAGCAGACCGGAACCTATGCCAATTTCCCCGTCTATCGCTATCGGCTGAACCAGGAAGGCAGTGAGTTCGTTCTGAGCTACACGGAACGGAAATGCGTGCCCGACATCATCAGAACCCTGTCCGCCCGCCAGATCCGTCTCTTTCTGGACACCTATATCAAGGGCGATGGCAGTATCGACCCCAGCGGGCGCATCCGGATCTACACCAATGATCGCGACAATCTCGACGCGCTCCAGGAACTCTGTGTGCTCGGGGGTTACGGAAGCAGTGTCTATACGCGCAAGGATTCGGGCGTTCATGTCCTGAACCTGATTCGCAACCGCGAGACCTATATCCAGCTCATCGAGCGCCGTCCTTACCAGGGTAAAGTCTGGTGTCCGACGACTCGCAACGGCACATTTGTCGCGCGTCGTCACGGTAAGACCTTCATCACCGGCAACACCCCCTTCACCAATCTGACCTTCGACTGGGTCTGCCCCGAGGATCTGCGCGAACAGGTGCCGGTGATCGCGGGCGTGGAGCAGTCATTTACCTATGGCGACCTTCAGGTCGAAATGGACCTGATCAACCGCGCCTATATCGAGGTGATGACCGAGGGCGACGCGAAGGGCCGCATCTTCACCTTCCCGATCCCGACCTACAACATCACCCACGATTTCCCCTGGGAGAGCGAAAACGCGGATCATCTCTTTGAAATGACTGCAAAATATGGCCTCCCCTATTTTCAAAATTTCTTGAACTCCGAACTGACCCCGAACATGGTCCGTTCCATGTGCTGCCGGTTGCAACTGGACCTGCGTGAACTGCTCAAACGCGGCAACGGGCTGTTCGGTTCGGCGGAGCAGACCGGATCGCTCGGCGTGGTCACGATCAACTGCGCGCGGCTCGGCTTCACCCAGCGTGGCGACGAGCCGGGGCTGCTGGCGCGGCTCGACGAACTTCTGAACCTGGCGCGCAACAGCCTGGAGATCAAGCGCAAGATCATCCAGCGTCACATGGACGCGGGGCTCTTCCCCTACACCAAACGCTATCTTGGCACCCTGCGAAATCATTTTTCGACCATCGGCGTGAACGGGATCAACGAGATGATCCGCAACTTCACCAACGATGCCGAGGACATCACGACCACGCGCGGCCATCAGATGGCCTGCCGTCTGCTGGACCACGTTCGCCTGCGCATGGTGGAGTTTCAGGAGGCTACCGGGAGCATGTACAACCTGGAGGCCACGCCCGCCGAGGGGACAACCTACCGCTTCGCGCGAGAGGATCAGAAGTGTTTTCCCGGCATCCTCCAGGCGGGCACCGCCGAGACGCCCTACTACACCAACAGTTCGCAACTGCCAGTGGGCTATACGGACGACCCCTTCGAGGCGCTCGCCATGCAGGAGGCGTTGCAGAGCAAGTACACCGGCGGCACCGTGCTGCATCTTTATATGAGCGAACAGATCTCCTCGACGGAAGCTTGCAAGCGCCTGGTGCGCCGCTCGCTGGAGAATTTCCGTCTGCCCTATATCACGGTCACACCCGTGTTCTCGATCTGCCCCAAACACGGTTACATCGCTGGCGAACATCCTTTCTGCCCGATCTGCGATCAGGAAGTCATCGCCCGCAAGCAGGCCGAACATGATCGCGCCGTCACCGAGCGCAAAGACTCGGCACGAACCAGCGCCGATTGAACCAATCTAATGATTTGTTAGGAGAGCAATCCAATGAACGACACCCGCATCGAACTCAAGACCGAGGAACGCACCCCTTGCGAAGTGTGGACCCGTGTCATGGGTTATCACCGCCCGGTTTCCGCGTTCAACAATGGCAAGCGTGCCGAGCATGCGGAGCGTTGTTATTTCTCGGAGCAACCGCAAGCCGCGCCGCGCCGCGTGGATCAGTTGGCGGCTTAAACCGCGTTCGGAATGAATGCGGCTTTAGCGTCAAACCCGAGTCCTTCTCGGGCAGACCAGGCTCACGTCATGCATCGCCCTTCCAACCGCCAACCGCCACTCGACGCCCCAGAGATGGGGCGGAAGATCGAGCCGGCGACCAAGGATGCCGCATCCCTGCGAATCGGCGGACTGACCCGGCTGACAACGATCGACTACCCGGGTGAGCTGGCCGCCGTGCTCTTCTGTCAGGGCTGTCCCTGGCGCTGTCGTTACTGCCATAACCGGGATCTGCTCGATCCCGACGCGGACACCATGATGCATTGGCGCGAGGCGATCCAGTTCCTGACCCAGCGACGGGGACTGCTCGATGCGGTGGTGTTCAGCGGCGGAGAACCGACCGCTCAACAGGCACTCCCGGCCGCGATGTCCGAGGCGCGAGGGCTGGGCTTCAAGATCGGGTTACATACGAGCGGGGCCTATCCGAAGCGCTTGCGGCGTCTGCTGCCCCTGCTGGATTGGGTGGGACTGGACATCAAGGCGCTCTCCGAGGACTATGACCGGATCACGGGGGTCGATGGTTCGGGTAAACCGGCCTGGAAAAGTCTGTCGCTGCTGCTGGAGTCGGGGATTGCGCTGGAGATCCGCACCACCGTGATGCCCGACTGGACACCGCCGAAGGTCGCCGCCATCGCGCATGCCCTCGCGGATGCTGGCGTGAAAGACTATACCTTACAGGGCTGCGACATCCATCACGCACTGCATCGAAATCTCCCCGAGATCCGCTTTCCGCTACGGAAACTTGCCGGACAGATCGAAACCGGGCGTTTTGCGAGCTTCTCGCTCCGCGAGGTCTGAACCGAAACGGCGTCCGGAAGGACATGCATTGCCGAGAGCCTTGGCAGCCTGACAATGCATGTCATACCGGGCGTGGTTTAAAATAAAGGGGGGTGTCCAGCTCAGTGCGGTAGGCACAAAATATAGGGATGCTGAAACCGCTTCCTGCATCCGCGCTCCAGGCTGGTCGCGATTACCCGCGTAACGATGCCGAGTTGTGCGCATGGTTTCCCGATGACGACGCCTGTCTCGATGATCTTGAGTGGCTGCGCTGGCCAGAGGAATTTGTTTGCCCGCGCTGCGGTGCCACCAAGAGTTGGCGCATGAGTGACGGACGGTTTTGGTGTGAACGCTGTCGGCGCCGCGTGTCGGTGACCACTGGGACGATTTTCCACGGCACGCGCACACCACTGACGGTTTGGTTCGTGGTGGCCTGGTCCATGACCTCGGCGAAGAACGGCGTTTCGGCAAAGACGCTCCAGCGTTTGCTGGGGTTCGGTTCCTACCAGACGATCTGGGCGATGCTGCACCGCTTCCGCACGGCGATGGTTCGTCCAGACCGTGAGCGCCTGAGCGGCGAGGTTGACGTCGATGAGACTCTGGTTGGCGGCGAAGAGCATGGCGGCAAGCGGGGACGCGGCGCGGGACGCAAAGCGCTGGTTGCGGTTGCCGTCGAAATGCGCTCTCCCAAAGGCTTCGGGCGCGTCCGCATGCACACCATGGCTGACGCATCGGGAGCGAGTTTGGTGCCATTTGTCTGCGCGACAGTGGTTCATGGGGCAACCGTGTTGACGGATGGCTGGGGTGGATACAACGATCTCGCGACGCACGGATATCTCCATCCGCGAACCATCGTCTCCGACACGGGCGATCCGGCGCATGTCTCCATGCCGGGCGTTCACCGGGTTGCGGCGTTGCTCAAGCGATGGCTGCTCGGGACTCACCAGGGGGCCGTTGAGTCAGATCATCGGCAAGCCTACCTGGATGAATTCACGTTTCGCTTCAATCGGCGGCATTCCGCATCGCGTGGCTTGCTCTTCCGTCGGCTTCTCGAACAAGCCGTTCAAACCGGTCCCATGACGTACCGTGCGCTGGTCGCAAATCCAGCCCCAAGACCGATTCCACCGCGCTTGCACCCCGCGCATCAGGTGTGCCCTCCGTCGCTTGCCGTCACCTCGTCGGCCCGCCCATGGCGTCATCACAACCAATAGGGGTTACCGCACTGAGCTGGACACCCCCCATTCAGTATAGATGGACGTTGAAAAAAGGACGTTGTTTTTGGACGGACAACAGGGCGATTTCTGACCATGGCGCCGATGGCGAACGACTGTCCAAGAATCCTTGGTTTGCTGGACGGCGGCGACAGTGGCAATCAATCCTGGCCCGAGACGATGGAATGCAGTCCTGGACGGTGAAATGCAGGCTCAGTGGCAGATAATCCTGGCCTGAAGGGTCGTGAGTTGCAATTAATTCTGGCCCAAAATCGCGTCAAATGCAGGCCCGGCAGTTTTCAAATGCAAGTCGCTACA
>NZ_CAIPNF010000444.1 GCF_903866365.1 uncultured Thiocystis sp.
GCAAGCACATGAGTGGTCGTGACCTGGGCCGACAAGAACCCACACCCGCGTTGCGCTATCGTGCGGCGGAGGTCTGCGCCTGCGGCGCGTAGCGCAGATCGATCGATAAAGTCAAACCTTAAAAACTCGAAGATCGAGTGACATGGATCTGGACGCTGTCGAGAGACGGACCAAGTTGGGTCGCGATCCGCCCGCTCCAGGGTGCGATGTCTTGAATGCGGTAGATGACGACGCAGCTGTCCCAATAAATCCGGCTCACGGACTCCCCCAGCTTTCCCGCTCCTCGGCCAGATAGGCATCGATTTCCTCGCGCGTGTAGCGCCGTTCCAGTGGATGAGCGTCCAGTTGCCGAAAAAAGTCTCTCAGCGAACAGCTCTCGACCGGGAATGATCGTTCGGGGACAAGCACGATCACTTCCACCTCTCCTTCTGGCGTGTCGGGAGGAAGATCCAGATGGAGTCGACGCTGACTGTCGACCGTGGCGTTAAGTTTTAAGGCGTGCATGATGGAAACTCCGATCACTCATCAAGACGGTTGTTGATCGCGTAGCGCTTGAATCTGCTGCTTGCGCTCGGCTTTTTTCTTGCTGCTCGGCCAGCCGACGAAGGCGTAAATCTCCTCGGCCAGCGCGGCGAGAGCCAGGCACTCGGCGGCGGGCCAACTCGCGTGGGCGTCCTTGAGCAGGCTGACCAGGGTACTCGCCAGTTCACCACCGGCCAACCGCGCATTGGCGCGGCGGTCGCGCTCCAGCAACTCGCGCAGCGTGGCAAGCTGGCGGCCTTCCTCGGAGAGACTGGCGAACAGGGCCGCTTGTTGCGCGGCGGCCTGTTGCGTCTGTTCGGCCGCTTCTCGCTGAGCCTGTTCGCGGGCGCGTTGTTCGTCCCTCCGTGCCTGCAAGTCATCCCGGCGCGCTTGCATGGCGGCGAGCCAGGCCGGTTCGTCGGCGGCATAGATGGCCGTGGCGTCGAGCAGGTCGGTTGGCCAGGGGGCAAACGCTTGACCATCCGGGACGGCTTCGACCAGGAGCCAACCGAAGGGGAGCAGGTCGCGTCGATCCTGGATGTCGTGGGCGGCGAGCCAGACAGTCTTGGAAGCTGGCAGATAGACGGGGGCGTTTCCCTTGCCCATCATGATCTTGATGTCGCGCACGCCGTTGAGGGTGACGGACTCGGCGCCGCTGTGGTGGCCGACGCGCAGCAGAAAGGCGCGGTTGGCGTCCAGGTCGGCCTGACGGGTGCCAAGGATGTGTTCGAGCGTCTCCAGCCAGTCGGCGTCCAGATAGCCGCGCGTGTGCAATTCCTGCCGCTCGCGGTTCAGGATCGGCCGATAGAAGGCGTTGCAGGCACCGGCCAAGTCGGCGAAGGTCCAGCGCAGGCGTGGATCGGGGAGTTTGGGGCTATCGAGCGCGCCGGGATCCTGGAGGGTGAGGCTTCCCAGAAAGGCGCGCGGGCGCAGCGGCGGGACGCATTCGAGTACCTGTCGAAGGTTTTCCGCCATCGTGGCCAGTTCGCGGCCATCCTTGAGGACCGGTTGGCGTTTGCGGTTGACGGCGTAGCGGATCTCGGTGCCGATGCTGGCGGCGGGGCGCTGGTCGGCGGCGTCGCCGATCTGGACCAGGCGCATGGGGTCGTGATCGAAGGCGTTCGGTCGGTAATGAAACAGGCGTTGCTGGAGCGCCAGATTGCCCTGGGGGGACGGACGGTTCCGTTCCTCGGGTAATAGGGAAGCGCCCGCGTTGCATTGATCCAGGAGTGCGGTACGAATCGCCCCTTTGAGACTGCTACCGGGGAGGATCGGACGGCGTGTGGCGGGGTCGCCGTAGGTGCGGGCGATGCGCAACTGGTTGATGATCTCGCGCCCGCTCTGTTCGCGCTGCGCGGTCTGGCCGACGCGCCCGGCATATTCGGCGGCGATGCTGGGCAGGACCGGGATGACGTGCTCGGCCTCGGGAATCAGCCGTTCGCGATGACGATAAAAGAATCCTTGAACCTGTTTAATGAGCGCCACCGTGGGTGGCCCGGCCAGAATCTTGAGCAAATCCGCGCGACCGGCTTCGGGCAAGGCGCGCAAGGCCGCTTCGGGGCTGAAACTGAACAGGCGCTCGCCGTCGATGACGTACTGGGTCGGCTCGTAGTCGTCCCCGGTGCCGATATGCACGGGAGCCAGGGGGGTAATGGCCAGGTGCCAGGTGTGCAGAAATCCGTGGCTCATGCGGCGCGCTCCAGCGGCAGATGGATCGGGATGCAGGGGGCATAGCCCTGCTGAACGGTCTCCGGGATAACCTTCGAGAGTCGGCCGTCGCCGCCGAGTCCCTGCCCGACGAAGGGGACTGCTGGCCAGTCGCGCGGGGTGAGGATGGCACCGGCACGGGCGAGCAGCAGCGGGGTCTTGAAGGGATTGCCCAACTGCACGGCTAGGTCGCCGTGGCGTCCAAAACGGGTGAAGACTTCGTAGAAGCTGCGCGCGGGATCGTAGCCCAAGCCTTGCGGGGCGCAGGGGGCGAGGGTCAGGCAGGCATTCGGCTGCGCCTGGGACGGCCAGGTTTGTTCCAATGGCTCCACGGAGAATTTACCCAGCCCGATGCTGGCATCACGTCCAAATCCGCTGAGGCCAATGTCTTCAAAAAGCTGGCGGATCTCGCTGGCCTCGATGCGTTCGGGATCGAACACCACGCGGCAGCACAGCGTCACCTCGGGGGCATGCCAGCGTTGCATCAGGGTATAGGGGGCGAAATCGCCGCGCCCGGTGGTCCCCGTCAGACGGCTGATGCTGTTGTGCGGCTGAGGATAGAGAACCGTCAACGCCGGACTGGTCGCGCGAGGTTTGGCGGTGCTCTCTGTCGGAACCGGCGCGATGAGGTCCCGATCCGTTTGGGCGTGGCGCAACCAATCTGGCAGTGGATCGGCCAGCGCGGACAGCGGAATCCAGTGGCGGCGCTTGGCCTGTTTGCGATCCGCGCCGGGGATCTCGCGGTACGCCGAGAGCGGCAGGGCCGGGCGCGGCAGATAGCCGTCCGGATGCGCATCCGCAACCACCGCGAAGGGGTGGCCGGCGGTGTAGCCGTCGAGCAGGGCGTTCAGCCGTTCCAGACCAAAACGATGGCGGGCGGCCCAGCACACCTGGCCAAACAGGGTATCGCCCAACAGCGGCGAGCCGAACGCGGTCAGGGGCCGCAGGCGCAAGGCGAGTGTATCCATCCAGCGCACTCCGGCTCAGTTGATGGTCAGTTGATCGAGACGGGCTTGCAGGTCTTCGCCTGCCAGGTTCAGGCCGGTGAAACGCAGTTTGCCGTAGCCGCGCGAGACCGAACCGCCCAAACCGGTGAGTTCCAGCAGTTTGAGTCCGGTCAGCAGCTCGTCGAGTAGATCCTCGCCGTCATGGACCTTGATCGTGAGCTGGAACGCGAAGCGGGCACCCGCCGGGACGCGCTCGGTATTGCGCGGATGCTTGGCGACACCCTGGATACGGTCGATCATGTTTTCGGTCTTGTTCTCGGTCAGCAGCAGGTTGCGGTCGTCCATCTCCGCGACCCACACCGGATCGAGATTGCAATCCCAGAAGGCTAGGCGGGTTGGGCCGATTTCGCGGATCAGCGCCTCGTCCGGCGTCCCCTCGGGAGCACCGCCAAAGAGTTTCAGAATCGTCTTGCCGGTGCGTTGCTGGTCTGGGGTGAGTTTGGGGATGTCGCGGAATCCCAGCGGGCTGCCATCGGTGAGGCCGACTAGACCGGCATGCCACTCCAGCAGACTGCGCATCTTGCCCTTGAGGCTGGAGCCCGGGATGTAGGGCTGAAGGGTCACGGGGTTCTTGATGACCGGATTGTCGGTGCCGCCAATGTGCATCTCCGCGCTGCCGCCGCCGATGTGCAGGCCACTGACGAGTTCGATCTGGCCGACGAGCTTGTGGATGTGTGTCAATTGCATGGGGTTCTCCTGATTCGATAGGGCTTAGGCGCGGGTCGGCTCGCGCGATCGGTTAGTCGTCCAGTGCCGCGATGAAGTCATCTGGCGAAACCCCTGCTTGCTTGAGCAGACCGACCAATGTGCCGATTTTTAGCGCGCGATGGTTGGGTACCACGCAGCCCTCGGCGCCGCGGCGCATCATCATGTGACTGCCGCGCTGGCGGGTCATCGCGAAACCTAAACGCTCCAAGGCGCGGACGACATCCGCGCCCGATACGACCGGCAGTTTAGGCATGATCGGGTACTTGAAAGGACGTGAGCAGGGGGCGTCCAGTCATGGAGAGCGGAAATTCCTCCAGATAGAGTTCGGTCGCCTCCCGCAGATTGCACAGCGCCTCTTCGACGGTTTCACCTTGCGTGGTTGTGCCCGTCTCTGGATTGAAGGCCACATAGCCCTCTGTCGGGTCGGGAGTTAAAACGGCTGAAAGCTCCATGCGCTGCTCCTGATGTTGTCAGTAAAGAATCGAATGACTAATTATCTCGGCGCTTTTCCTTGTAGAAACCCAGGAATGCCTCGAAAAAGAGCTTCACGTAGCCGAGGGCTTTGGGATTCTCGGCTTGGCGCAAACAGTGATCCAGGAGCTTGACAAAGTTCCCATCCACTAGTACAGCGGCGCCCAAGTCCCTGTAAGGGCTTTGGCGATTAATGGTACCCTATTGACTATCTTGTTCGCACAGTACAGTCAGTATGATCGGCCAACCCCGTTACCGCATTAACCTGCTTGCGTCAGAACGGACCAC
>NZ_CAIPNF010000445.1 GCF_903866365.1 uncultured Thiocystis sp.
CCAGTCTTCGGCATCATCAAATCGGTGATGGGGTTTCGCCAGTTTCTCACCCGCGGTCTGGCCAACGTGCGCAACGAATGGACCCTCGTCTGCCTGGCGTGGAACCTTAAACGCATGGCCGTCTTGCGCCCGCAGTAAGGGGCATTCGCAGGGAAACCACGTTTTTGGCCGAAAAAAGGCTATTTTCGAGGAAAATAGCCTCTTGATTGTCTTTTTCAGCCAATCCAAACGCTCAAGTCCGACAGGCTGCTAGGCCATCCTTGGAAGACGAAATTCCGTGGGAACCTCGGATCAACGCCGGGCGGCCTAAGGCGTATCGGATTGAGTGCGTGGGGGATGTGATAGGATCCAAGGCCATGCGATCCGAAGAATTCGCTGCCTTGGCGGGCGACATCAAGCCGGTCGATCTGGGACCGGTTCATCACGATGCTCATGGCCACGAAGGATTATGGGCGAGCTGTGAACGTTAAAGTGGACCCCGAAAACCGGACAGTCATTTAAGCTGTCAAGCCGGAACGAAAGGGTTGATCTGCGCGAAGCGGGGTTTGTGGACATCCGCTTCGGGCGGGTGGGGCGGGTGCCGGTGCTGGCGAAGTCGATGATTGCGGTGGCGCGGAAACCTTGATCCATGATGAATCCGATCGTCTATGTCGAAACATCCGTGGTCTCCTAATCTGACCGCGCGACCCAGCCGGGATCTGATGATCGCGGCGCGACAACTCTGGACGAGCGAATGGTGGGCTTGCGCCAGCCAGTCGTGGACGATCAGGGTCTCCGATCTCGTGCTGGAAGAGGCCAGTCGCGGCGATGCGCGCGCGGCGGCGTTACGGTTGGAAGCCTTGCGCGGATTGGAAACCTTGCCGATCACGCCTGAAGCTCAAGCGCTTGCAATGCGGTTGATCGACTTGCAGGCCCTGCCTCCAACCGAACCCGAGGATGCGCTGCATGTTGCGCTCGCCACGGTTGCCGGCGCGCATTACATCGTGACCTGGAACTTTGCCCACCTCGTTGGGCCTGACGCAAAACTGAAGCTGCTGGATGCGCTCCGCGCCTGTGGCTTTTATCCACCGCTCCTCACGACCCCGGAAGAACTCCTGGAGGGCCGAATATGAACGACTCGTGTCATTCGACATCCCCGCGTGCACCTGATCCGATCTTGGCCGAGTTGTGGGACGTCAAGCGTCAGATCAATGAACAAGCCGGATATCGGCTGGACGAGTTGACCCGCCTTGCCGAAGCCGCCGCTGCGGAGATTCGGCGGCGCTGGAGTCAGGATGGACGGTCTGCCACGGCTCCATGAAATTCACCGCCATCGTCCTGACCTTCAACGAATCACTCCACCTGGCGCGCTGTCTGGCGAGTCTCCAGGACGTTGCCGGCGGGGTCGTGGCGGTGGATTGCTTTTCCACCGATGACACGCTGGAGATGCCGCCCCCAGGGCGCGCGGGTGGTCCAGCATGCGTGGATAAATTACGCCTACAATTACGCGACCCAATTAAACTGGGCGCTGACCCAACTCGACGCCGACACGCATGCCCCGTCCGGCTGGGTGGCATTTCGCGCATCGACCCGCGCTGGGGCGTTGAGATCGACCTTTCAGGGCTCAAGGCTGTTGGTGGCCAGATCCCCAGGGCGCTGCCCTGGGCTGACATCGGACGCGCCGTTGGCGCTCGCATCGATTGGTGCCAACGGTGCTTGCCACGCGAATCCGTCGAGGTGGTTAAGTTCAACCGGGCATCCCGTCCGCGACCATTTACGCTCGTTGTCGTTGTCGAAGAAGGATCCCATGTCAGCGACGAGCGATCCGATGCCAACCGAGTATCGATACCGATATCTGACCAGGACATGCGTATCGATCCCGGACGACCGACGATGACGAAAGACGACAACGACAACGACAACGGAAATTGACGACGTACCAAGGACATGACCGCGCATCGACCGCCCTTTGCGCCGTCGTCTATACTCTCGCGACGTCACGCCCACGAAGGATGTGGTGAGGAGCCGGCCTTGAGAGATGGCCTTAAAGTAATTACTCTGTAATTACTTTAAGGGGAGGCAAGTATGAAGATTCATCTGGTACCTATTGGCAACTCGAAGGGTGTCCGCATTCCAGCCTCGGTGATCAAGGAATGCGGGTTCGGTGATGTGCTGGAGATGCGGGTGGAAAATGGCGTCGTGGTGCTGGCGGCGGCCCGTCAGGTACGTGCCGGGTGGGACGCGGCCTTTGCGTCGATGGCGGCGGCAAGTGACGATGCGCCACTCGTCCTGGAGACGCTCGAAAACGATTTCGATGTCGAGGATTGGACCTGGTGAGGCAAGTTCGGCGCTATGAGGTTTATCTGGTCGATCTCGACCCCACGCAAGGCTCGGAAATCCAGAAAACACGGCCCTGCGTCATCGTTTCGCCCGACGAGATGAACGTTCATATCCGTACGGTGATCATCGCGCCGATGACATCCACGCCGCGCGACTATCCGACCCGCGTCAATCTCACGTTTGAGCACAAGAAAGGCCAGATTGTCCTTGACCAAATCAGGACAGTGGATCAGTCGCGACTCATCAAGCGCCTCGGGGTGTTGCCCGAGGCATGCTCACGGACAGTCGCCGACGTGCTCCAAGAGATGTTCGCCTACGGTTCCTGATGAAGATCGCTTGCAGGGCTCGATGGTTTTCGCTTCGCTCTAACTCACGTTTCGGAGTTCAAAATCGGCGCAAAACTGGCTTTAATCGTTTGTTTATAAAGGATAATGGCCTCAAGAATGGTAAAATGTCAGGTGCTTGAATCATGACAACCACTCAAGAGGCCACAATGAAGACTCTCAC
>NZ_CAIPNF010000446.1 GCF_903866365.1 uncultured Thiocystis sp.
CCGGCCTGCTTCGACCGGGCGAAACCCGCCGCTTGAGCATCTCTGCCCGACGGACGAGAATGCGGCCGACTATCACCCGATGAGAACCGTCCCATGCCCACGCTGCGCCTGCTGACCAACGTCGAGATCGACCCGGCGTCTCGCCCCGCCCTGATGGCCCGCGCCTCGCGCACGGTCGCCAAATTGCTCGGCAAGCCCGAGTCCTACGTGATGGTGATCCTGGAAAGCGGGCGCGATCTGCTGTTCGGCGGCACCGCCGATCCGGCCGCCTATCTGGAACTCAAGAGCCTGAATCTACCCGAAGCGCGCACGCCCGAGTTCTCGCGCGCCCTCTGTACCCTGCTCGCCGACACGCTCGCCATCCCGCCGGAGCGGGTTTACATCGAGTTCGCCGCCCCGCCCCGGCATCTGTTCGGCTGGAACAACGCGACCTTCTGATCAGGTTCGAAAGCGGCGCTGTTCGTCATTGACCGTCGCGATCTGCGTGTTGAGCGTCCAGTCGTCATAAAGATAGCCGATCAGAAAGAGCCCTCCGGTCAGCAGCCAAAGCAGGCCGGTGATCCATTTGCCCAGATAGAAGCGGTGGACGCCGAATAGCCCGAGAAAGGTCAGCAGAATCCAGGTCAGGTCATCGTCCTTGACGCCTGGGGTAAAGCGTCGCTCCGCCCGCCGGTGCATCCCCGGAATCAGGAACAGGTCGATCAGCCAGCCGATGCCGAGCAGACCGAGCGTCAGAAACCAGAGCGTGCCGGAAAGGGTCTTGCCGTCGTCGAAGCGATGCGCGCCCATGAACCCGAAAATCCACAGCAGATAACCGATCAGGAGCGAGTGGGTCGAGGTTTCCGACTCGCGCCTCCGTTATCCCCTCATCGCTTTGAGCGGCGCCACCTTTTCGGGCAGGCTCTCGGGCGCCGACTCCGGTTCCGATTCCAGCCCTGCGCCCGGCGCGCGCTCCACCGGCTTCCCCTTCAACATCTGCTCGACCTCGCGGGCATTGCGGGCCAGATAGATGGTCAGGTTCTCCAGATCCGGTTCAGGCAGGTTGGGCAATATCTGGTCGGCACGGAGCCACTGCGCCAAACGCTCGGCGTTCTCCAGAATGCGGTCATAGGCATCGGCGGCCTTCTTGTCGGCAGTCCGCAAACGCTCGACTCCACGGCTGTCTTTCACGATGTATTCGATCTCGATCATGGTGCTGGTCCCGTTTTAGCCTCGGTTGTCTGGGATGGGGAGTATCGCCGCCGCGACGGCGGCCGGCAGCAGACGTGACGATGTCAGTGGAGATCGACCACCCAAACCGGAACCGCCGTCATCTGGATTGGAATCGTAGCGTCCGACTTCGCCACCGACACCAGGACGAGACGATTCGCCGGCAAGAGAATGACGAACGGCGAGCAACGGGAGGAGCAGCAGCAGGCCGATCCATTTGAGGATGCGGGCGATGATCCTCATCGCTTGCTTGCTTGGTTAGGTTAGCCGATACATCGATTCGGAAACCAAGCGGTGACGGTCCAGAATCGCTGGGACGGTCAGTCAACGTTTGGCATGAGCGACCAACGGAGGGCGTAGCCCGGAGTTGGTCCGCTCGATGGAAGGGTTAGGCGCCATTGCGGTACCGCCTTACGGCTTGCGGCGCTTGATGACCTCTTGAAGGAGAGCCACGGCTGACGCTTCCGTGGCCTTCTTGCCTTTGAGTACCACAACGACTGCTTCAGTCTGGACCAGCGATCCGGCTGACCAATCATAGTCTGGCGCCACCCAGGCCTTGGTGCCAATGCCGGGCAATGGCCTGAACCCTTTCACGAGCCTGGGTTCAGAGAAGTAGCTCGCTGGCACAACCTGCACCAATGCCGATGACTCGTAGTCTTTGTCGGTCCAGAGACATCCAGTCCCGCCCGCCGCGTTCTCGCCCGGGCCTAGTGAGGCGCCGGCGAGGGCGGAAATTTCAGCCTGAGTGAACAACTTGCACTGGGGATTTGCGGAAGCTGTGGCTTCGGCGTCTCCGGTCAGTTGATCCTTCAGCTTCTTGGGGTCGGGTTGCTGGGCGTTGGCTGAAACTGCCAGCAGCGTGGTGGCGACGATCACGGCAATACTGGGGTAGCGCATATCTCACTCCTAATGTTCGAGCTTCATTGTGCGTCAGATGGCGCGAAGTTATCGCAAGCGGATGCCGCGCAGGCGGCGGGTATCTCGCAGCCGTATTTGGCGCAAGTCGAAAACGGGATTCGGACTCCATCCACCAAGGTGTTGAACAAGCTGGCGCAGGTGACAAACAGCTCGGTCGCGTGGTTTTCTGGCGAGATCATCCAGGAAAAGACCGGCATTTATTGGAATGATCCGCGTCTCTCGATCCTGAAGGACGCCCAGGTTGCCCCTGGCCTGCGGGAACTCGCCGAAGACGAATCCATGTGTCACGTTCTCGAAGTGTCGCGTGACGAATGGATCACGTTACGCTCGCTTTCGATGCAAGCACCACCCGGCAAAAACGGTTATCTGCTGTTGCTGCATGCGTTGCGAGCGGTTCAAACGACGTGACGCGCTCCGGTCACGTTGGGTCACACTGAGTCACGTTGGGTCACGATAGCGAGGGGCGGATGTGCTAACGTGTTGATTTGAAAGTGTGCTGGCGTAGCCCATCGCCCTTTCACGGCGGTAACCGGGGTTCGAACCCCATAAGCGCCAACTTAACCGCACCGTTGACGCACTTGTGAGTTCATCATCTGCATGACCCTGGCCGGAACGGTTTGCAAGCGACGGCGGCGCGGACGTTCCTTGAGCACGTCGAGGCAGGCGTCCCAGTGTTCGTCTC
>NZ_CAIPNF010000447.1 GCF_903866365.1 uncultured Thiocystis sp.
GCTTCTGGCCGTGCGCGCGGACTCCGCCGGGACGCGAACCTTCACGACGCTTCATTGGGGACTCATCCCGCCTTGGGCGAAGGATCGCAAGATCGGGTATCGCACCAGCAATGCCCGCGCCGAGACGGTGGCCGAGAAGCCCTCCTTTCGAGCGGCCTTCCGCCAGCGCCGTTGCCTGATTCCCGCCGATGGCTTCTACGAATGGCAGGCCACCGGTTCCGGCAAGCAACCGTATTTCATCGCCCGCCGGGATCGCCAGCCTTTCGCGTTCGCCGGGCTATGGGAGACCTGGACCGATCCCGCGAGCGGCGAGCGCATCGACAGCACGACGATCATCGTGACTGACGCCAACGCCGTGGTGAGACCCATCCATGACCGGATGCCGGTGATTCTGTCGCCGGCGGATTATCGGCTTTGGCTGGATCCGGGGCTGACCCGCCCCGCGCCGTTGCAAGCGCTGCTCACGCCCTGCGATCCCGTGCCGATGATGGCCTATCCGGTGGACCGGCGGGTGAATACGCCGGCTCAGGATGACCCGGCGCTGATCGAACCCTGCGGCGAGCCGAAAAGGGATGACGGCGGTCGCGATCAGTTGCGCTGAGCTTGCGAATGTCGACGATGCCCGAATGAGCAGGCGATTCGGTGACGATGCACCTGGTACAGCAGGTGGGCGCGTTCCTGGCGGGGATCTCGCCGGCGGCGGATACCGATGAGATTAGAAGACAAGGCACCTGTCTGGTCCCTGGCCCTGTACCTGGAGATTGGGGAACTGCGCCAGTATCTGCTTGCGTTCGGCTGGCGTGGAGTAACCGAGCTTGGCCAACGCCTGACCAACTTCATTGCTGCTATAACCGCCCTTGGGTTGTCGCGTGCAGGTCGAACGCACCTGAGCCATCACCTTCACGATCTCGCTGGAAATCGGCGTCTGGGCAGGTGCCTTAGGGGGCGCGGAGGCGGGAACCGCCACCGGGATGGGCAACGCCTTCGCGGTCTCCACGGCCATTGGCAGCAGGAACGTGGTGAGTTTCGTGCGCTTGGCGGTCGGAATTTCGCTATCGGCGTAAGCCACATAGAGGTGGATACCGCTGTCCTTCACCTGCTCGGCGGCATCCAGTAACAAGGCATCGCGCGAGACCACCACGACCCGCGTTCCACATCGGCGATGTTCGGACAGATCCGCTCCCAGGGCGAGCATAAGCGCGATGTCGGCGGCATTGGGCCGACAAGGTACCACGACGCTCTGAATGGCCAGATCGGGATGTTGTGTGTGCAGTGCCTCGACCCAGACGGCATTTTTGTTGCCCTTCTCGTTTCCGGCGACCGTGATCTGTTTGACCTGTCCGCCGAACCCTTCTTGCAGCAGATCGAGTAGCGTCGCGGCATGGTGGGCAGGCTGGTTATCCGCATCGATGTAGAGCGCGAAGGTCAGGCCGGCACAGGGCGATGCATCGGGTTCTGGTGGCGTCAGCCACGGAAGGGAGTGTCGAGCATCCATCGTCTTGATCCTGATCGGTCTCGTGCGCCGATTACTCGGTGGGCGCGGGTTTCGCCTTCCGCTCGAACACCTGTACCGCCGCCTGCTCCAGCACCACCACCGCCCCCGCATCCGAACCCGCCTGGGCACCGAGCTTGCCGGTCAGCGAGGCGATCCACGACGGCCAGTCGCGCGCGGCCTGCTCCAGCTTCTTCCAGACCTTTGGCGGCAGCGTGGCGACCACCAGCGCCGTGTCCGTCTGGATACCGATCTTCATGCCGGCCTTGACCGAGAGCGGTTTCGGCAGTTCGGTAAACTTCACGGTGAGTTCGAGGCGACCGGTCACAATGTTCTCCGGGGTCAGTGGGGCGTCTTGGGGAAGCGCGAGCGTGGTTTGCTGGGGGCGTTCGGCGCGCGGGCCTGGTTTAGGCGCGGCGCTCGACAGCCGGTCTTGCGCGTTGGCGGCATCCTCCTCGCTCACGTCCCCGGCAGGCTGGCCCAGGAGGTCAACGCGCGGCGTTCCGGCGACCAATGTCCGCCGATACTGCCCCAA
>NZ_CAIPNF010000448.1 GCF_903866365.1 uncultured Thiocystis sp.
GCCATCAGGCCAACCAGGGTCGTCACCGTGCTTTTGCCGTTGGAACCGGTGATGGCGCAGATCGGCGCCTGGACCGCGCGCGCGAAGAGTTCCACGTCGCCGATCACGGGCACGCCCCGGGCCAACGCCGCCTGGATCAATGGCTCGGCAATCGGCACCCCCGGACTCACCACCAGTTGCGTTGCGAGCGCGAAGACCTCGGGCTCGAAGCCGCCGACAAAGACCGCGACCTCGGGCAGCTCTTCCCGCAGGGTCTCCAGGCCGGGTGGCCGGGCGCGCGAATCGGTAACGGCCACCCACACGCCCTGGGCGCGCAGATAGCGCGCGCAGGACAGGCCGGTCTTGCCGAGACCGACGATCAGCGTTTTCGCCTCTGAACGGGCGGCAGGCCCACGGGAGTTGACGTCGGCTTCAGCCGAGGCCAGCCCACAAGCGTTGAGCGACAGTGAATTGGCCATGGCGCTCACCGGATCTTCAGGCTCGCCAGCCCAATCAGGACCAGCACCACGGTAACGATCCAGAACCGCACGATGACACGCGGTTCCGGCCAGCCCTGGAGTTCAAAATGATGATGCAGCGGCGCCATCCGGAAGATCCGCTTTCCGGTGAGTTTGAAGGACAGCACCTGCATCATCACCGAAATCGTCTCCACCACGAAGACGCCGCCCATGATGAAAAGCACCAGTTCCTGACGGGCCGCGACCGCGACCACGCCCAGTGCCGCGCCGAGGGCGAGCGCGCCGACGTCGCCCATGAACACCTGAGCCGGGTAGGCGTTGAACCAGAGAAACCCCAGCCCGGCACCGACCAGGGCGGCGCAGAAAATGACCAGTTCGCCAACCTCGGGAAGATAGGGAATCAGGAGGTAATTGGCGATCTGCGCATGACCCGCCGCATAGACGAAGATCGCCAGGGCACCGGCCACCAGCACGGTTGGCATGATCGCCAGGCCATCGAGCCCATCGGTCAGATTGACCGCGTTGCTAGCCCCGACGATGACAAAATAGGTCAACAGAATGAACCAGGGGCCAAGCTGAATCGCAAAATTCTTGGAATAGGGGATCAGCAGCGCGGTCTCGGCCGGCGAGACGGCGGAGGCGTAGAGCGCCATGGCGGCGGCGAACCCGGCGAGGGTCTGCCAGAAATATTTCCAGCGCGCGGCGAGTCCGCGCGGGTCGCGCTTCACCAGCTTTTTATAGTCGTCCACCAGCCCGATCGCGCCGAAGGCCAGGGTCGTGAGCAGCACGATCCAGACATAGCGGTTTTCCAGGTCGGCCCACAGCAAGGTACTGATCCCGACCGCGACCAAAATCAGCGCGCCGCCCATGGTGGGCGTACCAGACTTGGACAGGTGACTCTGCGGGCCGTCGTCGCGGATCGTTTGACCGATCTTGAAGGCCCGCAAGCGCAGAATCATCGGACGCCCGACGACCAGGGCGATCCCGAGAGCGGTCATGACGCCGAGGATCGCGCGCAGGGTCAGATAGCGGAAGACATTGAATCCGCTATAAAAATCGGCAAGCCATTCAGTGAGATAGAGCAACATTCTAAAGTCCCGACCCAGCGCAGAGCGCATCCACGATCAATTCCATCCGCGCCAGACGCGAACCCTTCACCAACACCCGATCCTCCGCGGCCAACTCGGCGGGCAGCCAATCGGCCAGCGCCTGCCGCTCCGCAAAATGTCGCCCGCCCTCGCCGAAGGCGCGACTGGCCGACGCGCTCAACGTACCGGCGGTGATCAGGCGATCGATCCCGGCCGCGCGCGCGACCGCGCCGATCTCTGCGTGCAGTCGCGGCGCATCCGGACCCAGTTCGCCGAGATCGCCGAGCACCAGCCAGCGCCGCCCGGTCAGTCCGCCCAGCACGTCGATCGCGGCGGCGATGGAATCCGGGTTGGCGTTGTAGGTGTCGTCAATGACGCCCAAGTCACCGCAGCGGCGCGGGCACAAACGGCCCTTGACCGGTGGCAGCCCCGCCAGCCCGTCGCGGATGAGGCGTTCGTCGATGCCGAGCGCCAGGGCGGCGGCGGTCGCCGCCAGGGCGTTGCGAACGTTGTGACAACCCGCCAGACGCAGCCTGAGCGGAATCTCGCGCGAACCGAAGCGCGCCGTAAACTCGGTGCGAAAACCCTCCTCGTCCCAGGCGATCCGAATGGCATCGGAGCGGGCGGTCACGTCAGCGCCTTCCGCCACGCCGTCGTCGAGAGCGAAGGTCAGCAGGCGTCGGCCAGCGGACAGTTCGCGCCACAGACCCAGATGCGGCGAATCGCCAGCGACCAGAAAAATCCCCTCCGCGGAGAGTCCGCGCGCGATCTCGCCCTTGGCGCGGGCCACCCCCGCGAGACTGCCGAACCCTTCCAGATGGGCGCGTCCGGCGTTGGTGATGAGGGCCAGATCCGGGCGGGCGATGTCGGTCATGTAGCCGATCTCGCCCGAATGGTTGGCACCCATTTCAAGCACCAGGAAATCCTCTTCGCGCGCCCCCAGGAGGGTCAGCGGCATGCCGATATCGTTGTTGAGATTGCCCCGCGTGGCCCGCACCCGACCGGCCCGCGCCAGGATGGCTGCGAGCATTTCCTTGACCGTGGTCTTGCCGTTACTGCCCGTAATGGCAATCACCCGACCGGGGAAACGCTCGCGCCAGGCCGCCGCCAGACGCCCGAGACCGAGACGGGTGTCGTCGACGATCCATTGCGGCAGATCCAGGGCCAGCGGACGATCCACCAGGGCCGCGACTGCACCGGCCGTTTGGGCGGCGGCAACATAGTCGTGACCATCGAAGTTCTCGCCGCGCAGGGCGATGAAGAGTTGCCCGGTGCAATCGGCGCGCGAATCGGTCCCGACGCCAGCGAACGCCCGATCCTGACCGCGCAGCGAGCCGCCGGCATGCGCGACGGCTTGAGCCAGCGTCCACATCATGGCTTCGGCTCCCGATGCGCCAGCAGCATCGAGGGGACTGGATCGTCCGGCGGCACATTGAAGAGCCGCAGCGCGCCCTCCATGACTTTTTGAAAGACCGGCGCCGCCACCAGGCCGCCGTAATAGGCGCTTCCGCCAGGTTCGTCGATCATGACCACCATCACCAGACGCGGCTTGCCGGCCGGCACGAAGCCGGCGAAGACCGACTGATAGCGGCCACCGCCATAACCGCCAGGGCCCGCTTTCTTGGCCGTACCGGTCTTGCCGCCGACGCGATAGCCGGCAATCTGTGCCCGCTTGGCGGTGCCCTGATCGGAGACCACGGTTTCCATCATGGCGCGGACCTTGCGTGCCGTGTCCGCGCTCAAGATGCGAATCTCCCTGGACGTGGAATCGGGCGCCTCTTCGTCCATGCCAAGGGCAAGCGCCGGGTCGCGCTTGATCAGGGTGACCGGGCGCTTGATCCCATCCGCCGCAAGCACGCTGTAAGCCTGGGCAAGCTGGAGCGAAGTGACGGACAGACTGTAACCGAAGGCCATGGTGGCGTGCTCGAAGGGCCGCCAGCGCGAATAATGGCGCAGCCGTCCGGCACTCTCGCCCGGAAAGCCGACACCAGTCGCATGGCCGAATCCAAGCTGATCGTAGAGCCCCCAGAGGCTGGCATAATCCATCTTCTGCGCGATCTTGACCGAGCCGACGTTACTCGACTTGGTAATGATTCCGGTCACATCCAGGGTGCCGTAGTTATGGACATCCTTCACCACGTTGCTGCCAACCCTGAGCGTCCCCGGCCCCGTCGCGATCCGCGTCGTCGGCGTCACCAAGCCCCGCTCCAGGGCGGCCGCGACCACGAAGGGCTTGAGCGTGGAGCCCGGCTCCATGACATCGGTCAGGGCGCGATTGCGACGCCGGTCGCCACTGCTGTCGCGGTCGGCATTCGGGTTGTAACCGGGCTGATTGACCATCGCCAGCACCTCGCCCGTGTTCACGTCCAGCACCACCACGGTCCCGCCCTTGGCCTTGTGTTCCTTGACCGCTTTCATGAGTTCGCGGTAGGCGAGAAATTGCAGTCGACGATCGAGACTCAGGACCAGATCTTTACCCTGACGCGGCGGGCGGATCTGCTCGATCTCCTGAACGATGCGACGACGACCGTCCAGGATCACGCGACGCAAGCCAGGCTCCGACTTCAGGTGATGGTCGTAAGCGAGTTCGACCCCCTCCTGGCCGCGGTCCTCGATGTCCGTGAACCCCATGACATGGCCGAAAACCTCAGCGCCAGGATAAAAACGCCGGTATTCGGTCTCGAAATCGACGCCTTCGATGTTGTGTTGATCAATCGCCAGCCTGACCTCGCGCGCTTCTTCGAAACTCACCCGGCGCTTCAGATAGAGAAATCCACGCTCTCGGTTGGACTCGATTTTTTCACGCAGCACGGCAGGCTCGATCCCCAGCGCGGCAGCCAGCGGCGGCAGCGAATTTAGGCTTTGAACCAGTTTGCGCGGATCCGCCCACACCGTTTCGACCGGCGTGCTCACGGCCAGGGGTTCGCCGTTCCGATCGGTGACCATGCCGCGCCGCGCCGCGATCTCGCCGATGCGCAAATAGCGTCGTTCGCCCTCGTTGCGCAGAAAGTCGGTTTCAATCACCTGACGATAAAAGACCGCCCCGGACAGCAGCACGAAGGTGCCCGAGAGCAGCCCGACTAGCAAGCGGCGACGCAACTTCAAATTTGGCTTCGCGCGCGGCGCCTCGACGCGCCGGGAGGTGATCCGTCGAAGACGATCATTACGGCTGGCCATGACCAGTCTCCTCGATCAGAAGTACGTCGCCCGCCCGTGGGGCGAACATACCGAGTTCATAACGTGCCTTGCGTTCAACCCGTACGTAGGTGGAAAGGGCGGCCTCTTCGAGTCGCAGACGGTTCCAGTCCACGTCGATCGCGTCGCGCTGGGCACGCAGATCCTGCAGATATCCGAAATGCAACCGTGTCAGATATTTGGCATGCACGACCCCTACCGCCGACAGGATTACGGTTAGCGCCAGGAGGGCAAGAACCCAAACGCCGCGTCGGATCATGAAGGCACCTCGACCGCGTTCGGGGCAAGCCGCTCGGCGATCCGCATGATCGCGCTACGCGCCCGCGGATTCGCCGCCAACTCCTCGGACGAAGGACGCACCGGCTTGCCGATCGCACGCAGACGGCCATGTGTCGCGGTCACCCGGACCGGAACGCCCTTGGGAAAGACGGGGCCTTGCGACTCCTGGCGGATGAAGCGCTTGACGATTCGGTCCTCCAAAGAGTGAAAACTGATGACGACCAGTCGCCCGGCTGTCGCCAGCAGGCCAGTGACCTGACCAAGACAGCGCTGGATCTCGTTCAACTCGTCATTGACGTGGATCCGCAGCGCCTGAAAGGTCCGGGTCGCCGGATGCTTGCCCGGTTCGCGGGTCGGCACCGCGCGGGCCACAAGGTCGGCAAGCTGGGAGGTGGTCACGAGTTCGCCGCGGGAACGGGTCTCGACGATGGCGCGGGCAATCCGCTTGGCGAAGCGCTCTTCCCCAAGATCGCGCAGCACAGCGACGATCTCACCTTGATCGGCATGGGTGAGCCACTCCGCCGCCGATTCACCGGATTGCGGATCCATTCGCATATCGAGCGGTCCGCCAACAGAGAAGCTGAACCCGCGCCGAGCGGTGTCCAATTGGGGAGACGACACGCCGAGATCGAGCAGAATGCCGTTCGCCTGAACGTGTGTATCGGCCTGGGCAAGAACCTCGCCGAGCGCGCCAAAGCATCCCTGGAAAATGGAGAAGCGCGGGTCCAAGGCAGCCAGGGGGCGAGCGGCGGCAACGGCATCCGGATCGCGATCCAGCGCGATCAAGCGCCCCGCGGGGCCAAGGCGTGCCAGGATGGCGCGACTATGCCCGCCACGACCGAAGGTGCCGTCGATATAGAGACCGCTCGGATCCAACACCAGCGCAGCCACACTCTCCTCCAGCAAGACAGGTTTATGCATTAAGCATCTGTTTTATAAATTAAATTTAAGTCTGACGAGCGACGGGGATTAGAGTGTCAAGGAGCCCAGGCCCGCGGTTAACGCCAGGTCGCCGATCGCCGAATCGTTCAGCGCCGCCTCGTTGCGCGCCTGCCAGGCCGCCTCGTCCCACAGTTCGAATTTAATCCCCTGACCCACGAACGCGACCCGCTTATCCAAAGCGGCGAAATCGCGCAGATATTGAGGAACAAGGATGCGGCCCTGAGCGTCGATATCCACTTCCTGTGCATTTCCGACATAGAGCCGCTGGAGAGCGCGCGCAGTGGGATCGAGAGCGGGGAGAGCGGCGAATTGACGCTCGATCACTTCCCATTCGGGCTCTGGATACAGCAGAAGACAGCGATCCCGGTCCACCGTGATCACCAGATGGGACTCGCAGGATGCCTGCAGGCGGTCGCGATGCCTGGACGGAATCGCAAGACGCCCCTTCGCATCCAGATTGACGATGGCGACCCCCCGAAACACCAACGCCCCCTCGCGACTTGTCGATCGCGCTTTGCCCCCTAATTCCCCACTCTCACCCACTTATCCGTCATCTTAGTGATCGCCAGAGACATCGTCAAGAATCCAATCGGTTATTCGCGTTGGCAGTCAGCGACTTACACGCCATAGTTCAGCATGGGCGCGAACTCACAAAAAGATGCTTGATTTCAGGTAGGTGAGGCAATCAATCTAGAAACGACTTGAGATAAAGATCGCAAGTCGCCGACACTCATCGGATGAGCGGGGCGCGCGGGAATCATGAGGGAGTTGGCCGATAAGCCGGGTTCTGTCGAGGACAGCCATTCATCTGGGACGCATGTCGCCATGCGCCTCAAGCGACCTACCCGGGAACACGCGCGGGCCGCGCGTTGCGGTCGAAACCGCCTGTCCCCCTATTTGGTCTT
This sequence comes from uncultured Thiocystis sp., assembly GCF_903866365.1. Classification (GTDB taxonomy): domain Bacteria; phylum Pseudomonadota; class Gammaproteobacteria; order Chromatiales; family Chromatiaceae; genus Chromatium. The sequence continues at coordinate 6,868 of NZ_CAIPNF010000448.1, forward strand.
GCTCCGGGTGGGGTTTACCCTGCCACCGATGTTACCATCGGCGCGGTGCGCTCTTACCGCACCATTTCACCCTTACCTCCCGCAACGGGCGCGGGATCGGCGGTTTCTTTTCTGCGGCACTTTCCGTGGGCTCGCGCCCCCCAGGCGTTACCTGGCACCCTGCCCGTTGGAGCCCGGACTTTCCTCCCGTTTCGCGAACGAAACGAGCGACTGCCTGGCCAACTCCCAGCCGAGAAGTATACCGAAAAGCGGTCATGCAGTGGCTGGAATTCGCGAACCTCAATCGTCCGCCCCCCCCAGGCCCAGATCGAGACCCAATCGATAGAGCGTATTTTTCCTGGCGCCAGTCAAGCGGGCCGCCAGGTCGACCGCCTGACGCAGCGGCAGCGCTTCGCCCAGGATCCGCAGCACCCGCTCCTGCTCGATGCGCTCGCCCTCGTCCGGGGCCAGGTTCCGACCTTCGACCAGGATGACGAGTTCGCCGAGTTGCTGTTCGGGGTCCGCCGCCAACCGAGCGATCAAGTCCCGCGGCTGACCGAACAGAAAGGTCTCGAAGCGCTTGGTGAGTTCGCGCGCCAGCACCACGCGGCGGTGCTCGCCCAGCACCGCGCCCAGGTCTTCGAGCGTCGCCAGCGCCCGTTTCGCGCTCTCGTACAGAATCAGGGTGCCGGGCTCGTTGGCAACCTCCCCGAGCCAGCTCCGACGCTGAGCGCGGGTGCGCGGCGGAAACCCGAGAAACAGGAACCGATCGCTCGGCAAACCGGCCGCCGAGAGTGCGCAGATCGCCGCGTTGGCACCCGGCACGGGCACCACCGTCAGCCCCCGTTCGCGCGCCGCGGCGACCAGGCTATAGCCCGGATCGTTGATCAAAGGCGTTCCCGCATCCGAGACCAGCGCCACGTCGCGCCCCGCCTCCAGATCCGCCAGCAAGCGTGGCGCGACCCGCGACTCATTGTGATCGTGATAGGCGACCAGCGTTGCCATAATCCCGAAGTGGTTGAGGAGATGCAGGGTTTCGCGGGTATCCTCCGCGGCGATCAAAGCGACCTCGGACAGGATCTTACGCGCGCGCTCGGTCATGTCGGCAAGATTGCCGATCGGCGTTGCGACCACGTATAGTATTCCTCGTTGTTGCTGCATCTTGTGTCCTCGACAGACTCTGAAACGGAACTGAACATGCTCAAGAATCGCGTTGACCGCATCCTTTTGTCCACCAGGCGCCCGGCCCGCGCGTGGCGGCTGCCTCCCCTGCTGCTGGCGACCATCCTGTCCGCCTGCGCGGTCAACCCGATCCAGGAGGAGGCCAGGGTACTCGCCCCCATCCCCGCCGCGGAACTGAATCGCGCGACCGTCCTGGAAGCCCAGGGCAAGGCCACGGAGGCCGCCGCGCTCTATCTCGACCTCGCGGCCAAGGCCCAGCCGCCCGCGCGCGTCCAACTCCAGATCAAGGCGGCCCGCGCCTCTCTTGCAGCCGGTCAAACCGCGCCCGCGAAGAAAACCGTCGACGCGATCTCCCGTCCGGACATGACACCCTCGCAACGGGATCTGCTGCTGCTGACCGAGGCAGATCTGGCGCTGCAGACGGACCATCCCAAGGACGCGATCGGATTGCTGGAGCGCATGCAGGTTCAGACCTTGCCCAAGGAGCTGAAGGCCCATCGGTTGGGAACCCTGGCCTCCGCCCAGCGGCTTGCCAACTCGCCGCTCGCCGCCGCTCAAACCCTCGACGAGCTGGACCGGCAGCTCGATCAACAGGACGAACGTTTGCTCAATCAGGTCTCTCTGATCTCAACCTTGAACCTGGTCGGCAACGCCGAACTGCGGGATCTTGCCCGCCAGGGAAGCGGCACCATGAAAGGTTGGGCCGACGTCGCCCTGCTGACACGCAATGCCGACGCCGATCCGCAACCGCTGGAGACCCGTTACCGCCAATGGAAGCAAGGGCATTCAGGGCACCCGGCACTCCCCGAGTTGGCCAATGCCTACACGGGGACACTTGCCGGCGGTTATGCAAACGGCGACCAGGTCACCATCCTTCTCCCGCGTGGCGGTCGCTTCGCCGCCGCCGCCAAGGCCGTGCAGGACGGCATCGAGGCCGCCGGCCGCGCGGATCGGGCGGGCCAACGGCCAATGTTGAATTTCACGGACATTTCCAATGCCGATCGCTCGCGGGGCCTGCATGCCAAGGCAATCCAGGACGGCGCCGATTATGTGATCGGCCCTCTACAGAAGGAGGCCGTTGACGCCCTGGCGGCCGAGCGGCTTCTCGGAGTTCCGACCCTGGCGCTCAACGAGGCGACCCGGACCGACAAACGCGCCGAAAACCTCTACCAATTCTCGCTCTCGCCCGAGAATGAAGCCACCGAGGTTGCCAGCAAGGCCTACGCCATGGGTCTGAGACGCGCGCTGCTGCTCTACCCGGCAGGCGCCTGGGGCGAGCGGCTGGCAGGCGCCTTTCGGCGCCAGTGGAGTCATCAGGGAGGCACTCTGACGCGGCAGTCAAGCTACCCGCCGACCGGGGCCAGCGCCGACCGGGTGGCGACCAAGCTACTCGGCGGGGCCGACGCGGATCTGGTGTTCCTGGTCGCGACCGCGGACATGGCGCGCAAACTTCACCCGCGTCTGCAAGCCGCGTCGACCAAAGCCATCACGGTCATCTCCACCTCCCATGTCTATGCGGGCGACTTCGACCCCAAGCGCGACGCGGGGCTGGTTGGACTCTATTTCGTCGATATTCCCTGGATGCTCGATGTCGGCGGAGCGGGACCGCTCTCGCGCCGCGCCCTGAGCAAAGGCACCGACCCGCTCGCCCGGCTGCACGCCATGGGCATCGACGCCTACCGACTGGCGCCGCGTCTCGCGGACCTTGCCAAAAACCCTGGCGGCTACTATCCCGGACAGACCGGCGGACTGTCGCTTGATCGTTTGGGACGGATCCAGCGTCAGCTTGAGCTTGGACGCTTTACCGAAACCGGCCCGCGCCTGGCCGATCTCGCCGTGGACACGAGCAAACCGGAGACGCGCTAAGGGGCAAGGGGCAAGGGGCAAGGAATTATTTTCAGGGCGCGAGATCCAAGCAAGGCAATCGCGCAAGGAATGGATATTCTTCAACGATCTGGGATGGAGATGACCATGGTCAGTCAGGAATCGAAGCCTAGCGCCGGATCGGTTGGCGAGGCCATGGAGCGTCTCGCCGAATCCTTTCTGATGCGCCAGGGTCTGAGATTCATTGCGCGTAACCACCGCTGCCGGTACGGCGAAATCGATCTCATCCTGCGCGAAGCCGCGATGCTGGTGTTCGTGGAGGTGCGCTTTCGCCGCTCTACACGCTTCGGCAGCCCGGCGGAAACCGTCGACGTCCGCAAACAGCGACGCCTGATCGCGACCGCCAATCACTATCTTCAGTCGCATCCCAGCGCCCTAGCCTGCCGCTTCGATGTCGTTGCCATCAGCGGTCAGAATCAGATTCAGTGGATTAAACATGCTTTTACCGCCGATTCCTCATAGATACTCAAACTTTCTCACAGGATGGCTGGCGCTGCTGCTGGCCCTGACGGTCGCACTGTCCGGTTGCGTCCCCCTCGTCGTGGGCGGAGCGGCGGTCGGCGCCTCCGCCATCTATGACCGCCGCCCCCCGCAGGTCGTGCTCGAAGATCAGCAGATCGAGCTCACCGCCATTCATCAATTGCTCCAGGATCCCGCGATTCAGGGACACTCCAGAATCGCGGTGACCAGCTACAACCGAACAGTCCTGCTGACCGGCCAGGCGGAATCGGCGGAGGTGGTGCGCCAGGCGGTCGATCATGTGAGCCGTCTCCCCAAGGTTCAGCGCGTCATCGATGAATTGACCATCGGACCCAAGACCGATCTGGTGCGTCAATCCGAGGACATCTACATCACCTCGCGCGCCAAACTGGCGATGACAGCGGTCGATCTCCCGGATTTCAACGCGACTCGGATCAAGGTCGTGACCGAGGACGGCGTGGTCTATCTCCTGGGACTGGTCAATCCGGCGGAGGCGGAGGCGGCAACCGAGCAGGTGCGCTATGTCCCCGGCGTCAAGCGCGTGGTCAAACTCTTCGAATACCAGTAAACCGCGTCCTGAGCGACATTCCTGGTCGCGAGCGATGACAGCCTCGCAGTGACCTGCGACGGTTGGTGAGACGCGGTTTACATGATGAGAAAAGAAGGTTTAACTCATTGAACAGGATCGCACGCGGGGTCGCGTTTTCCGCTAGTTTCCAACGCTCGCTTGCCCGGATCGCGGGCGTTGGCTGTCTGCTCACCGATCCGGCCGACTGCTGGCCCTACGGTTACGACAACAGCCGCCGCCACGCGCTGCCGCAGGCGGTCGTGTTCGCGACCGACGAGCCCCGGATCGCGGCCCTGGTCCGACTTTGCGCCGAGGCGGGCATCCCGCTGATCGCGCGCGGGCGCGGCACCGGCACCACCGGCGCCACGGTGCCGGACCGGGGCGGCATCGTCCTCTCCTTCGAGCGCATGGACCGGATCATCCGTCTCGTCCCCGCCGACCGTCTGGCGGTCGTGCAACCGGGCGTGCTCAATGCGACCCTGCAACAGGCACTGGAGCCGCTCGGCTTTTTCTGGCCCCCGGACCCCACCAGCGCGGCGACCTGCACCATCGGCGGCAATCTCGCCTACAACTCGGCCGGTCCGCGTGCGGTCAAGTACGGCACCCCGCGCGACAATACCCTGGGTCTACGGGCTATCGATGGACGCGGCGAGCCCTTTCGCACCGGCGTCCTGACCACCAAGGGCGTGGTCGGCTACGATCTGACACGGCTCGTCATCGGCTCGGAGGGCACCCTCGCGCTGATCACCGAGGCCACCCTGAAGCTGACCCCGCTGCCCGAGGCGAAGCGCACCCTGCGCGCCGCCTATACCGACATCCACGCCGCCGCCGCCGCCGTCTCGGCCATCATGGCCCAGCCGGTCACCCCCTGCGCGCTCGAATTCATGGACGCCGCCGCCATCGCCACCGTGCGCCATTTCACCGAGATCGATCTGCCCGAGGGCGCGGGGGCGCTGCTGATGATCGAGGTCGACGGCCCGCGCGCCTGCATCGACGAGGCGCTGAACGCCGTGAGCGCCGCCGCCCAGGTCGCGGGATTGCTCGAACTGCGACGCGCCGACTCCGCCGACGAGGTCGCCGCGCTCTGGAAGGCCCGCAAATCGCTGTCGCCGACCCTGCGTCACATCGCCCCCAAAAAGATCAACGAGGACGTGGTCGTCCCGGTCTCGCGCATGGGCGAATTCATCGAGGGACTGGAGCGGCTGTCGCACGAGACCGGCATCCGCATCGTCAACTTCGGTCATGCCGGCAACGGCAATATCCATGTCAACCTGCTGATCGACCCGGACGATGCCGGGGAGGTCGAACGTGCCCGTGATTGCCTGGACGCGATGTTTTCGCTCGTGTTGCGTCTGGGCGGAACCCTCTCGGGCGAACATGGCGTCGGACTGGAAAAGCGCGATTTCGTGGGACGGGAGATCGATCCGGTCGCGCTGCGGCTGATGTCCGAGATCAAGCGCGGCTTCGATCCCGCCGGGATTCTGAACCCCGGCAAAGGGGCTGCCAGACCCTATCGATTGAACGACAACGAAGAGGCCCCGGTCTCGGAACTTGAGCTGTGAAGCGCTCGCCATGGACAGATCCCTCCAGCCGGGGATAGGGTCAGGAGCTTTCTGCATCTCCTCGGTCTGCATCCAGTCGAGCGGCTAACGGCCTTGAGACCCCGGCTCGTTGCTCGCCGCCGGGACGATGCGCCACGCCAGCCGACGTTCGCGCACCCCGGTCCAGGTCTGCTCGCCTTGCGCGACGACCACGACCGGTCTGCCCAGCTCCAGCAGCCGGCCCAGAGAGCGTCCGATCTGAAGAGTGTTGATGTTTTGTCGTGAAATCAGTGCAGGTACGTACACAGAAACACGAAAAATCCTTGCCCGTGTCTCTGGCAAGACGCCGGTCAAGCCGAGTCATTTCCCAGGACGCACCAGCCCGCCCAGCCCGACCGCTTCCAGCGCATCGAGGAGCAGCCGGCGCACCGAGCCGGAGTCCTCGCATTGCAGCGCGACTTTCAGCACCTCGCGCGCGCGCGCCCGGCTGATGCTGCGGATGACGCGCTTGACCCGCAGCAGGCTGCCGGCGCCCATGCTCAGGCTGTGCACGCCCATGCCGAGCAGGAGAAAGGTGGCGAGCGGATCGCCGGCCATCTCGCCGCAGACGCTGACCTCGCGGCCATGCACCCGCGCGCCGGTGATGATCTGCAGCAGGGCGCGCAGGATCGCCGGATGAAATTCGTCGTAGAGCTTGGCGACATGCGGATTATTGCGGTCGACGGCGAGCAGGTATTGAGTCAGGTCGTTGGTGCCGACCGAGAGAAAATCCACCCGCCGCGCCAGCGCCTCGGACTGATAGACGGCGGCGGGAACCTCGATCATGACGCCGACCGGGGGCATCTTGACCTGATAGCCTTCCTCCAGCAGTTCGTCATGGGCGCGATGGATCAGCAGCAGAGCGTCGTCCACCTCCCCGACCGAGCTGATCATGGGCAGCAGCAGTTGCAGGTTGTCGAGCCCGATGGCGGCGCGCAGGATGGCCCGCGCCTGGGTCAGAAAGATCTCGGGATGATCGAGCGTGATGCGGATGCCGCGCCAGCCAAGAAAGGGATTGGCCTCGTGCATCGGGAAATAGGGCAGCGGTTTGTCGCCGCCGATATCGAGCGTCCGAATGGTCACGGGGCGCGGCGCGAACAGTTCCAGCACATGCCGATAGTTCGACATCTGGGCGGCCTCGCCCGGAAAGCTGTCGCGCACGATAAAGGGAAGCTCGGTGCGATAGAGACCGACCCCGGCGGATTCCTCGATCCCGAGCGGGCGATTCTCCGAGACCAGCCCGGTGTTCAGATAGAGCGGCATCAGATAACCGTCCGTGGTTTCGGCCGGCAGATGCCGCAGAGTCTGGAGTTCGTTGGTGAGCACCGCGTCGTCTTCCGCGAGACGCTGGTACTCGGAGCGGACCGCTGGGCCGGGGGCGACATAGACGCGCCCGCGATATCCGTCCACTACCATCTCCCGGCCTTCGGCCCGCCCGACGGGCAGGTCGGACACGCCCATGGCCGCCGGCACCCCCATGCCACGGGCCAGAATGCCGACATGCGACGACCCCGAGCCAGTGGTGGAGACGATCCCGACGAGCTTCTCGCGCGGCACGTCGGCGATCTGCATCGCGCTGATCTCTTCGCCCACCAGAATCGTCTGGGGCGCGTACTGGATCGGCGCGGCGGTCAGATTCTGGAGGTGCATCAGCACGCAGCGCCCAAGATCCCGGACATCGGACCCCCGCTCGCGCAGATAGGCATCGTCCATGTTGTCGAAGACCTTGGCGTGTTCGGCGATCGTCTCGCGCAAGGCGCCCGGCGCCCAGTTGCCGGCACGAATGCGCGACAGGGTGCCGTCGATCAGGGTGTCGCTCTCCAGCATCAGACGCCAGGCGTCGAATAACGCCATGTCCTCGGTGCTCAAGAGCTTTTGGGTGCGCGACGCGAAGCGATCCAGGTCATTGACCACATTGCGCACCGCGCGCCGAAAGTCTTCCTCCTCCCCCTCCGGGTCATCGGGACGGCGGTCCGGCACGGCATCCAGATCGGCCGGCGGATAGACCACTACCGCCTGACCGATGCCGATTCCCGGCGAGGCGGCCAGTCCGGGCAGAAAGCGCTGCGGGATACCGTCATCCTGAAGACGCACCAGTTCGCCGCTGGTCCGGGCGAAGGTGATGGCCCCGGCGAGTTGCGACGCCAGGGTCATGACGAAGGTGACTTCGTCCTCCTCGAAGTGGCGCCGCTGGCGCTGTCGCAGCACCAGCACGCCGAGCACCTTGCGATTCTGGATGATGGGCGCGCCCAGAAAACCGTGATAACTCTCCTCGCCAATGTCGATGATCCGTTCGTAGCGCGGATGGGTGGCCGCGTCGTCGAGATTGATCGGCTCGGCGCGCTCGCTCACCAGGCCGATCAGTCCGCGGCCAAGTTCCAGACGCACCCGCCCGACGACATGGCCGCTCAGTCCCTCGGTCGCGTGCAGGATGTGACAACGGTTATCGAAATCGTTGAGATACACGGAGCAGACATCGGCGCCGACCACCTGTTTGACGCGACGCACAATGATCGTCAGCGCCTGCTCCAGATCCTGGGCGTTATTGACCTCCTGAACGATACGCCGCAACGACTCCAGCATACTGAGCGGAGGATTCGCGAGAAGAAATGTTGGGCTCTCTGTCAAGCGGATACCTGGATGATCGGAGAAGGGAAAGGGCGAACCTTCGGCATGCCCGGTTGACCGACAGGCGCCCGGACCCCAGAGGATGTCAGGCGCCCGCGCGGGCCGCGCATGCGATGTCGGACAGTTGTATCGAGCGCCGCTCTAGGGATGGCGCTGGCGCAGAAACCCCGCGACCCCGGTAAAATACTCCTCGTGTCGCGGCAAGCCCTCGGGATAGAGGATGGGCGCCAATTCCTCAAGCGCCTGTTGATAGACGCGACGCTTGAAATAGACGACCTCCTGGAGCGGCTGCCAATACCGGACCCAGCGCCAGGCATCGAATTCGGGTTTATCCGTGGTATCGAGACAGAAGGCATCCTCCCCGCAATCCACGCGGAGCAGGAACCAGACCTGCTTCTGACCGATGCAGGTCGGCCCGCAATGCCGGCGGATGTAGCGCTTGGGCAGATGGTAACGCAACCAGCCCCGGGTGCTGCCCAGAATGGTGACCTGTAATGCGTTCAGGCCGACTTCTTCCTCAAGTTCCCGGTACATCGCTTCTTCGGGAGTTTCGTCGGCATTGATGCCGCCCTGGGGGAATTGCCATGCATTCTGGCCAACACGGCGTCCCCAGAATAAGCGACGATCCCGATTGCTCAGGATAATGCCGACGTTGGGTCGAAAACCGTCGTGGTCGATCAAGGAATCGTCATCCTGTTATCAGGTCTATCCTCATTCTTCCATATCCGAGTTGTTTCCGGCAAGCGACGCACTACGTAAGCGATTGCTAATCAAGAACTTGCTCGGGCAAGATGAGGCCCGAGGCCACGCTCGCGCCCGGATTCCGGGCCGGGGAGCGGCGCGCAACCTGGGATCGGCATGCCGAATTCTCGACGATCGGCGCGAATCATGGCATTTTGTTTGCTAACTGCCGGATCTTTCCGTCTCAACGACTTTTCGCAACCACCCTTTGTCTGGGAGCGCTCCGGCCTATGGCCCTGTCCATCTTCGATCTCGACAATACCCTGCTCAATGGCGACTCGGACTATCTCTGGGGACGCTTCCTCGCGCGCGAGGGCATCGTGGACGGCGCTCGCTACGAACGCGAAAACGAACGCTTCTATCGCGACTATCAGGCCGGCACGCTGGACATCCAGGAGTTTCTGCGCTTTTCGCTGCGACCGCTCCGCGAGCACCCCCGCCAGCGACTGGAGGCGCTGCGCGAGCGGTTCGTCACCGAGCAGATCGAGCCGATCATGCTCGCGGCGGCGCGGGAACTGATCGCCGCCCACCGGGCGGCCGGCGATACGCTCATGATCGTGACGGCGACCAATGCCTTCGTGACCGCGCCCATCGCCGCGCGTTTCGGCATCCCGCACCTGATCGCCACCCAGCCGGCGGAGTCGAACGGTCAATACACGGGCGAGGTCAAAGGCGTGCCGGCCTTTCGGGAAGGCAAGGTGATCCGCCTGGAACAGTGGCTCGCCGAGCACGGGCGGGATCTGACCGGAAGCGCGTTCTACAGCGACTCGCACAACGACTTGCCGCTTCTGGAACGGGTCGCGCGACCCGTGGCCGTCGATCCGGACCCCCAACTCCGCGCCATCGCGCAATCCCGCGGCTGGTCCATCCTATCCTTGCGGGATTGACCACGTTTCCGTGCGCACGGACTCAATTTGACATGACGTTTTCCGGAAATCGCCCCAGGTCAGACATCTGACAACTGACAACTAAAATCTGACGGATTCACCTTTCCGTCATCCAACCCACATCTCCCTGCAATCGTTGCGACCTAATATTATCCTTTTCATTAGCCGATGAGTTCGAGGATCTGTTATGGTCGCTTCCGCCTCCGCGTCGACCGCCCCGCGCGGCGAACGCCTGTTTGCCGAACTCGCCGCTTCCGCCCAGGAAGTCCGCGAGGCCCAATCCCTGCGCTATCGGGTCTTCGGCGAGGAAATGGGGGCACGGCTTAAGGGCGACGCGGGTCTCGATCGCGACGCGTTCGACGATTACTGTCAGCACCTGCTGGTCCGCGATGCGCAAAGCGGCCTGGTCGTTGGCTGTACCCGCCTCCTGTCGGACACGCAGGCCGCCCGCCTCGGGCGCTTCTACTCCGAAGGCGAATTCGAGCTGGGCTCGATTACCCGCCTCAAGGGGCGTCTCCTGGAGGTCGGCCGGACCTGCATCGCGCCGGAATTCCGGCAGGGATCGGCCATCGCGGTACTCTGGTCCGGACTGGCCGGCTACATCACTCTGCACGGCTTCGACTATCTCTTTGGCTGCGCCAGCGTTCCGCTCGGAGATCAGGATCTCCAGGCTGCCGCCATCATGAACCGGCTGCGCCGACAGGCCATGTCCACCGAGGACCTGCGCGTGACGCCCCGAGCGCCGCTGCTGACCGCCCACGAGGACATCCTCGACGCGCCCCTGCCGGCATTGCTGCGCGCCTATGTCCGACTGGGCGCCCGCGCCTGCGGCGAACCCTGCCGGGATCCCGATTTCGGGGTGGCGGATGTGCTCATGCTGCTCAATGTCGACGAGCTCAATCCAAGCTATTCGCGCCATTTTCTCGAACGGATGACCGACCGATGAGATCCCGATGATGGCAAGATCGCTCTGGAGAAGTCTGCGGGTCATCGAGCACCTGATCACGGGCGCAATCGTCGCCCTGTACATCTGTCTGCGTTCCAGCATCGGCCAGCGGCCCGTCTGGGTGCCCCAGGCGGTGCGCTGGTGGCATACCCGGCTGTGCCGCGCGTTGGGTCTGCGACTGCGGGTCGAGGGGCGCGTCGAGCCGGGCTGTCTGCTGGTCGGCAACCATATCTCCTGGCTCGACATCCCCATCGTTGGCGCCCAGCATGAGATCGCCTTTCTTGCCAAATCAGAGGTCAGGGGCTGGCCGCTGATCGGCTGGATGGCCGAGATCGCCGGGACGCTCTTTATCGAACGCGGCGCGCATCAGGCCGACCGCATCGCCGCGCGTATCGTCGCGGAGATCGCGCACGGGCATCCGCTGATGATCTTCCCCGAGGGCACCACCACCGAAGGACGCTGCGTGCGCCGCTTTCATCCGCGGCTCTTCAGTGTCGCGCAAGATTCGGGGATTCGCATCCAGCCGGTCGCGATCGGTTATCGTCGGGGCGAGGATCCGACACCGGATACCCGCGCGCCCTATGTCGACGACGACACGCTGATCGCCAACCTCTGGCAGATCGTCCGTCATCCGGATCTGGTCGCCCACATCCAGTTTCTTCCGCCGTTGCAGGCCGACGACGAGACGACGCGACGCTCGCTGGCCGAATCCTCGCGGCGGGCGATCGTCGCGGCGCTTGGACTGGATCCGGAGAATGACCGGCGACGCCGACATGACCGGCCAGAGACCGCCCCCGCGAGCGACGAATCCACCCTGACCAGCCCCGACCCGAGCCCCGCCTGACACCATGCAACGAACCCGCCGCACCTCATCCGACCCTCGGGAACCCGAGCGGCTGGATCTCGCCATCGTCACCGAGACTTATCCGCCCGAGATCAACGGCGTGGCCAATACCATGCTGCACCTCGCGGAAGGTCTCGCGGAACGCGGACACGGGATTCAATTGGTTCGTCCGCGCCAGCAGACCGATCGGGGGCGCATACCCAGTGGGCCGGTGGTTCACTATCTGGTGCCCGGACTGCCGATCCCCGGCTATCGCGGCCTGCGTTTCGGCCTCCCGGTCTACTGGCGTCTGCGCCGTCAATGGCATCGGACCCGGCCACATCTGGTCTATATCGCGACCCAGGGACCGCTTGGCCATTCGGCACTCTCAGCCGCGCGCGCGCTCGGGATCCCGACCGTCACCGGCTTTCACACCCAATTCCATCAATACAGTCAGCATTATGGGCTCGGCATTCTGACCCACCAGATTGCCGAGACCCTGCGTCACTTCCATAACCGTTCGGATGCGACTCTGGTACCGACCGCGGAGCTGAAGGCCGAGCTGTCGAGCGGCGGTTTTCAGAACGTCCATGTGTTCGGACGTGGCGTGGATGTCACGCGATTCTCGCCGACCTGGCGCGATCCGGCGTTACGCCGCTCCTGGGGCTGCGATGACGATACCCTGGTCGCGGTCTACGTCGGCAGGGTCGCCGCCGAGAAAAATCTGGATCTTGCCCGCGAGGCGTTTCAGGCAATACTGGCCGAGCGTGCCAACGCGCGCTTCGTGCTGGTCGGCGATGGGCCTGAACTCGCCCATCTGCGCCGCGAGTTCCCCGACTTCATCTGCGCGGGGGCCAGGGTTGGCGACGCGCTCTCCGCCCACTATGCTTCGGGGGATCTCTTCCTCTTCCCCAGCCTGACCGAGACCTTCGGCAACGTGGTCACCGAGGCCATGGCGAGCGGGCTACCGGTCATCGCATTTGATTACGCGGCGGCACATGCCCACATTGAATCCTGGGTCAATGGCGTGACGCTCGCCGTGGGCGACAGCGCCGCCTTCATCGCCGCCAGTCGCGCCGCCGTTCAAAATCCGGCGCGTCTGCGCCAACTGGGCGCGGCGGCCAGAAAAACCGCCGAGGGCATCAGCTGGGATCGCGTTTTGGGCAGGGTCGAGGAACGTCTCTTCGAGGTGATTCGCCGACACGGCGGAATGGAGGTTTGTCATGAGGCCATGGCTGCAACACCTGAATAATCGCGAGGCGTCCATCTGTCGAACCTGGAGCCGATCAGGCCAGCGTGTCTGGGTGCATCGCCCGTTCGCGCTGGTGAGCCGACTCGGCGACGGCGTCTTCTGGTATTGCCTGATGGCCATCCTGCCATTGCTCTATGGTGTCGAGGGTCTCAAGGCCAGCCTGCACATGCTGGTCACCGGCGGCGTGGCGCTGGCGCTGTACAAGTCGCTTAAGGGCGTGACCCGGCGCGAACGGCCCTGCCATCACGCGAGCGACATCATGGCCCTGGTGCCGCCGCTCGACCGGTACAGTTTTCCCTCCGGGCATACGCTCCATGCCGTCAGTTTCTCGGCCGTGGCGGTGTACTACTTTCCGCAACTGGGCTGGCTGCTGATTCCCTTCACGGCCCTGGTCGCCAGTTCCCGGATTCTGCTCGGTCTGCACTATCCAAGCGATGTTCTGATGGCAACCCTGTTCGGCTTGACGCTCGCCTACTCCAGTCTTTCCATGCTCGATTAAACCGCGTCCAGTCGGCAGGCGTCGTTGGTGTCACGAAGGCCCCGACGGATGCCGAGGTTCAAGAAAAAAAAAGCCAGGCCGAAGCCTGGCTTTTTCCGATCAGCCGTCCGTCTTACTTGGACTGAGGCTGGGCAGGCGCGGCCGGAGCCGCGGGAGCCATCGGCACGCCGTAAGGAGCGGCATACGGATAGCCGCCGCCATAGTAGGGAGCGCCATAGCCGCCATACGGATTGCCATAACCACCGTAGGGATAGCCGTAGCTATTGCCGTAGTAGTCGCCATAGCCGCGACCGTAACCGCGACCACGACCGTACCCGCGGCCGCCGCCGCTCATGTTCATGCTGAAGTCGCCGTAGCCATCGCCGAACATGTCGCTGAACATATCGCCGACGCCGTCGCCCCAGCCGTTATTGCGGTAACCGTCGTTGCCCCAGGGACCGCCCCACCAGGCGGAAGCGGAAGCGGAAACACCCAGAAGTGCGGCAATCGCGGCAGCGGTAGCAAGCTTTTTCATCTATTTTCTCCGAGATTTGATGATGTTTTTCGTTCAGTGTGAGCGCTGTGGAGTGCGACCACGGAAATCAGTATATAAGAACATTATTAAATAGTAAATACCTGAAAAACGCTCACACTGAAGATATATTAGTCATCTTCCGTCTGACTTCAAGCAGATCCTCCCATGCCTTTGCCTTCTGTTCGGGAGAACGTAACAGATAGGCTGGATGGTAGGTCACGCGCAGCGGGATCGACGCCGCTCCGAACGTCAACCAGCGACCGCGCAAGCGTCCCACGGGCTCGTCCGTGCGCAGCAGACTCTGCGCTGAAATGCGCCCGACCGCCAGGATGACGCGCGGCCGGATCAAGGCCACCTGCCGCTGCAGATAGCCTTCGCAACGCTGGATCTCCTCCGGCTTGGGATCGCGATTGCCTGGCGGGCGACACTTCAGCACGTTGGTGATATAGACCTGCTCGCGGGACAAACCGATCGCCGCCAGCATCGGCGTCAGCAGTTGTCCCGCCCGGCCCACGAACGGCTCGCCCTGCCGATCCTCGTCGGCGCCCGGCGCCTCGCCGATCACCAGCAGATCCGCGTCCCGATGGCCGACCCCGAAGACGGTCTGGGTGCGGGTCTCGCACAGACCGCAGGCACGGCAGGCGGCCACGGCCGCCATGAGCGGATCCCAGTCCAGGGTGGCGACCTCCGCCGTCTCCTCGTCCAGACCCTCGTCCATCGAGTCAGCGCCCATCCGCGCCCAGGATTGATACGCCTCGAACATCGCGCCATCGTCATCGGGGGCTTGAGCCGCGTCCTGGTCGTCCCGGTTTTGTGGTGGGCGGGCGTCCCGTTCGCCAGCAGGCGGGACGCCCGCCCCGCCCAACGTCTCGCCGACACCCGACGCCAGTCTGGAAGCGGACGCCTGGACCGGATTCGCCTCCGCGTCGGGCGCTGGTGTCGGGTCGCCCGACCTCACCTCATCGGAACCCGGCGCGGGACCGAAACGCGGCTCCCAGACCGACACCCCCAGGGCACGCAGATAACCTCGGCGGACCACCTCGTCCATCAGACATCGCCGATCTGCGGATGGGCGCGTTGCGCCGGATGCAGAATCTTGTTGCAGGCATTGAGATACGCCTTGGCCGAGGCGATGACGATATCGGTATCGGCCCCCTGCCCGTTGACGATCCGCCCGCCCTTCTCCAGACGCACCGTCACCTCACCCTGCGCGTCGGTCCCGCTGGTGATGGCATTGACCGAATAGAGCCGCAGCACCGTGCCGCTTTCGACGATCGTCTCGATCGCCTTGAAGGTCGCATCCACCGGCCCGCCGCCGCTGGCCGCGCCCGACTTCTCGACGCCGTCGAAGGTCAGCACCAGCTTGGCATGCGGTGTCTCGCCGGTCTCGGAACAGACGCGCAGCGACACCAGTTTCACCCGCTCGTTGGCGGCTTCCAACGTCGCGTCGGTCACCAATGCCTGCAAATCCTCGTCGAAGATCTCGTGCTTTTTATCCGCCAGATCCTTGAAGCGCGAGAAGGCGGCGTTGAGTTCCTCCTCGGACTTCAGCGCCACGCCCAGTTCGTCCAGACGCGCCCGGAAGGCATTGCGGCCCGAGTGCTTGCCCAGCACCATGCGGTTCTCGCTCCAGCCCACGTCCTGCGCGCGCATGATCTCGTAGGTCTCGCGGCTCTTGAGCACACCATCCTGATGGATGCCCGACTCGTGGGCGAAGGCGTTGATGCCCACCACCGCCTTATTGGGCTGCACCGGAAAGCCGGTGATCCCGGACACCAGCCGCGAACAGGTCATGATCTGCGTGGTGTCGAGCTGGGTCTGACAGTCGAACAGATCCTGACGGGTCCGCACCGCCATGACGATTTCTTCCAGCGCCGCGTTGCCGGCGCGCTCGCCCAGCCCGTTGATGGTGCACTCCACCTGACGCGCGCCGTTGCGCACCGCCGCCAGCGAGTTGGCGACCGCCAGCCCGAGATCGTTGTGACAGTGCACCGAAAACACCGCTCGGTCGGCATTCGGTACCCGCTCGCGCAGGGTCGCGATCAGGCTGCCGAACTGATCCGGGATGTTGTAGCCGACGGTATCGGGGATATTGACAGTGCGGGCGCCCGCGTCGATCACCGCCTCCAGCACCCGGCACAGAAAATCGATCTCGGAGCGCCCGGCGTCCTCCGGCGAGAACTCCACGTCATCGGTATAGTTGCGCGCCCGCTTCACGGCATAAACCGCCTGTTCGAGCACCTGATCCGGCGACATCCGCAGCTTCTTTTCCATATGAATCGGCGACGTCGCGATAAAGGTATGGATGCGCCCCGCGTTGGCGCCCTTCAACGCCTCGCCCGCGCGGTCGATGTCGGCATCGAGCGCCCGCGCCAGACCGCACACCCGGCTGTCCTTGATCGCCTCGGCCACCGCCTTCACCGCCGCGAAATCGCCCGGACTGGCGATCGGGAAACCGGCCTCGATCACATCCACCCGCAGCCGTTCCAGCGCCTTGGCGATCCGCACCTTCTCGTCGCGGGTCATGGAGGCGCCGGGGCTTTGCTCGCCGTCGCGCAGCGTGGTATCGAAGATGATCAGATGGTCTTTGGCGGTCATGAAAAACTCTCTTGGGTGATGTGACGTTGCAGCGGTCGATTGTAGGCCATCGGCGCGGCGATCCTGGATGATCGAGCGGGATGAAACCGTGCGTCAAGTTCCATTCAGGTCTTCGATCGGCAATGATTCGATCGGTTGCCGGTCCCGGTCCGTCGCGGCCAGACTCGCGATCGGATCGATTTAGAGAAATCCAGAGCGTCACCGGATTGCGGCCTTGACCCGGCAAAACGATGCAATCGCTCCCCCTCGCCCCCATTTTCGGCGATGATTCGGGGTTCTCCGAGTGTCTGTCCGCCCATTTTCCCGAGACGTTGCGATGCAATACAAGGACTACTACAAAACCCTCGGCGTGGCGCGCAACGCCTCGCAAGACGAGATCAAGCGCGCCTATCGTCGGCTCGCGCGCAAGTTTCACCCGGATGTCAGCAAGGAAGCGAACGCCGAGGCGCGCTTCAAGGAGGTCAACGAGGCCAACGAAGTGCTGCACGATCCGGAAAAACGCGCCGCCTACGACGCGCTCGGCAGCAACTGGCGCGCCGGGCAGGATTTCCGGCCGCCGCCCGGCGCCGCCGGCAATCGGAATTTCCATTTCGATCCGAACGAGACCGCCGACTTCAGCGATTTCTTCGCCAGCGTCTTCGGACGCGCCTTCCGTTCCGATAATCGGGAAACCCGACGCCGCCGCGGCCAGGACCAGAGCATCAAAATCGTCATCGATCTTGAGGACGCCTACCGCGGCGCGACCCGTCAGCTCAAGCTCGACGTGCAGGAAACCGCCGCGGACGGCAGCCGCACCACGCGCTCGCGCACGCTGAACGTCCGCATCCCGGAAGGCGTCACCCAGGGCCGGCAGATCCGGCTCGCGGGGCAGGGCGCGGCCGGTCTGAATGGCGGCCCGTCCGGCGATCTCTATCTGGAGATCGAGATCGCCCCCCATCGGCATTTCACGCCGGACGGCAAGGACATTCTGCTGCGCCTGCCCATTGCCCCCTGGGAGGCGGCCCTAGGCGCTTCCGTGACCGTGCCGACCCTGGGCGGATCGGTGAGCCTGAAGATCCCGGCGGGCTCCCAGAGCGGACAGAAAATGCGCCTGAAAGGACGCGGTCTGCCCGGCAACCCGCCCGGCGATACGCTCGTGGTGCTGGAGATCGTCGCGCCGCCAGCCAACACCGAGGCCGCGCGCGAGGCGTATCGACTCATGGCCGAACGTCTGAACTTCAACCCGCGGGCCGAGTTGGGAGTCTGACCCATGGCGCAGATCGAGAGCGGCATTGAAGGAATCGTGCTGGATGAAGCCGTGACCGTTTCGCTGACGGAACTCACCCAGCTTTGCGGCGCCAATGGTCGCGCCATCGAACTCATGGTCATCGAGGGCGTGCTGCGGCCCCAGGGCGGACAGCCAGGGGATTGGCGCTTTAGCGGCGAGGAGGTTCGTCGCGCCCGCCGCGCCGTCCGACTCCAGCACGACCTGGACCTGAATCTCGCCGGCGCCGCGCTCGCGCTCGACCTGCTCGATGAACTGGACCGCCTGCGCGAGCGACTGCGTGCACTCGAACGACAACTCGGCGAGACCCGCGCGCCTCAATAAACACGCATTTAGGGTGGTTTTTGTGACGTCCGCAAGACACGGTGCGGAGTCTGCGTTGGATTCGAGTCAGATGCCGGACATGCAAACATCTCCCGATGACCGACGTTCAGTTGCGACGCCTGCCGCTGAAGCAGTCCGATGCGGGTCTCCAGCCAGGCTGCGATCACGGCTTGCGCCTCGGGTTCGCTGTCGAGCGCCGCGTCCGCCCACCCGGTGGCGAGGACACGTTGCAGATTGGCTTGACCGGTGGAAATCCTGACACCGGGGGGAAGCAAGTCGGACGATGATTGGGCCGATGAGCGCGTTGGCGGAGAAGTTATTGCTGACTTTCAATGGAAGATAGACATGGCCGTGCCTTTGCGTCAAAAATAACGCCTTGCCCCGCCACATGCCGACTGCGCCAGCCATTCCGAAAAAGCGTCTCGGAGATGGCGTTTGGGCGTTTTTCCCCAACTCTTCAACTCACGTAACGATGCGACCACCCCAGGCCATCGCGGATCGCGCGTTGCGGAGAATCTTCTCGGTGCGTGGCACCGAGCCCTGAAATATTCTTTTCCCATGAGGTTCAAGGTGGTCGTTCAAGCTGTAAGAGAGTCCCTGCAAGGACAGCCCTTCAATGATGTCCTTAACGAACTACACGCACACACATTTACCGGGGTACCAGGAGAGTCCGATCCTTTTACCCTGAGCGAAATCGATCGCGAATATATCGCCTATGCACTGGCGCTCTATTACCAATGCGACCATTGCCAGCTATACCACGGCCGCACTATTGCCCGCCTGCGTAAGCAATTGAATAGCCCCTATTGGGACTGGCAAGCGGAACTCGTGAAACTCACCCTGTTCCTGCGGACAGACCACGACAGTGTCTCGGCGCTGGAGTGGAGTGGCTGGGTGAATGCCTGGCGGGGGTTTGCCGACCGCGTCCATCATCACCAATCCGGGCTTGGCTGCAACATCGCGTATGCGATCGGCATCGCTCGCGCCGACGAACACCTGATGGACATCGCCTTTGAGTCGTTCGGGAAGCTCTATCCGCAGGAAGACACCCTCTTGGGCGTGATTCGCGATATTGACCGCGTCGTGGTCTTCATGAAAGCCGCCACCTCGAAAAACCGGACTGACCCAATCCTGCGGCGCCAATTAGAGCAGCGTGGCGTACCGCTGTAGTCCGGAAGATCGGCTGACCGCAAGCGCTGGTTTCGCGACGGGATGAGGCTGCGCCGGACGAGGTATTCCAGCTCGCGCACATTGCCTGGATATCCAGCTTGATCCGCAAGACTTTCGGAAGGAGGCCGGCCAAGCGCACCGGCTTCTCCAGAAAGTCGTCCGCGCCCAGTTTCATGGCGCCGACCGCCATCTCCACCGCGCCATAGGCCGCAATCATCATGACCCGCCCCAGCAGGTTCAGATCTTTCATCCGCGCCAGCACAAAACAGAACAGACATCGCGTGACAAAGGCCCATGAGCTGAATATACTAATCCGCTAAGGCTGAGTGGCAGAGTGGTTATGCAGTGGCCTGCAAAGCCGCGTACGGGGGTTCGATTCCCTCCTCAGCCTCCATATTCTTCGCCCACTTAACGCCCCATGCCTTAAACCGCATCCGTCGTGGTTAGCATCGCTATCAGTTTTCGCGCAACTTATCCTGAGTTCAATAACGATCAGATCTCGAACGGTCTAGATGCGTCATCCTCTCAAACCTTGATAACCCGTCTAGATTCAAGCACATCTCCACGTCAGCCCGGATGGCGAAATTGGTAGACGCAAGGGACTTAAAATCCCTCGACTTCGGTCGTGCCGGTTCGAGCCCGGCTCCGGGCACCACCTTAAAAACAAGGGCTTACGCTGAAAGGCGCGGCCCTTTTTCTTTGTCAGTCCGGCCCATGGGACATTCACGGGACACCGCCAGAGATCGCACGGTATAATCTCCCCCAACATCAGGCAACGCTTGGGGCATCGCATGGCGAGTATCGAGAAACGCACCGACACCACCGGCGCAACCTCCTACCGCGTGAA
>NZ_CAIPNF010000449.1 GCF_903866365.1 uncultured Thiocystis sp.
CTTTGGTCGCCCGCGATGGCGACGGTTACGGCGCGGCATCGCCGGCTCATTTTAAATGAGTAGCGGAATATGGTTACACGTATTTTTTAGATCATAAAATGCGGCGTTTGTCAATGCGTAAGTCCTGTCGCCATACTTCAAGGCGAATTTCTTCTTCTCCTTGTTTGTGAAAGACATGGTTTGGATTTCCGATAGATCCAATTGATTCCACTGAACATTTGCGTTCCGTAAGTAAGGTGTTTGCTCCTCACCTTCGCGGGCGATCCGTGACATCATCTTGCCTAGCTGAACTTCATAACGGTCTGTAAGAGGCAAAAGCTTCCATCCTTTTGGAATAACTTGGTTCTTCCGAATTTCAGATCTTCCGTCTAACCCTGACGTGTAAAGACGGCAAAGCATTGCATCATAGAGTGTTCGAACCTGAGTGCGTGCCGATTCAAATTCATCCAGTGCTTTCCGTGCTTTTGCCAGCAAAGACAACATTCGCCGCTGCTCCTCCAACGGTGGCAGCGCGAACTCCTCCTTCGCAAGCGTCTTCCAGTTGATGGTCGGCGACAGCGACCCCACCGAAATGCGCTGGGCGCGCTCCATGAACAGATCCGACTGCATGAAGAAGGGCAGAAATTCGGGCAGGACCACGGCGGGCTTGGCGCGCAGCACGAGCGAATGCGCCGAGGCGATCCCGCGAAATTCCGCCACGCCGAGCTTGCGCTGATAGGCGCGGCGGCGCCCGAAGATGATGTCGCCCGGCTCGAACAGCAGCTTGGTCGCGCTCACATCGTCGGGCACGCCCCAACGGCGGATCTTCAGACTGTCCGAATCCAGGTGTTCGAGTCCGACGTAATACTTAACTCCCGCCTGACTCGGATCGTCAACACGCTCGTTGACGCTCTGCGCCATCTGCTCGAACCGCCAGCGCCGCCAGCCTGGTTTCAATTCCTCACTCATGCCGGTCTTCCTGTGCGATCTCGGTCGCCACATACGCCTGATGCGGGTGCTTGGCGGTTTCGGGATAGCGCAGCTTGAGCTGTCCCTCGCGCACCATCGGGATCAGGTGCTTGTTGCGCAGATAGTCGCGCTTCTTGTTCAGTAAGGTTGCAAGCTCCTCGCCGGTCAGTGGACGCCAGGCGCAGAGACGAATCATCAACTGGCGCAATGCCTTCTGATCGAGTCGGCCAGTTTGCTCGGTGAGCAAGGTTGCAAGCTCCGGCGGCAAGGTTGCATGTCCGAGGCTGCAACCTTTGTCGGTCAACTTGCGTCCTTTGGGCAGTGGAGAACATGGCTCGTCATTGAGCCGTTGCGTTCTCGGCCATCCCTGCATCACACCTCCCATACCCGTACCTCCGGTGCATTTCCCGCTAACCGCGCGGCCTTGCAGAATCCCCGGTCGAAGGTATGCAGCACGGCCTCTCCGCACGCGGCCAAATGCAGCGCGTCGGCGAAGTCGGCGCCTTGCTCGTACCAGGTCAGCGCCCGCGCGACGGCGGGCGCGTCTTCCAGCTCGGCGTTCTCTGTCCGCAGCATGAGTTGAAAGAAGGCGTGGATGCGCTCGGGTGGAATCTTGTAGCGGGAGCGCAGCACCCATTCGGTTTCCAGCAGTACGGTGCGCGAGATCAGGACGCGATGCTGCTTGAGCAGGTTCTCGGCGACATCCGCCTGTTGGGGGTGGTCGTCGACAGCCAGCCGGACCAGCAGATTGGTATCGAAGGCAATCATCGGCTGCGCTGTTCCGCCGCGTCCCAGTCGGCGCTGGCATCGACCGGCGCGCACAGGTCGTCGATGGGTACCGGCGGGGCATCCTGCTTAAGAAATCCGCGCAGCGCCTCCAGTCGCAGCGGCTTCTGCACCGCTTGCGGTCGCAGCAGGATGCCGGCCTCGGTGGTTTCGAGGATCAGGGCATGGCCGCTTTCCCAATGCAGCTCGTCGCGAATGTGCTTGGGAATTTCAACCTGCCCCTGGTTGAGGATAACGGTTGCGATCGACATGGGAAATCTCCTCGATTGGATGGCATCCATTTCAAATGACCCCAGACTCGCCGGACTCCAACGCGGCGCGATACCGAGCCTCGCGGGCGAGCCAGAATTCGACCGTGCCACCGAGGACGCGATCCAGGCCAGCGGCGGTCTCGGCGGTGATCGGGGCGCGGCCCGTGATCAGTTCGTTGACGTGCTGAACGGTGAAGCCGGTCCGCGCGGCCAGTTCGGCGAGGGTCCATTGCCGATCATCCAAGAGATCGGCAATGGTCTCGCCGGGCGGTGAAACCCAATTCGGCGTGAAGGTTTGTGCTGGCTCAGTCATGTGCGTCACAGCTTGCGGCCAAGCGGTCAAGCGTTTCCACCAATCCATCCATCTGTTGCCAGAAGGCATGGCCATCCTGCTCCCAATCGGCCCAGACCTCGGCCAGGGTGCGCGTGTCGGTCGGTGCGCCGTTGGCGGCGGGACGCTTGACGTACAGCGGAATGGAGAGGCTGTATCCGTTGGCGGCGATGTCGTCGAGGCTGGCTACCTGGGCGAAACCGGGCTCGTCGGTGAAGGCGTCATAGGCGGCGGCGATGCGCTGCTGATGGACGGGCTTGAGGAAGCTATAAGCGCGCTCGCGGGTGATCGCGTTGATGGCGTCGATGAAGAGGACTCGCCCTTGGCGCTCGGGCGGCTTGCGGGCGCGGCAGACGACGACGCATGCCTCCATCGGGGAGTTGAAAAAGAGGTTGGGACCGAGACCCAGCACGCAGTCGAACCGGTCGGATTCGATCAGCTTGCGCCGCATCTCGGCCTCTTCGTTGCGGAACAGCACGCCATGCGGAAAGAGGATGGCGCAGCGGCCGGTGTCCGGGTCGAGACTGGTCAGGATGTGTTGAAAGAAGGCGTAGTCGGCGCGGCCCTGGGGCGGTGTCCCGAGCGCGTTGCGGCCCCACGGATCCGACGACCAGGCGTCGCGGTTCCAGCGCTTGATGGAGTAAGGCGGATTGGCCAGCACCACATCGAAGGTGCGCAGCCGGTCGGCCTCGGTGAAGCGTGGCGTCTCCAGGGTATCGCCACGCTGGATGTCGAAGTCTTCGACGCCGTGCAGGACCAGGTTCATGCGGGCGATGGAGGCGGTCATGTGGTTGCGCTCCTGGCCATAGAGACGCAGGGTGCGATGCTCGCCGCCCTGACGTTTCACCTCGGCCAGGGTGGCGATGAGCATGCCGCCGGTGCCGCAGGTCGGGTCATAGACGCGCTCGCCCGGTTGGGGCTTGAGCATCTGGGTCATCAGGTGGACCACGGTGCGGTTGGTGTAGAACTCCTGGGCGGTGTGCCCGCCGTCGTCGGCGAAACGACCGATGAGGTATTCGTAGGCATCGCCAAGCTCATCCTCGGGGACGTTGGCAAGCGAGAGCACCTGACTGGAGAAGGGGTGGTGCCTTTCGATAATGTATCCTAACAGGGCCGAGCACCAAACTGATCGATCTTGTCCCAGAACTGCGTCCAGCGCCCCGTGGATTGCACGAGCGCGCGCAGGCTCAAGACAATCTTGGCGCCCTGGTGTTTCCA
>NZ_CAIPNF010000450.1 GCF_903866365.1 uncultured Thiocystis sp.
CAGTCCTGCGAACTGCGTGTGCAACGGAAAGACGGCGAACCGCGCTGGGTCCGTCTGGTGACCAGCCTCGCGCCACCGAACGAAAATGACGCGCCCCGGTGGTGGATCGTCCTGAACGACATCGCCGAGTGCCAACGCTGCGCGGGTGGCGGGAGGCAACAGGAGCGACAATCGTTGAACGCCCTTCTGGAACAGGCGGATAAAGCGCTGTTTAAGGGACGAGAAGCCCCGATAAAATGCTGATTGCGGAGCAAACTGTCCATCTCATGGATCATGACCGGGAGCGGCGTGAGCGGGTCGCTTTGCTGCTTGAACTGGCCGGTTATCGCGTGAAGATTTTTTCCTCTCATCGTGACATCCTGGACAACGTTTTTACCTTGGAACCGGGTTGCCTGCTCCTCAATCCGCAGTTTTCGGAGCACGACGACATCGCTCTGGGGTACCAATTTCTGGCGCTAGACATTCTCGACTTACCCATCGTTTTGCTGACCTCCATCAAGGATTTCCCGACGCTCATGGAGGAAACGCTGGGCGGCGTGGCCGACTTTCAGGCATCTCACACCAGCCCGGAATCCCTGTTGCCGCTTGTCGAGATGGCCCTGTTGAGGGACCGTCAGCGGCGCGCGTCGCTGTCAATCGAACAAACGATCATTCAGCGTTTCAACAAACTGACGCCTCGCGAGCAATCGGTGATGGCGCTGACGATTCAAGGACAGAGCAACAAGGAGATTGCTCGACACCTTGATATCAGTATGCGAACCGTGGAAAGCCATCGGTCGAAGATGATGATCAAAATGCACGCGAACCACCTCGCCGAATTAGGTCGCCTGTCGACGCTGGTGTTCGTGGTCGATCAGGATGCCGCCGACAAGGATGACGCGAAAAACCGATAGGTATTCTTGCCGGTGCGCTTGGCATGGTACATGGCGAGGTCGCCGTTGCGCGGCAGATCCGATGCACAGAGTCCGTCCTCTGGGAAAATAGCAATCAGCAGACCTACCTCGCCAGACAACTCTCGATATGCGCTTTCAGAATCTCGGGCCGAAAAGGCTTGGCGACATAGCTCGTCACCCCCGCCCGAATGGCATCCTGGATCTGCGCGGTTTTCAGCTCCGCCGTCACCATCAGCACCGGCAAGGCCGCGTAGCACGCCTGCTGGCGAACCTCGATCAGCACCTCCAGCCCCGACATGCCCGGCATGTGCCAATCGCAGATCAGGAGGTCGACCGGATTCTCGCTCAGATGGTTCAGGGCGTCCTGACCGCTGCTCGCCTCGACAATCTTGAGGATGCCCATCTGTTGGAGCATGCTCCGAATCAGTTGGCGCGCGAATGGCAGGTCGTCCACGATCAGGACGCGCAGCGATGCATAGCGGTCGGATTGCCTTGTCATGCCTGTCGCAGCTCCAGACGCTGCCGGTTCCAGTCGGCCAGCCAGCCGGGTAGCTCCTCGGCGGGCATCGGCCGAGCGATGAAGTAGCCTTGCGCAAGGTTGCAGCCCTGCCGACGGAGCAGATTCCAGTCCGCGTAATCCTCCACGCCCTCGCCGGTGGTTTTCATGTTCAACTGCTGGGCCACGCTGATGCTGGCGTTCACCATGACCCGCTTGGTCGGATTGCGATGGGCGCCATGGACGAAGCTCCGGTCGATCTTGAGTTCGTCGAAAGGGATGGCGCACAGTTGCGCCAGCGAGGAATGGCCGGTGCCGAAATCGTCGATGGCCAGACTGATGCCCTTCAGTCGCAGACGGGCCAGGATGTCCAGGGACGTGCGGATATCCAGCATGAGACGGGATTCCGTCACTTCCAAAATCAGATCCCGCGCCGTCAGGTCCGCGCGAACGACCTCGCGCAGCACGAAATCCGCGAAGTCCAGCCGGGCCAGATTGTCCATGGAGATATTGACCGCCACCCGGAGCGCCAGGCCGCCGTCGCGCCAACGCCGGGTCTGCTCCAGCGCCGCCCTGAGCACGCCTCGGGTCAGCTCGTCGATCAGGCCGTGCGCCTCGGCCACGCCGATAAACTGATTCGGGAAGACCAGACCGTCCTCTGGATGGCGCCAGCGCACCAGGGTCTCCACCCCCTGGAGTAGGCCGGTCGTCAGATCCACCACGGGCTGATAATGATTCTCCAGTTCGCCGGCGGCGATGGCGCACCGGACCTCATCGGGGTCATAAACCTTGTCTGGGGCACGCTTGGCGTGGACGCCTTGGACATGCCAGTCCGCCAGCAGGCCGCGGAGCGCCTCGGGCTGGACTGGTTTGCGGAGATGCCCGAGGACATTCAGGCCATGGGCGCGGGCGAGCCGCTCCGTGACCTCCAGGAAGCGTCGATCCATTCCGCTGACCAGCACCAGGGCGCCGGTGTAAGGGATGATCGACAGCCGGCGGATGAATTCGATTCCGTCCATGTCGGGCATGTTGAGGTCGAGAAAGAGCAACTGCGTGTCGCTGGCGCGCGCCTCCAGTCTGATCAATGCCTCCGGGCCGGACGTGCAGATTTCCCTGAAACAGCAGGTTTTCCCGAAACAGCAGGGTTTCCTGAAACCTAAGCAACAGCCGTCGAGCTGATGCGAGAGCAGGGCCAGTGAAAAAGGGTCGTCATCGAGGATCAGACAGTGGGTCCTGTGCATCAAAAATCCTCCGGTTGCAACCCCGCCCTTGATGCCCTTGAGGCCGGACGTTTTGGATTGTCTTTTCCGCGCGAGTGCGCCGCGAGGTCTGGAATCCGCCTCCTTCTAAGAGGAGACGTCAAGGGTCGAACTCCGTTTCCGGTAAGGCAGACAAAACCGCCGCCAGGTTCGTCTCGAACCCCAGGGCAAGTGACTGGATGGCCTCGCCATCGCCCGCACTGCCCGCCTGTTCCAGGTGATCGCAGATCTCGCCGAGAGCCAGCGCGCCCACGGCACGGGACGCCGATTTCAGTTGGTGGGCGCGATCGCTCACCCCAGTCCAGTCGCCGCTAGCCAGGTCGGCGCGCAACTCCTCCGCCAACTGGTGCGCGCACCGCCGGTAGTGTTGCCGGAACCTCGCGAGCCGCGCCGGATTCTCGCCGACGAGCGACGGCAGGACCGTCGGATCCAGCGTTGCCGGCGGGCCGTCGCCGGGCTCCGCGAGGGTGCCCGGCGGCGCTGGCGGTGCCGCGATCGGCAGCCACCGCTCCAGGGTGGCCTGGAGCTCCGCGAAGCACACGGGCTTGGTCAGGTAATCGTCCATGTTCGCCGCCAGGCAATGCTGCCGCCCGCCCTTGAGTGCGTTGGCGGTCAGGGCGACGATGGGGAGGCGCGCGCGCGCGTCCTCCGCGCGCCGGATGGCGGCGGTCAGTTCGTAGCCGTCCATGTCCGGCATGCTCAGGTCGGTCAGCAGCAGGTCATACCGGCCGTGTCGCCAGCGGTCGAGGGCCGCTCGGCCATTGTCGGCGATGTCGGCGGCGTAGCCGAGCAGGGACAACTGGTGGCGGATGACCTCCTGATTCATCGCGTTGTCCTCGGCGACCAGGATCAGGCAGTCTTCTCGTGGACGCGCCGATGGGCAGGACAGGGACACGCAGGGCGTCGGGTTCGGGTCGCGCGCCAGAACTGCCGCCTGATCCGCGTCCGCCTGATCCGCGTCCGCGGCCCGCGGGCGGACCAGCGTCGCCGCGTCCGGCACGGCGAAGGAGATGCACACCCGAAACTCCGAGCCCTGTCCCGGCTCGCTCAGAACCTCGATGTCACCGCCCATCAACTCGGTCAATTGCGCCGAGATGGCGAGTCCGAGACCGGTCCCGCCGAAGCGGCGGGTGGTCGAGGCGTCGGCCTGCACGAAGGCGTCGAACAGTTGCGTGCGCGTCGCCGCATCCATGCCGATCCCGTTGTCCTGAACATAGAACGCCACGGTGGCCTGCATGGGGTGATGGTGCTCCAGCACGGCGCGTACCGACACGCGCCCCGGTTGTGGCCGACCGCCGGAAAACTTGATCGCGTTGTGGAGGAGATTGATCAGGATTTGGCGCAGCCGTCCCGGATCGCCCATGAGGATGTCGGGAATCACCAGGTCAGGGCCACCCCCTGCTTCTCGGCGAGGCTCAGCATGATCCGGTGCGTCTTTTCGACCACCCCGACGACCTCGATGGGCAGGCACTCGAGCTGCAGCTTGCCGGCCTCGATCTTGGAAAAATCGAGGATGTCGTTGATGATGGACAGCAGGGCCATGGCCGAGTTGCTTATGATGTCGACCATCTCCGATTGATGACGACTGAGACTGCTCTGCTGCAGAACGCCAATCATGCCGACCACCCCGTTCATCGGGGTGCGGATTTCGTGGCTCATCGAAGCCAGAAACGCCGATTTGGCGACGTTGGCCTGCTCTGCCGCCAGCTTGGCGTTGGTGAGTTCCCTGTTGATTTGTTTCAGCGAGAGATCATGGCGCTCCCGCTCCTGATCGATCGCGTAACGCGCACTGGCGTCGGAACCGATCAGGAGATACCCGATCGTGCGCCACTGGACGTCGTGCAGCGTCGAGACCGACACCTGGCTCGGGACGACACTGCCATCCTTGCGGAGAAAGTTCAGTATGCAGAGTTTATCGGTCCGATGGCGCGTCTTGAGCGCCAATGTTTCGAGGCCGAGCAGGGTCGCGGCGTCGGCGGGCTTGGCACTCAACTCGATGAAAATGGTCTCGCCTGTCTGCGGGTCGCAAGCGCCCTTTAGGATGCGCTGGCCGATCACCTCTGGCGCGAGCTGGCCGATCGCCTCGGCGGCCGAGTATCCCAGCATGCGCTCGGCGCCAACATTGAAGAGATAAATGACACCGCGCTCGTCGGTGGTGATGATCGAAAAATGGGTGCTATCGCATATCGCGCGATGCATTTCCATCTTCTTGAACAGAAGGTCTTCGTTTTCCTTGCGCTCGGTGATTTCCTGGTAGGTGCCCAGTAAGCCGACGACCTGACGCCGTTCGTCGTACAGCGGCAACTTGGAGGTCTCCAACCAGATCAGGCGGCCGTCCGGGGTTTGCTGCTGCTCGACGTAATTCAGCAGGGGGCTGGCCGTTTCCATCACTTCCCGATCGTTGGCGCGGTAGGTCTTGGCCTGAGCCTTCCAGCACAGATCGAAATCGCTCTTTCCGATGATTTGGTCCGAGTCGGCGCACCCGGCATCGTTCGCAAACTGGGTGTTGCAGCCCAGATAGCGCGACTCGCGATCCTTCCAGAAGACTCGAGCCGGCATATTCTCCACAAAGGCTTTGAGCAGATCGTGCGTCCAATTGAAGTTGACGTGCGCTGTGTTCTGGTTTGGTATTGTCATTTCTTCTGCGCCTCCTCTGCGCCGATCCAGTCGAGACGTTCGCCGATCATCCCGCTCCTGATTTCCGAACATGGCGGATGATCGCCCGAGGATGAGGATGAGGATGAGGATGAGGATGAGGATGAGGATGAGGATTTTGAACGAGCGTTCCGCGTCCGACAAGTGCGGATGGCTGCGGATAGGGCTTCTACGGATGCGGTCTCTACGGATGCGGTCTCTACGGATTGCCGCCCAGCGAAAATTGATCGTTAATCCTGGCAGTGAGATGGTGGAGATGGATTCATGGGAAACGCCCGTCCCCGAGGAACCGATGTCATGGCGCAATTCAATCGCCCTCTTTCGCCGGCCAACGAGGCGTTGTCGCAATCCCGGGCGCTCGCGCGCGCCATGGTGCCGCTGATCCTGGCGGGTACCTTCGCGCTCGCGGCGCTGGCGTGCCCGATCGACGATTGGCTGGCGCTCCAGGCGGGTCGGTTCGGCGTGAGCGAGACGCTGGCACACGCCATCCTGATCGCGTGCCTGCTGCTCGGCACCAATGGCTTGACCGGGCTGGCGTTCTGGCGTCTCAACCAGCGCACTATCGACGCCATGGTCAAGGCGATCGCGGCCGGCGAGGCCCCGCTCGCGCGGGCCGCTGACAAACACCAAGCGAACGCGGACGCGCTCGCCCGGACGGCCGCCCTGGATCGCGCGTTTCATGAACAACTCGCGGTCGCGCAGCACGACAGCGAGGCGTCGGCAATCGCCATCCTCGATCAGGCGCGGCAGATGGACGCACTCGCCACTGCCTTGTATGGGTATTTGGGCAAAGCGACGCTCAATGCCCGTCTCCTGGAGGACGAAATCCAACAGGGGGTCGCTTACATCAACGAGATCGGGCGTTTCGTGCAGGAGCTGCCGGACAAGATCCGCCACGACATGGCCACCATCCAAGCGACCGTCGCGGATATCAAGCAACTTGAGGGACTCGCGGTCACGATCCAGGACATCAGCAAACAGACCAGTCTGCTGGCGCTCAACGCCGCGATCGAGGCGGCGCACGCGGGCCAGGCCGGACGCGGTTTTGCGGTGGTGGCCAATGAGATGCGCTGCCTGGCCACGCGCGCCAGTGTTGCCGCAGGCACCAACGATGCGGGGCTCGCTCGCGCCCTGGGCGCGGTCGAACGCAGCCTTCAGCTCGAACTCCTCGACGACTCGGGCAAACAGCTCGAACAGGCCGCCCATGCCGTGGACTCCATTCAGCGTCTCGAAGAGCATTTCGAGGACATGCGGCAGTTCTACAAAACCCTGCTGTCCGTGGTCACGCAACAGAATACCGACTTGGTCAAACACATTGGCGGGGTGCTGAATCCCCTACAGTATCAAGACATCGCCAGCCAGCGGATCGGCCGCCTGCAGACGACCCTGGTCCAACGTCGTCGCCTGTGCGAGGCATTCGCGGCGGAGACGGGCGACGTGTTCACGTTCCCCGAGGCCCTGCGCCAGTTGCTGGAGGAGTACCTGCGCATCGAAACCGGCCACCAACCCGACGCCGCCGCGAGTATCGAATTCTGGTAGCGTTGCGTCTGCGGCCATGACCCATTTCAAGGCATCGATCATGCCGCGCTGACTCAGCGCGATTCCACATCCAGGGCATGATCCTCGAAACGACGCCTGTTTCTGGACGCGCGGGCATCCGCCGCCAGCCCACCAGACCGGAGAACTCAGCACATGGTTCAGGTACTTATCGTCGACGATGACGCGCTCTTTCGTCACATGCTCGAGGACATGGTCCGCCGCGAAGGCTATCAGGTGCGCACCGTCGGCAACGGCAACGAGGCATTACAGGCGATCGGCGTGCAACCGCCGGATCTCATCATCACCGATATCCTCATGCCCGAGAAGGATGGCATCGAACTCATCCTGGAACTGGTCCAGCGCGGCAATCGGATCCCCATCATCGCGATTTCGGGCGGGCGGCGCGCCATTAGCGCGGAATTCAATCTGGAATCGGCCAAACTGATTGGGGCTCGCGCCACGCTGACCAAACCCGTCACCCGCGAGATGCTGCGCCAGACGATCGAGGACGCGCTCGCTCACTAATTCGTCGCGTTTTTCAACCGCCAGAACGCAGAGCGGAACCATCAATTCAGCCTCGCTCAGACCGCCATGGATGCCGATCTGGGCGTGTGGCGTTTCGCTGGGCAGATCATCGCGGATAGCGCGCGGGCGCTGTTCGTCGGGCTGGATCGGGCCGTGCGGGACAGGAAGCGCATCATGCAACCGCGCCGCGCCGAGCGTCCGGCGTCACCGCGAGTCGGCTGGCTGGCCGCTGCGATTCGCTGATGGCAAATTGGCTTTTCGCCCCGCGTTCCCGCTAGACTGCACGGCTGTGACGACCGGTTTCCATTTATCCGAAGAGGCGCCATGTCCGCCGATACCCTGATCCTCGTGCTTGCCATCGATCGCGGCGCTGGTCCCGATCCCCTGACCATCCATCGCACCAAGGCCGCGGTGCCGTTCGGCGGCAAGTATCGGGTCATCGATTTCACACTGGCCAATTGTCTGCATTCGGGACTGCGTCAGGTGCTGGTCCTAACCCAATACAAGAGCCACTCGCTGCATAAGCATTTGCGCGACGGTTGGTCGATCTTCAATCCCGAACTGCGCGAATTCATCACCCCGGTGCCGCCGCAGATGCGCGAGAGCCAGGAATGGTATGCCGGTCCGGTCGATGCCATTCGCCAGAATCGCTATCTGATCGAACGCAATCGCGCCAGTCAGGTGCTGGTGCTCGACGGCGGCGCGGTCTACCGCATGGATTACGCGGAGTTGGCGCGGGCGCATCGCGAATCCGGCGCCCGGATCACCGTCGCGGTGCGCGCGACTGCGGAGCCGGGATCCGCAACCCAGGCGCGGGTCAGGGTGAATGACGCGGAACGCATTCTGGGATTGACCGAACCTGTCATGGTGGATCGGCGTCCCGGCGACCGCGCGACGGTGGGCGACGAGCATCTTGAAACCATGGGCGTCTATCTGTTCGACAAGCCGTTTCTGCTTGAACGGTTGGGCCGGATCGAGCGCGGCGCGGCCTCGGACAAGGATCTTGCGCTCGACCTGATCGCACCCTTGACGCAGGATCATCTTGTCTGCGCCTATCGTTTTGGCCAGACGCGCGGGCGCGTGACGCCGGATCGGTATTGGAGCGATCTCGCCTCCATCGATGACTATTATCAGGCCAACATGGCGCTGCTGCTCGCGCAACCGCCGCTCGATCTCTATCAGTCGGACTGGACCATCAATACCTATCAGGGACAATATCCCCCGGCCCGCACCGTGCCCGGCTCCGTGACGGGCAACGAGGGCGTCTTCGTCAATTCCATGCTGGCGGCCGGCACCGTGATCAGCGGGGGCGGCGTCAATCACTCGATCCTCTTTCCGCGGGTGCGCGTGAATGACGGAGCCATCGTGGAGGCGTCGATCCTGTTCGATGGCGTCGTGGTGGGGGAGGGGGCGCATCTGCGCCACTGCATCGTCGAGAAAGACATCGAGATTCCCCCCAGGGAACGGATCGGTTTCGATGCGCAACGCGACCGCGAGCGTTTCGCCGTCTCCCGCGAGGGGGTCGTGATCGTGTCGAAAGTCGCCACGGTGTCGGAAGGCGGGTCATGAACGACACGGTTCTGGATGTGCTGGATGTGCTGGATGTCCCGGTGCTCTTTGGCCGATTTCTGGTTCTGCACGACATCCTGAGCGAGGCGGAGATCGTGCAAGCCGCAAGGGTGCAAAAAGAGTTGAATTCCTATTCTTTGTTTCGACTGATCGAGCTGGGAACCCTGACCATCGAGGATGTCACCCGTGCGCGCGCCTATCAATGGAAGCACATGGCGACCTTCTGCGAGGCCGTCGATGCACTGGGGATTCTGGCGCTCAACGATTGCACCGCGGCCCTGAAGGTACTCGCTCAGCAGAATATCCCGCTGGGCGAAGTTCTGGTCAGGCAGGGTAAAATGACCCCGAAAGCGCTTGCGAATGCACTGGAAAAACATCGTCAATCTTGGGAGAGCAGCCGCGCGGATGTCGTTGAGCGGACCTGACGTCTGCCGGCGGTCGCAGGGTCATTCGCGAATCGTGTCAAACAGTTTGGTGTATTCGTTGCGTAAGGTGTCGTAATCGCGATTCAACCGGGTCACGAGCCTGGTCGTGACTTCTTGCTGTTCGTGAAGCTGTTTGTTCTCCTCGGCGAGGCCGTTTTGTTCGAGCACTAATTTATGCACCGATTTTCGATAGTTGCCGATCGTCACCTGGAGATTATGGACGTGTTCCCGCAGCCCCTCGAATTCTTTCACCAGGAGGTTATAGCTGCGCTCCTTCACCGAGAGCGTGCGCATGAAAACGGCATTGCTGCGTTCGGAGGTGTCGAACAGTTGCCACAACTCGCTGTTTTTATCGACCTGGAGTGTTTGCCGGAGATTCCGGTTGGCAAGCTGTAATTGTTGGTAGTTGCGTTTCAGCTCGGCGGTTGCCTCCCGATTGGTCTCGATCGCCGAGGTGCCCGCTCGATATCCGGTCAGCAATGAATCGATCCCCGAATCCAGTTCCGTGTCAGACAATCCCGCCATGTCGTCGCTGGCGTCGAGTCCCGACGGATGGCCTGTCCCGGACACCCCTTGCGTGGTTCGCTGCAAATCATCGAAGCAGTGTCCGACGTTTTCAACGACCGTTTTCCACGCCTCTTCGTCAGCCAGTTGTCGCTTCTTAAACGGCTTCGAGAATGCGCTCAGGCAGGCTTCCAGGCTCCCGCGCAACTCCGGTCTTGCGGTCGGTTTGTTGTTGAGCCTCGCGATCTCTTCCTTGAGCATGCCGGCGATCGCCCGACTGCTTCGCTCGAATTTTTGACGATCCCGGCGCAGGCGCCACCATTGAATTCCAAACAGCGCGGTGAAGACCAGGCTCAGGGCCAGCGCCTCGGCCAGACCATAGATCCAAACAAAGTGAGCCGGAGTCATGATGGGAAGTTGTCCCTGTTGGTCATGCGCTGATCTGGTGGAATGGCGGGGTGGCGTTAGTCATCCGGGTCGATCTCGTCCGGCGCGATCCGACGGCGTCGGCGCCACCACCAGACACCGACGCCAAGACCGGCCAGGGCCAAAAAGCCGAGGTTTCCTAACAAGAAAATGAAGAATGCGGTGCGCTGGGTCGCCTGATCGGAATCCGGCGAATCCGCTGCCGTGGCGTTGTCCGGCAGGCCGGTCGCTTGCGGGGCAACGGGTGGCACCGGATGCTCCGCCCCGACGATCGTCAGGAAATAGGTCTTTTGGCGCTGAAAATCCACCCCCTCGGCGCTGACGCGCACCTGGAACAGGCCCGGCGCGCTGAAGGCGAGCGTGCCACGATAATCCCGGGCTGCCGGATCGCTCGCGCCTGGCTGTAATTCGAGTTGCTGCTGGATGGCCCCGGACGCGTCGAGCGAGGTGGCCGTGAAGCGTGTGTTTTTCATGAGGCTGGGATCGACCGCCACGCCGCGATACAGCAATTTGGCGACGACGGTCACCGTCTCGTCCAGGCTCGCCAACACCGGAAGCGTGGCGTGCATATCGAGATCGCTCTCGATATACGCCTTCTTGTCCGCGTTATCCGCGGTGACTTTCCAGGATCCCGCCTCTGGCTGCTGAATCGAGATGCGGTCAAAATACGGCGTGCTTTTCCAATCCACCCCTGGCGTTTGCTCGCCCGCGCCGAACGTCCGGCCACTGGGGTCGGTGAGTTGCATTGGCCCATCGCCCGTGTCGCGCTTCACGAGCAATTTCAATTCGTGGACATTGGCGTCGATCTTGACCGCGCCGTCGATCACGGGCACCGTCAAGGGTTGATCGGTCTGCTCAAACAGCCGGACGAAGGCGTCGTAAATATCCGCGGGCTGGTCCGCGCGAAATGCCTGGCCGCCCGTCGCGTCGGCCAATTGACGGAGAAACGCAAGATCGGCCTCCGGAGAATAGGCGACCCCCAGGATCCGGATGCCGGCCGCCTGAAATGTTGGGATGATCTCCTCGACGATGGCGGCGCGCGAGGTCTGGTTGGCCTCCTCGCTTCCGAGGTTGAGTTCTCCATCGGAAAACAGCACCAGCACCCGCGGGTGCGCCGGATCCGGGGGTTGGTCTGGAAAGAGCCGAGACGCGGTACGCAACGCGGCCTCGAAATTCGTGCGTATGCCATCCATCCGGACTTGCTGGATCAGGGAGGCAATCCGTTCGCGGGTTCCGGTGTCGGACAGTGGCGTCAGCGGCAGCAGGCGTTCGCTCTCTTGCGCGAAGGTCGTCAGCGCCAGACGATCCTCGGCGCCAAGGAGTTCGCTGAAAAGCTCCGCTCCTTTGAGACTGTCCCGGTTTGGGTCATTGCCCTTCATGCTGAGCGATCGGTCCAGCGTCAAGACCACGTCGACCGCGTCGACCGGCCCGCAGGCCAGCAGGGCGAGAAGCGCGAGCAGGGTCAAGCGGATGGCGATGGGCTTACCTGTCATGGGGAAATCCTCAAGTCTTGCGCGGTTTGCGGCTGACGGCTGACGAAAGAATTGACAATCCGATCGTGACGCTGGCTTCACCACGATGAAAGGCTTGATGATGAGAGTTTAACCGATAGGGTGGCTCCCTTGCGAAAACAGGCCAATGATCTCGTGCTGGACGGGAGGCGGTTGCGAAGGGTCTATGCTGCCCTGTTCGCGGCGTATGGACAACAACATTGGTGGCCCGCCGACAGCCCATTCGAGGTGATGGTCGGTGCCGTGCTGACCCAGAACACCGCCTGGATCAATGTCGAGCGGGCGCTGGCGCGATTGACTGAGTCGATCGCGCTTGACCCCGCCGAGATCCTCGCGCTTGATCCGGCTGTGTTGGCTGAAGTCTTGCGTCCGGTGGGCTACTTCAACGTCAAGACGCGACGGTTGAGCGTCTTCTGCGCGTATTATCTGGCGGCGGGAGGCTTCGCTGGACTGGACGCGCGCGATACCGCGACCCTGCGGCGCGATCTGCTCGCGGTCCAGGGGATCGGCCCGGAGACCGCCGACGACATGCTGCTCTATGCCTTCGAGCGGCCGATTTTCGTGGTCGATGCCTATACCCGCCGGCTGTTCGCCCGGCTTGGCCTGATCGCTGGCGACGAAGGTTACGAGCAGATCCGTCGCGCCTTGGAGACGGCGCTCGGCCCTGACGTGTCGCTCTTCAAGGAGTACCATGCACTGATCGTTCGTCACGCCAAACAGGCGTGCCGGACCCGACCGGTCTGTCCGGACTGTCTTTTGCGTGAAAATTGCCCAACCGCTCCCGTCCCATCCATGACGTCATCGCTCGTGGTCAGTGGATAGCGGTCGTTTTTAAGCAACGATTTGATTGGAAATACGCGCTCCCACAACGGACAACCTCAAGCCTTGATCGGTTGGCGGTAGGATCCCTGGAACTGTTGAGAAAGACCAAGATGCCAAGAGTCGATAATGACGATTTCTATCGCAGCTCACTCGCTGCGCACGGCGAGACCGCCGAAGGTGTGCACTGGAATTCAACCGAGAGCCAGGAGATGCGGTTCAGGGTGTTGCGCGCCCTGTTGCCGGACGACCTCTCCGGCCTGACGCTGGTGGACGCCGGTTGCGGCTTCGGCGATCTCTATTGCTACCTTGAACGCCACGGCGATCGACCGGGGCGCTATCTCGGCCTGGATGTGATGGAGCCCATGGTGGAGACCGCGCGCACGCGCACCGGCTGCGAGATCCGGATCCTCGATGTCCTCAATGATCCGCTGCCCAAGGCCGATTATTATCTTTGTAGCGGCGCCATGAACACCCTGACCCGCGAAGAGAGCGACCAGTTTATTCGCAATTGTTATGCCGCCTGCGAGACTGGATTCGTGTTCAACCTGCTGAAAGGCTGGAACACCTCGCCCATTTACAATTTTTACCTGCCGCGCGAGATCGAACGTCTGGGCCAGGAGCTTGACGCCGATCTGCGCATCGAAGAGAGCTATCTGGCGGGCGATTTCACGACGGCGTTCATCAAGAAGCAGGAACGAGAATGCTAGATCCACGTTTATTACGGACCGATCTCGACCGGGTCGCCGAGCAGTTGGCCCGGCGTGGGCTGATCCTGGACAAGTCGCGTTTCGAGGCGTTGGAAGCGGAACGCAAGGGCTTGCAGATCGCGGTTCAGGACTTGCAGAACCAGCGCAACACCCGCGCCAAGACGATCGGTCAGGCCAAGGCGGCCGGGCAGGATATTGCACCGCTGCTGGCCGAGGTGTCCGACCTGGGCGAGCGGCTCAAGGCCGCCGACGCGCGTCTGAGCGAGATTCAGCAGGAGGTCAGCGCCATCAGCCTGGCCCTGCCCAATCTGCCCGACGCCAGCGTGCCGGACGGTCGGGATGAATCCGCCAACCGCGAGGAGCGGCGGTGGGGCACACCGCCGGTCTTCGACTTTGTCCCCAAGGATCATGTCGACCTGGGCGCGGTCAACGGCTGGATGGATTTCGATCTCGCGGCCAAGATCGCCGGCTCGCGTTTCGTGGTGCTCTCCGGTCCGCTGGCCCGGCTGCATCGGGCGCTGATCCAGTTCATGCTCGACACCCACACCGGCGAGCACGGTTATACCGAGACCTACGTCCCCTATCTGGTCAATGCCGAGAGCCTCCAGGGCACGGGTCAGTTGCCCAAGTTCGAGGCGGATCTGTTCAAGGTGCCGGGCGAGAAGACGCTCTATCTCATCCCGACCGCCGAGGTGCCGGTCACCAACCTGGCGCGCGACGTGATTTTCGAGGCCGCCGAGCTGCCGCGCAAATGGGTTGCGCATACCCCCTGTTTTCGCAGCGAGGCCGGTTCCTACGGCAAGGACACGCGCGGCATGATCCGCCAGCATCAGTTCGAGAAGGTCGAGCTGGTCCAGGTCACACGCCCCGAGGAATCGCTTCAGGCGCTCGAAGCGCTCACCGGGCATGCCGAAACCATCCTGCAACGCCTGGGGCTGGCCTACCGTGTGGTGACGCTGTGTACCGGCGATCTGGGCTTTTCCGCGCGCAAGACCTACGACCTGGAAGTCTGGCTCCCCGGTCAGCAGACCTATCGCGAGATCTCCTCGTGCAGCAATTTCGGCGACTTCCAGGCACGCCGGCTCCAGGCGCGCTGGCGCAATCCCGAGACCGGCAAGCCCGAGTTGGTCCATACCATCAATGGTTCCGGGCTGGCGGTCGGGCGTACTCTGGTTGCCGTGCTGGAGAATTATCAGCAGGCGGACGGCGGGATTCGCGTTCCGGACGCGCTGCGGCCCTACATGGGCGGTCTGGAGATGCTCGGCGTTTAGGTGGCCGGAGAACCGAGTGCAACTCGGCGATCCCAGGGCCATTCGGCACTCTGCCAGGATTTGAGTTTGCACCGCTCCCCGACTATCCTAGTTAATTCCATTTTTTGCATCGAGGTTGGGCCATGGGCGCCAAGACCCTCTACGACAAACTCTGGGACGAGCATGTCGTCCGCGTCG
The DNA here is from genome assembly GCF_903866365.1 of uncultured Thiocystis sp. Taxonomy (GTDB): domain Bacteria; phylum Pseudomonadota; class Gammaproteobacteria; order Chromatiales; family Chromatiaceae; genus Chromatium. Next base: position 14,780 of record NZ_CAIPNF010000450.1, read on the forward strand.
ACGACAATGGCACGGCCCTGCTCTATATCGATCGTCAACTGGTCCACGAAGTCACCTCGCCCCAGGCGTTCGAGGGATTGCGGCTGACCGGTCGCCAACCCTGGCGGACGTCGGCCAACCTGGCCGTGCCGGACCATAATGTCCCGACCACGGAGCATGAGCGCGCCGCCGGGATCGCCGATCCGGTGGCGCGCATCCAGGTCGCGGCGCTCGGCACCAACTGCGCGACCTTCGGCATCACCGAATTCGGCATGGGCGATCACCGCCAGGGTATCGTGCATGTGATCGGACCCGAGCAGGGGTTCACCCTGCCGGGCAGCACCGTGGTCTGCGGCGATTCGCATACCTCCACGCATGGCGCCTTCGGCGCGCTGGCCTTCGGCATCGGCACCTCCGAGGTCGAGCATGTGCTGGCGACCCAGTGTCTGATCCAGCGTCCGTCCAAAACCATGCTGATCCGCGTGAACGGCGCCCTGGGTCCGGGCGTAACCGCCAAGGACATCGTGCTGGCCATCATTGGCGAGATCGGTACGGCCGGCGGTACCGGCTACGTGATCGAGTTCGGCGGCGACGCCATTCGCGCGCTTTCGATGGAAGGGCGCATGACGGTCTGCAACATGACCATCGAGGCGGGCGCCCGCGCCGGTCTGATCGCGGTCGACGAGAAGACCATCGACTATCTGCGCGGACGTCCTTACGCGCCGACCGGCGACCTGTTCGAGCGCGCCGCTGCGCACTGGCGCACCCTGGTCAGTGACGAGGGCGCCGCGTTCGACCGGGTGGTGGACCTGGACGCGGCCAGTATTCAACCGCAAGTGACCTGGGGAACCTCGCCGGAGATGGTGCTGCCGATCGACGGTCGGGTGCCCGATCCGGACGCCGAGCCCGATCCGGTCAAGGCCGGTGGCATCCGTCGCGCGCTCGATTACATGGGCCTGACCGCCGGGATGCCGATCGTCGACATCCGCCCCGACAAGGTCTTTATCGGCTCCTGCACCAATTCGCGGATCGAGGATCTGCGCGCCGCCGCCGAGGTCGCCAGGGGCCGCAAGGTCAGCGACCGCATCAAACTGGCGATGGTGGTGCCAGGCTCCGGTCTGGTGAAGGCGCAGGCCGAGGCCGAGGGGCTCGACAGGATTTTCACCGAGGCCGGTTTCGAGTGGCGCGAGCCGGGCTGTTCCATGTGTCTGGCCATGAACGCCGACCGGCTGGAGCCGGGCGAGCGCTGCGCCTCCACCTCCAACCGCAATTTCGAGGGTCGGCAAGGGCAGGGCGGACGCACCCATCTGGTGAGTCCGATCATGGCCGTGGCCGCCGCGGTGGCCGGTCATTTCGTCGATGTGAGGGCGCTGTAAATGGAACCGTTCAAGAATTTCACGGGCGTCGTCGCGCCGCTGGACCGGGCCAATGTGGACACCGACGCCATCATCCCGAAGCAGTTTCTCAAAAGCATCCAGCGGACCGGTTTCGGTCCCTATCTGTTCGACGAACTGCGCTATCTGGACCATGGCGAGCCGGAGATGGATTGCACCAACCGGCCCTTGAATCCGACGTTCATGCTCAACGATCCGCGTTACGGCCAGGCCGAAATCCTGCTGGCGCGCGAGAATTTCGGCTGCGGTTCCTCGCGCGAGCACGCGCCCTGGGCGCTGGCCGATTTCGGTTTCCGGGTCATTCTGGCGCCGAGCTTCGCCGACATTTTTTTCAATAACTGTTTTAAGAATGGCATCCTGCCCATCGTGCTGGCCAGCAAGGTGGTGGACGGGTTGTTCGAGCAGGCGACGGGTGCCGTTCCGCTGCGGATCGCGGTCGATCTGTCCGTGCAGAACCTGACGCTGGACGACGGCACCTGCATTCCGTTCACGGTCGAGGCGGGCAGCAAACATGGCCTGATCGAGGGGCTCGACGACATCGGTCTGACCTTGAAGCAGGTCGATGCGATCCGCGCTTACGAGGAACGCCGTCGGAGCGATGCGCCCTGGGTCTTCATTGGTGCTTAAACCGCGTCTGGCATGGCATGCGAGGTTTGTGTATTGGTGCAATGTTGCGTTCATCCACAAACGTTGTCGCTGACGCGGTTTAACTATTTTATTTTTATCATGTAAACCGCGTCTCGCCGATTGCCTCTGATTGCCATAAGGCTGGAATCACCTGCAACAACGCCTATCGCGCGGGACGCGGTTTACTTTGGAGAACCACTGTTGAGCAAGAACATTCTGGTCGTCGCGGGTGATGGTATCGGTCCGGAGATCGTGGCCGAGGCGATCAAGGTGCTGAATGCGCTGCAAGCCGAGGGTGCGATCGATGTCACCCTGCAACACGCCCTGGTCGGCGGCGTCGCCTATGACGCATTCGGCGATCCATTGCCCGAGGCGACCCTGAACGCGGCCAAGGCCGCCGATGCCGTCCTGCTCGGCGCCGTGGGCGGACCCAAGTGGGAGCCGCTGCATATCTCCAAGCGTCCCGAGAAAGGGTTGCTGGGTCTGCGCGCCGGGCTCGGTCTGTTCGCCAATCTGCGTCCGGCCATCCTCTATCCGCAACTGGCGGATGCCTCGACCCTCAAGCCCGAGGTGGTCGCGGGGCTGGACATCATGATCGTGCGCGAACTGACCGGCGACATCTACTTCGGCCAGCCGCGCGGGGTCGAGACCTTGCCATCCGGCGAGCGTCGCGGCATCAACACGATGGTCTACACCGAGTCCGAGATCGAGCGCATCTGCCGCGTCGCCTTCGACATCGCGATGAAGCGCGACAAGCGAGTGTGCTCGGTCGACAAGGCGAACGTGCTCGAATGCACCGAGCTGTGGCGCGAGGTCGCGATCAAAACGGCAGCGGACTATCCCGAGATCACGCTCACCCATATGTATGTCGACAACGCCGCCATGCAACTGGTGCGCGCACCCAAACAGTTCGATGTCATGGTCACTGGCAATCTGTTTGGCGACATCCTGTCGGATTGCGCCTCGATGCTGACCGGCTCCATCGGCATGCTGCCCTCGGCCTCGCTGAACGCGGCGGGGCAGGGCATGTACGAGCCGATCCACGGCTCGGCGCCCGATATCGCCGGACGCGGCGTGGCTAATCCGCTGGCGACCATCCTCTCGGTTGCCATGATGCTGCGCTATTCGCTCGGCGCGCCAGAGGTGGCGGAGCGGATCGAGACCGCCGTGTCGCGGGTGCTCGACCAGGGGCTACGGACCCCCGATATCCTGTCGGCCGGGATGCGTCAGGTCGGCACGGTCGAAATGGGCGATGCGGTCGTCGCGGCGCTCTCCACGCCGGATTGATCGCCGCCTCCGGCGTTGCGGTTCAAGCGGTTTTTCAGATCATTGTTGACGGAGTAGGCGGTTGATGAAGCGGGTTGGTTTTGTCGGATGGCGTGGCATGGTGGGTTCGGTCCTGATGGACCGGATGCGCGCGGAAAATGACTTTGCGCGGATCGCGGAGCCGGTCTTTTTCACCACCTCCCAGGTCGGCCAGCCTGGTCCGGATGTCGGGCGCGGCGCCCAGCTGCTGCTGGATGCGCAATCGCTGGACGATCTGCGCGCCCTGGAGGCGATCGTCACCTGTCAGGGCGGCGACTATACCAAGTCGATCCATCCCCGCTTGCGCGCAAGCGGCTGGGACGGTTATTGGGTGGATGCCGCCTCGACACTGCGCATGGCGCCGGACGCGACCATCATTCTGGACCCGGTCAACCGCCCCATCATCGACGCGGCGCTGAATGCCGGCAAACGCGAGTTCATCGGCGGCAATTGTACCGTGAGCCTGATGCTGATGGCCCTCGGCGGGCTGTTTCGGGCTGGGCTGGTGGAATGGGTCAGCGCCATGACCTACCAGGCCGCCTCGGGCGCCGGGGCCAAGAACATGCGCGAACTGCTGGAGCAGATGGGCGCGCTCAACGCGGCCGTCAAGCCGCTGCTCCTGGATCCGGCCTCCGCGATCCTGGACATCGACCGTGGCGTCACCGAGACGATGCGGGGCGCGGGTTTCCCCACCGCCAATTTCGGCGCGCCCCTGGCCGGGAGTCTAATCCCCTGGATCGACACTCAACTGGACAATGGTCAGAGTCGGGAAGAGTGGAAAGGTCAGGCCGAGACGAATAAGATCCTGGGCCTGGAGTCGCAACCGCTCGCCATCGACGGTCTGTGCGTGCGGGTGGGCGCCATGCGCTGCCACAGTCAGGGGCTGACGATCAAGCTGACGCGCGATGTCCCGATGGCCGAGATCGAGTCATTGATCGCGGGCGCCAACGCCTGGGTGCGGCTGATCCCGAACGATCGCGAGACGACCGTGCGTGAGTTGTCGCCGGCCGCCGTGACCGGCACCCTGACGGTTCCGATCGGTCGTTTGCGCAAAATGAATCTGGGCCAAAACTACCTCTCGGCCTTTACGGTTGGCGATCAGTTGCTCTGGGGCGCCGCGGAGCCCGTGCGGCGGATGCTCTCCATCCTGCTCGATCGCTGAGCCATGCGCGGCGAGGCTTGATCGTTCAGGCATCATGGGCTTGTTCAATTCTTCCAGAGGCAGATGCGTTATCTTGAGTGACCCTCGTCTCATGGCGCCAAGGGCGATCTGTGAAATGCGGTTTAAATCATTTATAACATCCAAAATACGCCAAACGCGTCGACGCTGACGCCTGTCGATTCATGCGAGGCTGGATCAAGGTTCAACGTTCGCATGCTATGCTGTGCGCAATTCAAGCAGGATTGGATGCGATGGTTCAATCTGAGGGCGCTTCTCGAAGGGTTGGGCGAACAGGGCCGTGCTCTGACGTCCTGTTCGTTCAGACTATGTCGTCGCGCGGTGCACGAGGGTGGGGGATGTCTCGCAAGCTTATTCTAGTGTCAAGCATGACCATGATTCTGGCAGGCACCGATGCCTCCGCTCTTGGCCTGGGTGGAATCCGTACCTTATCCGTATTGAACCAGCCTTTTTCCGGCGAGATAGACATTCATGACGTCAACCCTGACGAACTGGACGCCATTAAGGTCTCGATCGCTTCTCAGGAAGCATTCAACAAGGCTGGCATCGAACGCTATTATTATCTAACCAAACTCACCTTCACTCCGGGGCTTTCGCCTCAGGGTAAACCAGTGATTCGCGTGTCGAGCCGGGAGCCGATTCGCGAACCCTACATGGACGTGCTGGTCGATATCAACTGGCCCAGAGGTCAACTGGTCAAGGAATACACTATTCTATTGGATCCGCCGGTATTGGCCAATCGTCGGGCTCCGCGCGTGGATACCCCCCAGGCGGTCGGCGCCCGGAGCGGTGGCGCTCCGGGCATAAGTCGCGTGACTTCATCGCCCTCAAACCATATTCCCGCCCCCGGCGACGGGTTTCCAATCTACATCGGGCCGATCGAATCGGGCGCCGGTCTCTGGCGGCTGGCGCTCAATCATGCCCCGGCTGGCGCCACGACGGCGCAGACAGCCATGGCGCTGCACCGGAACAATCAGGGCGCTTTCAGTCGCGGTAACATCAATCGCCTGATCGCCGGCAAGACGCTGATCATTCCGACCCGCGAGGAATTGTTCGCGCTCGACGCCGCCGCCGCGGAACGGGAATTCGCCGCGGCGCTTCGCGGAGGCGCGGTACGCCGTGCGCCGATCACGGCGATTCCCCCGGAGGCGCTTTCCTCGCGCTTGCGGATCGCTGGAGCCGTTCCATCGGATGCGGCGGTTCCTTCGGCATCGGCGGGGGTTCCCATTGCAGGACCAACTGCGGCGGTCCCGGCCCCGCGCATGGAACAGGATCTTCTGCTGGCCCTTGAGACCAGTGAAAGCGCGCGCCAGGAAGCCGTTGAATTGCGCCAGCGTATCAAGGATCTGGAGACGCAACTGGCGGATATCCAGAACCTGCTGACACAGCGCAATGCCGAAGTAGAGCGGATCAAAGGGAACGATGTGGCTCCCGGTGTCCTGGGCGAGGTCACTCGCGAAGTCGTTCCAAAGGACTCGGATCTTGACTCCAAAGTCTTGGCTGAATCGGTATCGGGAGAACTGTCGTCCAAGGCAACGACGCAACCGCCGGAAGGCGCTCCGCTCGCGACAGAGCTGCCTCTCCTCGAGAGATTGCCGGCGGATTTCACCAATACGCGAGAGACATCGAGCGAATCGGAATCCGCGCAAACCGCTGGTCCAGCAAACGAATTGATACCGATTCCCGTGCCTACTCCGGCCGTCAGCCAATCCGGCGCCGCGCTCGATCAGGTTGGTCAGCAAACCCCCGCGTCTCGGGCGGTGGCGCCCATCGCGGCTCAGGATCCGGGAAGCGAGGCGAGCGCGGCGGAGCCGTCTTCAACCTGGCAGTCTTTGATGCTTCCAGTGGCCGGGTTCGCCGCCTTGACCGCCCTGGGTGTTCTGGCGTTTTCATGGCTGACGGCCAGACGCAGGCGTCGAGAGGAGGATCGCGGCGAAACCGAATTGTCTCTCGACAGACTCGATTTCTCGGAACCCGAGGATGCGACTCGACTCCATGCAACGCTGACTCCAGAGGAGGCGGCCGTCAAGACTCGGGCTGAACGGGAGTCAAGCTTCGGGACGCCGCTGGTCCTCGGCAAAGAAGACGATGAGGAGCCTGAATCTCCCTTGTCGCTGATGTCTTCCCTCAGCGATTTTGACGCCGAAACGGACGAGGCGGATGTCCTCTCGGAAGCCGACATCTATATTGCCTATGGCAGACACCTCGAGGCGCGGGAACTTCTGCTCAAGGAAATGGCGCGCTATCCGGATCGACTGGACATCAAGTTCAAGCTCGCCGAGGCTTATGCCGGTGCGCAGGATGCGCGGGGGCTGGAAAAGACGATGCAGTCGATCGAAGCGGCTGGCGGAGACCGTACCCAGCCGGGACAGTGGAAGCGATTGCAGGATCTTTCCGCGCAGACCCAGTCCGGTCAAGCCACCGGTTCGGACATGCCCGCGCCAATGGCTGCGGTTGGCGCGGCACCCGCGCGGGAATCCGGCCAGGCTAGCCCAGGCGATCTCATGACGGATTCTCTGGACCTGACCGAAAGCGATTCGCTACTGCTGGATCTCAGCGGCATCCAACGGGGTTCGGCAGAACCTTTCGAGCAGACAGCAGCGCGGGAACCGATCGCGACTGCATCCGAACCGCGGGACGATTCGCCGCTGCAATTTAGCGATGACGTCCTGGGCGACATCCTGACGGAACCGGCAAATCTTGACGATCTGGTGCTGGAAGAGGAGTTGCTGGATCTGGGACTCCCGCTGCATTCCGACGATGGACAGAAATCGCTGAATCGCGATCTTTTCGCCGATATCGCGCATGAACCGACCAGCGATGAGTCCGAATTGGTGCTCACGCTGGACGATACGAGTCTGGATGTCGCGGAAGAGCTGGATTCCATGTTCGATTCCAGGCTGGAAGACGAGCCCACATTGGCGCGCAATGAGTTGGCGGGGACTCATCCATCCGGTACGGCGGAGTCTCCAATGGTCACCCTGGGCAAGCAGGAGTTATCCGGATCAGGTCTGCATCCTGAGCAGGAAAGCGTTCCTACCGAAGACCTTTCCTCGCAGTGGCAGATGGACTCGGGAATCTGGGACGAGACCGCCACCAAGCTCGATCTGGCGCGTGCCTATCTCGAAATGGACGATGCCGAGGCAGCGCGCGAGATTCTTCAGGAGGTCATCGCGGAGGGTCGCGACGAGCAGAAGATCGAGGCGCGTGCCCTGCTGGAGCGGTTGGCTTGAGTCTTGGCGGTATGACCCCTTGATCTCCGGTCGAATCGCCCTGGGCGTCGAGTATGATGGCACCGGCTTTCGCGGCTGGCAGACCCAGCAGCCCGGCGTTCGCACCGTCCAGACCTGTCTTGAAGTCTCGCTCTCGCGGGTCGCCGATCATCCGGTGAGCGTCGTCTGCGCCGGACGCACCGACGCCGGGGTCCATGCGCTCGAACAGGTGGTGCATTTCGAAACCTCGGCACAGCGGCGCGAGCGCTCCTGGGTGCTGGGGGCCAATGTGAACCTGCCGCCGGATGTTGCCGTGCGCTGGGCGCATCCGGTCGGAACGGATTTTCATGCGCGCTTCAGCGCCCTGGCGCGGCATTACCGTTACCGGATCATGGTCCAGCGCGCTCGCTCGCCCCTGCGGCGCGACCGCGCGGTCTGGGTGCATGCCTCGCTGGATTGCGCGCGGATGCAGCGGGCGGCGGCGGTGCTGGTTGGCGAGCATGATTTTTCGAGCTTCCGCGCGGTAGCCTGTCAGGCGAAGAGTCCGGTGCGGCGGATCCACTATCTGGAACTCTCCGAGCAGGACGGGATGCTGACGATCCGGGTCGGCGCCAATGGTTTTTTGCATCACATGGTGCGCAATATCGCGGGCGTGCTGATCGCCATCGGCCAAGGCGACGCGCCGGTCGACTGGACGCGGGAACTGCTGGAGGTGCGCGACCGCACCCTCGCCGGCGTGACGGCGCCGCCGCAGGGACTCTATTTCGTGCGTGCCGACTATCCGCCGCACTTTGGCCTGCCTCAACTTGAAACCGCTTCGCCACTGCCGGAATTGACCGCCGCCTGATGCCGACCGACCCCATCGATTCCCCGCCAACGGCCTCGGCTCCCAACGCCTCCTCGCGCATGGTCCGAACCCGGGTTAAGATCTGCGGCCTGACGCGCGCGCGCGATCTCGACGCGGCGGTCTCCGCGGGCGCCGATGCCGTCGGGTTCGTCTTTCATCCGCCAAGTCCGCGCGCCGTGACGCCCGAGCAGGCGCGTTGTCTCTGCGAGTGTCTGCCGCCTTTCGTGAGCGCGGTCGGGCTCTTCGTCGATGCCGCGCCCGCGACGATCCGCGCGACCCTGGATCGGGTGCCGCTCGATCTGTTGCAGTTTCACGGCGATGAAACGCCCGCGCACTGCGCGAGCTTCGGGCGGCGCTGGATCAAGGCAATCCGCATGCGCCCCGGCATCGACCCGATGGCCGAGCGGGCACGGTTCGCGGGGGCCGCCGGACTTCTGCTCGATACCTTCGAGCCCGGACGGGCTGGGGGCACGGGACAGCGCTTCGACTGGGACCGCATCCCGCCCGAGCTGGCCGCGTCCATCGTGCTCGCGGGCGGGCTGGATCCGTCGAATGTCGTCGAGGCCATCGAACGTCTGCGGCCCTATGGGGTCGATGTCAGCGGCGGTGTCGAATCCGCCAGGGGCATCAAGGATCACGCAAAGATTTTCGCTTTTCTGCAAGGGGTAAACGATGGCGACAAACGCCGATAACCGCCGTGCATCGCGCACGGAGCCGGGTCGCGGGCCGGCCGACGATCGACCGGCCTACGATTTGCCGGACAGCCATGGTCATTTCGGACCCTATGGCGGGATGTTCGTCCCCGAGACGCTGATGCATCCGCTGGAGGAACTGCGCGCGGCCTATGCCGCCTGTCTCGCCGATCCGAACTTTCAGGCCGAGATGGACGCGGATCTGCGCGATTATGTCGGGCGGCCCTCGCCGCTCTATCACGCCGAACGCTGGAGCCGCGAGCTGGGCGGCGCCCAGATCTATCTCAAGCGCGAGGATCTCAACCACACCGGCGCGCACAAGGTCAACAACCCCATCGGTCAGGCGCTGCGCGCGCGGCGCATGCGCAAGACCCGCATCATCGCCGAGACCGGCGCCGGTCAGCATGGCGTGGCCAGCGCGACCGTCGCCGCCCGTCTCGGGCTCGAATGCGTGGTCTACATGGGCGAGGTCGACATCGCGCGCCAGGAGGC
>NZ_CAIPNF010000451.1 GCF_903866365.1 uncultured Thiocystis sp.
CCAGTCTTCGGCATCATCAAATCGGTGATGGGGTTTCGCCAGTTTCTCACCCGCGGTCTGGCCAACGTGCGCAACGAATGGACCCTCGTCTGCCTGGCGTGGAACCTTAAACGCATGGCCGTCTTGCGCCCGCAGTAAGGGACATTCGCAGGGAAACCACGTTTTTGGCCGAAAAAAGGCTATTTTCGAGGAAAATAGCCTCTTGATTGTCTTTTTCAGCCAATCCAAACGCTCAAGTCCGACAGGCTGCTAGCCGTCACGGTGGCGAAGAAGAACGCGAGCGTAGCGAGCCATTGCACGGTCAGGCGCTCGGCTTTAGCGAGGCGTTCGCGGGCACGCTCGGGCAGGTCGGCGGCCTCGGCCAATCCCTTCAGGCGCGTCCAGACGTCGGTGAAGCGCGCCGCCACGCGCTCCACCGGCTGCGTCTGTCCATCCACCGGATCATACGGGTGATACAGCACACCGAGTTCGCGGATCAATGCGCGCGCCTCGCGCTGCCGCTCCCGTGCGCGGTCGTGTTCGGCTTCGACGGCGACCAGCGCGCTCAGGGCGGCGCCCATGCGGGTCTCGAAGGCGGGGGGACGCCCGCGCGGGCGCGGGACGCGCGCCTCGAACGCCTGCTGCGCCGCGCGCTCGGCCTCCCACGGCACTTGCGCGGCGGCGACGCCGGCTTCAGCGGGCGCACGTCGCGCGCCAGCGCCAAGGACGTGGCTTTGGAGACCTCGTGTTGGCCGTGAAAAAGGTCCGGGGAATGATGCGCACCGAGATCCGTCTCGGCATGGCGACGCAGCGCCTTGGCCTCGTCGGCGGTACTCTGGATCACCTCCACGGCGAGCCCCGCGCAGGCGCCCTCCAGCGCGCCCGTCCAGGTCGCCGCAGTGCGATCCGCGGCGTATTGCTCCAACAGAATGAAGTTCGACACCGGCTCGATGGCCACCAAGCAGATCCCCGGATGGAAGGTCTCGTCCTCGCAGACCGTCACCGCGCGCGCGGCCATGCCCTCGGCAAGGATTGTGCGCTGCTCGTCGGCCACCGCAACCACCGCCGTTTCCACGGCGGCATTGAGCGCATGCTGCGCGCCGTCGCTGACCCCGACGAAGGCCGACAGTCCGCTCAGCTCCAGGAATTCACTCACCAGCCGGGTGCCGCCCGCCGCCCGCAACGTGATGCTGAAATGCGCCGCCAGCACCAGCCGATGCAACCCAGCGATCCCGTCCGGGGTGCGCGCGAAGGCCGTCAAACCCGTCGGTGGATCCCCGCGCGGGCCGTCCCCGCACCACCCCCGCAAGGTACTGCGCGCGACCCCCATCTCGGTGGCCACGGCGCGTTGCGTCTCCCCCGCCGCCAGCCGTGCTTCGGCCGCCGCGATGTGCTCGGCTTGCTCCAAGCGTGTGCGCCGCGTCACGCCACGATCCCCCGGCCGGATCTCGAACCTCCGGGTAGCGTCGCGCCTGCGCTTGGTCTAAAATCCGCTGATGAATCTTATCGACTGGATTCGGTAAGGCGATTTGCGGGGAAATTTCTACCGGGATCAACGCTTCAAATGGACAGGATTCACAGGATTTTTCAAGATTAACAGGATGAAAAATAATGACTTTTAGGCGTCGATCATCGTTTGATCCATGTTGGCCGTTCCTGGGAGCGCAGGCCTTTGGCCCGCGAGGCGGGCGAGACGCCCGCGCTCCCAGGTGGACCAAACGATGATTAAGGCCGACTTTTATCCTGTTCATCCTGCGAAATCCTGTGAATCCTGTCCATTAGGCGCCTCTCTTTGGTTTCAGGAAATCACCTAAGAACGCGGCTCAACAAACCCATGGCCCGCGCTTCACAGGGCACGCGAATGCGCACCCGCCAGCCGGCGCCAGGGGCGACCGACAGCGCCTCGCCCGCCAGAGTTTCCAGCATCTCCAGACGAAAATGCGCGTTGCCCTGGGGGGTCATCAGCTCCAGATCGTCGCCGACCGCAAAGCGGTTTTTCACCTCGATCTCGGCCCAACCCGACGCGCCGCCAGTGACCTCGCCCACAAAGATCCGGCGCTGATTGCGCGAGGCGCCATCGGCATAATTCTGAAGATCGCCCGGCGCGTGACGGCGATAAAAACCCTCGGTATAGCCCCGGTTGGAGAGACCTTCCAGATCGACAAACAATTCGGGTCGATACGCCCGCCCCGCCAGTGCATCGTCGATCGCGGCCCGATAAACCTGGGCGGTGCGCGCGGCATAGTAGTGCGATTTCGTGCGGCCCTCGATCTTCAGGCAGTCGATGCCCATGGCCACCAGCCGACCGACATGCTCGACCGCCTGAAGATCGCGCGAGTTGAGGATATAGGTGCCGTGTTCGTCCTCGAACACCGGCAGGTATTCGCCCGGTCGCTTGGCCTCTTCGAGCAGATAGACCTCGTCGGCGGCGGGGTGCCGGTCCTGCCCGACCGATTCGGCGGCACCCAGCCGATATTCCCAGCGGCAGGAATTGGTGCAACTCCCCTGATTCGCGTCGCGATGGTTGAAATAACCCGACAGCAGACAGCGCCCGGAGTAGGCGATACAGAGCGCGCCATGGACGAAGACTTCCAGCTCGATGTCGGGACAGGCCGCGCGAATCTCGGCGATTTCGTCGAGCGAGAGTTCGCGCGAGAGGATGACCCGCGACACCCCCTGCCCCGCCCAAAAGCGCACGGCGGCGGCATTGACCGTGTTGGCCTGGACCGAGAGATGGATCGGCTGCTCGGGCCAACGCTCGCGGACCATCAGGATCAGCCCCGGATCGGCCATGATGAGCGCGTCCGGTCCGAGCGCGACGATCGGCGCCAGATCGTCGATGAAGGTCCGCAGCTTGGCCCCATGGGGCATCAGATTGGTCGCGAGATAGAATCGCTTCCCTTGGTCATGCGCTTCCGCAATGCCGGCGGCCAGATTGGCGGCGTCGAAATCGTTGTTGCGCACCCGCAGGCTATAGCGCGGAAGACCGGCATAGACGGCATCCGCGCCATAGGCGAAGGCGTAGCGCAGATTGCGCAGGGTGCCCGCCGGCGACAGGAGTTCCGGTGTTCGCCCGCCGTCGGCTCTCGATTCCAGTGGTCTCAATGCAGTTCGACCAGGAACGTCAGGCGCTCGTCATCTCCGATCAGACGTTTGCGTTCGACCTCGACCGGAAGGGTCTGACCTGGCGAGCTGTCGATCAGCGCGATCCGGATATCGGAATAGTTTGCGATGGACACCTCACCGATGCGCGTAATACGGTCGCCAGTCTCCAATCCCGCCGTCTTCGCGCCACTCTCTTCGCCAAAACCCTTGACCAGCATTCCAGCCCCGACCGATGAATCATCGAGCATCACGCCCAACAGACCGGCGGGCGGTAACTCGACGGGCCGCGGATAAAGAAAGAAGTCGGCCGCCGCCCGATCCGGACTGCGATTGGTGCCATTCAGCAGAATGGCCGATGGTACCAGCTGACGGCGCAGGAGCCGGTTCGGGATGCCCTGCCCGTATTCGAGGTGCCCGGATCCCGCCAGCACCACCAGTGTGCGCTCGGGGTCGTCGGCGAGCACCCGCGCGGCACGTTCCGCCATTCCTTCGTCCCACAGCAGTTGCACCTCCAGAAAGTGTTCGAGATCGCGTTGTTGCTCGGCGGGATGCAGCTTGAAGACGGCCTCCACCCGCTGCCGATAGGCGGGATCGTCGCGGTCGATCTCGGCTGGAATCCGCGCGCGTTCCTCGTCATTCAATCCAGAGATCCCGACATCGCCGACCTTGCCCGTCAATTCCGATTCCAGATTCAGCGCGATCACCGGGATACGATGCTTGCGGGCGAATTGCAGGATCGGGCGATAGAGTCGGTAGTCATAGCGCCAGCGGTCGAAATACTGCGTCCGGCGCAGAAACTCCGCTTCATCGATGGCGCCAGCGATGTAGGCGTCGATGTCGGCTTGAAAGGGCTGCTGGAAAAACTCCATGCCGATGGCGAGCGTGCGACCGCGCGCATGCAGCCCCTGGATGACAGCCAACTGATTCAGATGGTCTTCGTAGCGTTCATGATTTTCGCCCACGAAAATCACCCGGCGGTCGGTGAGTCGATCCAGCAGTGCGTCCATGTCGGTGAGCGACGAGAGATCCAGTACCCGGCTCGCGGTGTCCGGCATCCCGGTCGATACCGGAGGCTGAGCGACCGGACCGGTCGCGGCGGATTGGGCGAGCGCGAGTGCGCAGAACAGAAGCAGCGGCGCGCCGGTCAGGATGGATGGAGACGGATATGACATCGAGTTCCCCCGGTGGTGTGAAATCGCGTTTTGCGCAAGGGCGCTCCAGAGGGGTCAGTCATGCCGCCCTAGGCCCTCTCGTGAATCGGGATAATAACTCACGTTTCGGAGTTCAAAATCGGCGCAAAACTGGCTTTAATCGTTTGTTTATAAAGGATAATGGCCTCAAGAATGGTAAAATGTCAGGTGCTTGAATCATGACAACCACTCAAGAGGCCACAATGAAGACTCTCA
>NZ_CAIPNF010000452.1 GCF_903866365.1 uncultured Thiocystis sp.
GCCCGCAATTTCCTGGCGGGAGTCCATTTGGCTGCGGTCAGCATCCTGCTCACATGATGGAAAGGCTCTGGATCTCAGTGCTAATCCCACACAACATGAATTGATGACACGCCCTAAGTGATTCAAGTTCCGGCTGGTATAGTAGGGGGCATTCCATGGAACCGGTTTCGACATGAACCGCCATTGCAGCAAACCTTCATCAACGTTTCGATTCTGAAAATAGATCACATGTCCTCCACATTTTTCAAGTGAAAAACCACCAATTCGCTGTAATTTGTATGGTTATTAACGGGGGCTAGTAATTACCTTATAGACAAAATGTCCTGCGGAATGTCGGATCGATCTTTAGCGTAAGGATGTTTCGGAGAGGTCTCGCCCGTGCGTTTCGGAATCAACCGGCCACTTCGCTGGAAGAAGCGGCGGACTTGCCGCGCCGCCGGCGCGGACGCCGGCGCTTCGCCCCGCCCTCGATCATGCTGGCGCGCTCCGGACCGCTCGCATCCTGGAAGCGCGTCCACCAGTCGGCCAGTTCGGCATCCGCCTCGCCCGCGGCGGCCCGCAGTACCAGAAAATCGTAGGCGGCGCGGAAACGGGGGTGAGCGATCAGCCGATAGGGCCGCTTGCCGTCGCGCTGTTCGAGACGCGGCTGCAGCGCCCAGATTTCGCGCATGGGTAGCGAGAAACGCTTGGGGATCGCCACCAGCGACTGCTGACGCTGGCAGACCGCGCTGGACGCCAGCAGAATCGCCTCGGTCGCCGGCATCCCTTCGGCCAGGAGCTGCTCGAACCGCCGGCGCACCGGCTCCCAGAGCAGGACCGCGAACAGGAACGCGGGGGTGACCGGCTTATCCTCCCGAATACGCTGATCGGTGTTCGACAACCCGCGACTGACGAAGGTGATCGGAAAGTCGTGATCCTCGCGCGCCAGACAGTCTTCGGTGTCCGGGAAGAGGTGACCGAAGAGTCCGTAATGACGCAGTTTCACGAACACGTCGAGACCGTAGCCCGAGTGAAACAGCTTGATGAGTTCGTCGAACAGACGCGCGGCGGCGATGTCGGCGAGCAGCGGACCAAGTTCGTACAGCGGCCGCTCGGTGGCCGGTTCGATGGCGAAGCCGAGCTTGCAGGCGAAGCGCACGGCGCGCAGCATCCGCGCCGGATCTTCCCGATAGCGCTGCTCGGGATCGCCGATCAGACGCAGCCGGCCGGCCTTCAGATCCGCTAGGCCATCGGCATAATCGAGCAGCGAGAAATCGGCGATATCGTAGTAGAGCGCGTTGATGGTGAAGTCCCGCCGCAGCGCATCCTCCGCGATGGAGCCATAAATGTTGTCGCGCACGATCATGCCGTTTTCGAGACGCCGGTCCAGCGGATCGGCGTCGTCGCCGCGCCCGCGGAAGGTCGCGACCTCGATGATGTCGCGCCCGAAATGGACATGTGCCAGACGGAACCGTCGCCCGATCAGGCGGCAGTTACGAAACACCTGACGCACCTGTTCGGGCGTGGCATCGGTGGCGATATCGAAGTCCTTGGGCTCATGGCCCAGGAGCAGATCGCGCACACCGCCACCCACCAGGTGGGCCTGAAAATTCTCCTGCCGGAGCCGATAAAGCACCTTGAGTGCGTTTTCGCTGATCTTCGCGCGGGAGAGACTGTGTTCTGGACGAGGCACGATCAGCGGTCTCGTCACGTTCGTCGTGTTGGGGTCGGATTCCTGCATGACCTTCGTGTAAACGGTTCCTTAATGCGCCGGGACGGCAATGCGTGAGCGTGGGAATGGATCCCAGTGTTCCCCAGCGAGTAAATGTGGCCGGTTGGTCGGTCGAGAATAACCACCGCTTGTGAAGCGGCATCATCTACGTATATTATGCGATTCTTCGCTTCACTCGCAGACATAATTACTGCTCCCTTCGTCTAGCGGTTAGGACGCTGGCCTCTCACGTCGGCAACAGGGGTTCGAACCCCCTAGGGAGCGCCAAATAAAACAATCGCTTGCGTGAAAACGCGGGCGTTCTTATTTTTATGTCCGGAACTTTCCCGGAAAAGCGATCTGGAACAGGGCATTTTTTTCACGAATCCAGGC
This sequence comes from uncultured Thiocystis sp., assembly GCF_903866365.1. GTDB lineage: Bacteria > Pseudomonadota > Gammaproteobacteria > Chromatiales > Chromatiaceae > Chromatium. Next base: position 2,084 of record NZ_CAIPNF010000452.1, read on the forward strand.
CCACAAAAAACCCGCCTCTCGGGCGGGCGTGTTCGGGGTCAGGCGTTCAGGTTCGCATCCGCTCGACCCTCTCGCGTGCTGCCAGGATGACCGGGTTTGTCGTCTCGGCGCGCGGCAGGGTCCGCCCTCGCGCCGCCAGCAGGGACTCCGCCAGACTCGGCAACCCGCTGCCCGAATCCCGCTGTTCCAGACTCTCAACGCGCTTCTTGAGCATCGCGACCTCCTGGTGACACAAACCGAACGCGAATGACGATCCCGCTCTCGGGCACGGAGTCACCTCGAAGATCACGACAACGCGCTCCGCTCCGCCCTGCTGTTCTCCAGCCTCTCGATCCTGCTCTCAATCTGACTCGGCGGGTGCGGCTTCTATATAATGTCTCAGCAACAGCATTCGGCGCCGAACTGATCAATGCGCTGCCAGAATTGAGTCCAGCGCCCGGGGGTCGGTGTGAGGGCACGCAAGCTGAGTACGATCTTGGCGCCGGTGTTCTTCCAGCGCCTGCCCGAGGCGCACAGGCGTTGCTTGACGAGGGTCTTGCAAGCGGCTTCGGTGACACCCGAACCGATCGGCAAGCCGTCGGCGACGTCGCGGGCGTCGTCCATCTGGTGGCAATGGTTGGAGCAGTCGGTCCGGGCGCTGTCGAGGTCGTCGCGGACCTGCTGGGAGAGGGTGCGGCGCTCGGCGAGTTGGGTGGCCTCCTCGATCCGCGTCGCGACCGCGTCGGGTTGGTGTTTGAGACGGGCGCCGTGCTCGGTCTGCCACTGTTCGCGTTGGGCCTTGGCTTGCGGATGTGCCGCGCGGGCGATTTTGGCCACGTCTTCGGTGGCATGGTAGAAGTCGCTCAATTGCCGTTCGGTGTGTTGTTCCAAGAACGCCCAATTGGTGGCAGCGCCATCGGCGATGCCGAGAGACAGCGCCGCGGGAAACGGCCGCTTGAGGCGCACGATCGCACGTTCCATGCGCGGCTTGAACTCGGCCTTGCCGTACGCCGGCGCGGCGGCGAGAGAGACCGTGTGTTGCCGTTCGCCTTGGCTGTCGTAGAGTGAGAGCGCCCCGACCCTCGCCTCGCGATCGCCGGCGCTGTCGGCCATCGGGATCCTGGCCCCGTCGAGGCTGAGGACGAGGGTGCGGATGGCGGCATCCAAGGCGGGCCGTTCAGACTCCCAGAGTGCCTCCTTGGCGCCGGCGATGCCGCCGACCCACTCGGCGACGTTTTGGATGTAAGAGGTCGCGACCTGGCGCCCGTGATTCGGCTCCAGGTCGGTTTGCACCGCGCGCGCATTGAGTTGGCCGTACTTGTGGCGGAGTTGACTGGCGAAGCGCGGGCTGGCGTCACGGATGATCCGCGCCTGCTGCTCCAGCGGGCAGTCCATCCGCCCGCCGCGGGAGGTTTGATAGACGTAACGCTCCAGGCGCACCGGCCCATAGGGTGTCTGGTACGTGTTGCTATCACGCGAACGTGCCGTCTACTGGATCGCGCCGAGCTGGATCGGGCTGCCGTCGGTGTCGAAGCGCTGCAGGGCTTCCTCCCAGGGCGAGCGCGTTTAAACATTCCGTTTTTCGGGTAGTTGACGGATGCTAGCGAGAAACGACGATTGGAGTTTCTCATGTCAGCAAGCATTCTTGAGCATTTCACCTCCTTGGAAGATCCTCGGATCGAGCGTCGAA
>NZ_CAIPNF010000453.1 GCF_903866365.1 uncultured Thiocystis sp.
GGCATGATCTATCTGCGCGATAACCCGCTGCTCAAGGAGCCGCTGCAGGAGGCGCATCTGAAGAGTCGGTTGCTCGGCCATTGGGGCGCGAGTCCTGGGCTCTCCTTCATGTACGTGCATCTGAATCGGATCATCCAGGCGCACGATCAGTCGGCGATCTTCCTCGCCGGCCCCGGCCACGGCGCGCCGGGCGTGCTGGCCCCGGTCTATCTGGAAGGCACCTATTCCGAGATCTATCCCAACAAAAGCGAGGACGAGGAAGGCATGAAAGCCTTCTTCAAGCAATTCTCCTTCCCCGGCGGGATCGGTTCGCATTGCACGCCCGAAACCCCCGGATCCATCCACGAGGGCGGCGAGTTGGGTTATTCCATCTCCCATGCCTTCGGCGCCGCCTTCGATAATCCGGATCTGCTGGTGGCGGTCGCCGTGGGCGACGGCGAGGCCGAGACCGGCCCGCTCGCGACCTCCTGGCATTCGAGCAAGTTCCTGAACCCCATCCGCGACGGCGCCGTGCTGCCGATCCTGCATCTCAACGGCTACAAGATCAACAATCCGACCCTGCTCTCGCGGATCCCGAACGAAGAACTCGCCGATCTGATGCGCGGCTATGGCTGGATGCCGCATTTTGTCGAGGGCGACGATCCCCTGGTCATGCACCAGACCATGGCCGCGACGATGGACGCCTGTCACGCCGAGATCCGCGCCTTCCAGCAACAGGCCCGCGCCAGCGGACAGGCGACCCGCTGTCATTGGCCGATGATCGTGCTGCGCACCCCCAAGGGCTGGACCGGACCGGCCGAGGTCGACGGCCACAAGGTCGAAGGCTTCTGGCGCGCGCATCAGGTGCCGCTGTCCGGGATGCACAACAACCCGGCGCATCTGCAACAGCTCGAAGACTGGATGCGCAGCTACCGACCGGAGGACCTCTTCGACGAAACGGGGCGGCTGATTCCGGAACTCCGCGAACTGGCCCCGCAAGGCACCCTGCGCATGAGCGCCAGTCCGCACGCCAACGGCGGACTGCTGCGCCGGGCGCTGCGCCTGCCGGACTTCCGCGACTATGCGCTCGCGCTCGACAAGCCCGGCACCACGCGCGCCTTCAATACCAAGCCGACCGGCGCGTTGCTGCGCGACATCATGGCGAAAAACATGGACAACTTCCGGGTCTTCGGTCCGGACGAGAACAGCTCGAACAAGCTGGACGCGGTCTATGAGGTCAGCAAGAAGCTCTGGCTGTGCGATTACCTGCCCGAGGATGCCGACGGCGGCGAACTCTCCCCCGACGGGCGGGTGCTGGAGATGCTCTCCGAGCACACCCTGGAGGGCTGGTACGAGGGCTATGTCCTGACCGGACGCCACGGCTTCTTCGCCACCTACGAAGCCTTCGTCCACGTCATCGACAGCATGTACAACCAGCACGCCAAGTGGCTGGCGATCTGCGAGGAGATCCCCTGGCGGGCGCGCATCTCCTCGCTGAATCTGCTGATCACCTCCACCGTCTGGCGTCAGGACCACAACGGCTTTACCCATCAGGATCCGGGCTTTCTGGATGTCGTGGTCAACAAAAACCCCGAGGTCACCCGTATCTATCTGCCCCCGGACGTCAACACCCTGCTCTCGACCGTCAACCATTGTCTCAACAGCCGCGACGACATCAACGTCATCGTCTGCGACAAGCAGAACCATCTCCAGTATCTGGACATGGACGCCGCCATCAAGCACTGCACCAAGGGCATCGGCATCTGGGACTGGGCGAGCAACGACCAGGGCAGCGAGCCGGACGCGGTGCTGGCCGGCTGCGGCGACATCCCGACCAAGGAGGCGCTGGCCGCCACGGCGCTGCTACGCGAGCATTTCGAGGACATCAAGATTCGCTTCATCAACGTGGTGGATCTGTTCAAACTCCAGCCCGCCGGCGAGCATCCGCATGGGCTCACCGACGCGGACTTCGACAGCCTCTTCACCAAGGACAAGCCGGTCATCTTCAACTTCCACGGCTATCCCTGGCTGATCCACCGTCTGGCCTATCGGCGCACCAATCACAAGAATCTGCATGTGCGCGGTTACAAGGAAAAGGGCAATATCAACACCCCGCTGGAACTGGCGATCAGCAACGAGATCGATCGCTTCAGTCTGGCGATCGACGTCATCAACCGGGTGCCCCGCCTTCAGGTCGCCGGCGCGCATGCCAAGGAAAAACTGCGCGATCGTCAGATCGAGTGCCGCCAGTACGCCTATGAGCACGGGATCGACAAACCGGACGTGGATGACTGGACCTGGCCTTTCTAAATCGCGTCTAGCGTGACATGAGTCGTTTCGAGCGATCGGCGGGGTTGGTAAAATCCCCTGCCGCTAGATGTAGACGCAATTCAAGCGATTCATTACGAGACGTCACCATGACCCAGGCGCAACCCTCCGAACCCCTGTCTCCGGCCCGCGAACATACCCGCACGGGGATGTCCAAAACAGCCTTCAAGCAGGCGTATATCGATAACCTTTTTTATATTCAGGGCCGCTTTCGGGAAGTGGCGACGCCGCACGATCTCTACATGGCCGCGGCCTTCACGGCGCGCGACCGCCTGCTGGCGCGCTGGGTCAAGTCCGCGCAGATTTACAAGACCAGCCATGCGCGCACGGTCTGTTATCTGTCCGCCGAATTTCTGCTGGGGCCGCATCTGGCCAACAATCTGGTCAATCTCGGGATCACCGAGATTGCCCGCGAGGCTAGCGAGGAGTTGGATCTGGACTTCGACGCCATCCTGGAGGAGGAAGAGGAGCCGGGCCTGGGTAACGGCGGTCTGGGTCGGCTGGCGGCCTGTTTCATGGACTCGTTGTCCACTCTTGGAATCCCCACTATCGGCTACGGCATCCGGTATGAATTCGGCATCTTCGATCAGGTCATCGAGAACGGCTGGCAGGTGGAGAAGAGCGACACCTGGCTGCGCAACGGCAATCCCTGGGAGATCCCGCGTCCGAAGATCTGTTTCCCGGTACTGTACGGCGGACATACCGAGCAATATCGCAATCATGATGGTCAAACCCGCGCGCGCTGGGTGCCTGAACTGGAAATCAGCGGGATGGCCTATGACACGCCGATCCTCGGGTACGGGGTTGGCAACGTCAATCTGCTCCGGCTCTGGAAGGCCGAGGCATCGCAGTCGTTCGATTTTCAAGCCTTCAACGTCGGTGACTATTACGGTGCCGTGCATGCCAAGATCGAGGCGGAAACCATCTCCAAGGTGCTCTACCCGAACGACGAACCCGAGGCCGGCAAGGAGTTGCGCCTGAAGCAGCAGTACTTTTTCGTCTCCTGCTCGATGCAGGACATGATCCGGCTGCATCTGAATACGGTCGGACCGCTGGAGTCCTTTGCCGACAAGTTCGCCGCCCAGCTCAACGACACCCATCCGGCGCTCGCCGTGGCCGAGCTCATGCGGCTGTTCATGGACGACCACGACATACCCTGGGAACAGGCCTGGGACATCACTCGCAACACCTTCTGTTACACCAACCACACCCTGCTACCCGAGGCGCTGGAAACCTGGTCGGTCCGTCTGTTCGAGCGACTGCTGCCGCGCCACCTGGAAATCGTCTACGAGATCAACCGTCGTTTTCTCGACGAGGTCCGGGTGCATTTTCTGTGCGACGAGGAGCGGGTCGCGCGCATGTCGCTGATCGCGGAGGGCGACCATCGCCGTATCCGTATGGCTAACCTGGCGGTAGTGGGCAGCCATGCGGTCAACGGCGTGGCGGCCCTGCATTCGGAACTCGTCAAGACGACCATTCTCAAGGACTTCTTCGACCTCTGGCCGGAGAAATTCCATAATGTCACCAATGGGGTGACGCCAAGGCGCTTCGTCGTGGTCAGCAACCCGCGCCTGTCCGATCTGATCACCGAAACCTGCGGCAACGATCGCTGGATCCGCGATCTGAGCTGTCTGCGCGAACTCGAACGGCATGCCGACGACCCCGACCTCCAGACGCGCTGGCGCCGGGTGAAAACCGCCGCCAAACAGGATCTGGCTGCCTGGCTGGAACGCAATGCCGGGGTCGCGCTGGATCCCCAGGCCCTGTTCGATGTCCAGGCCAAGCGGCTGCACGAGTACAAGCGTCAGCACCTCAATCTTCTGCACATTGTCCGCTTCTATCAGCGCATCAAACTCAATCCAAACCAGGATTTCGTCCCGCGCGTCTTCATCTTCGGCGGCAAGGCCGCTCCGGGGTATTACCTGGCCAAGCTGATCATCAAGCTCATCAACTCGGTTGCCGAGGTCATCAACCACGACCCCCAGGTCAACGGCTTCATCCGGGTCGCCTTCATGCCCGACTTCAACGTCAAGAACGGACAACGTCTCTATCCTGCCGCCAACCTCTCCGAGCAGATCTCGCTGGCGGGCAAGGAGGCATCGGGCACCGGCAACATGAAGTTCTCGATGAACGGCGCGCTGACCATCGGCACCCTGGATGGAGCTAATGTCGAGATTCGCGAGGAAGTGGGCGCGGACAATTTCTTCCTCTTCGGCATGAATGCCGCGGAAGTCCACCAAAAACAGATCGAAGGGTATCGGCCCTGGGATTATTACCACGGCGATCATGAACTCAAGTCGGATATCGACCTGATCAATTCCGGGCTCTTTTCCCACGGCGATACCAATCTTTTCCGCCCCTTGACCGACCATCTCATCAACCACGATCCCTTCATGGTGCTGGCCGATTATCGCGCCTATCTGGAGTGTCAGGAGCGGGTCAGCGAAGCTTGGCGCAACCCGTCGAATTGGGACCGGATGTCGATCCTGAATGTCGCGCGGATGGGGAAATTCTCATCCGATCGGGCGATCGCGGAATACGCCGATCACATCTGGAACATCAAGCCACAACCCGTGGATCTTTGAATTTCGGGTAAAAGGCGCCTGGAAACCAACGTGATCGAAACGGATCATCGACGCCATGCGGCACCCTGCCGACGGCGGCGATGACAGTTGCTTTTTGCCGCGCTGGCAGTTCGCGTACGATGCAATGGGACGCGGCTTGTCGTGGCGGTCACGACAAGCCGCCCGCGTCTCGCGAATCCCATAGCATCCTCAAGTCGCTCCTGCTACATTCCGAAAATCGCTCACCAACCGGTCGCCTGTCGCGCACCGCCATGACTCGCGCCACCCTGGTCCGACAACGTCTTCTGACCCTGTTTCTCGCCGGGCTGCTGCTGTTCTTTTCGCCACTGGCGCTGCAGTTCGAGACGCCTGGCCGGTGGCTGGGCGTGCCGCCGCTGCCGCTCTATCTGTTCACGGCCTGGGCCGCGCTCATCGCCCTGGCCGCCTGGATCCTGTCGCGGAGCGGGGACTGAGCGACGCGGCATGACCATGACCGGCCCGCTCATCGTCGGCGCCTCTTTCGCCTATCTCGGATTGCTGTTCGCGATCGCCTACTGGGCGGATCGCCGCGCCGACCGGGGTCGTCCCGTCACTGGACACCCGACCGTCTATGCGCTCTCGCTGGCCGTCTATTGTACCGCCTGGACCTTTTACGGCAGCGTCGGACGCGCCGCCGACAGCGGCCTGGGTTTCCTGCCGATCTATCTCGGGCCGACCCTGATCGCCCTGCTCTGGGGCTCGCTGTTGCTGAAGATGGTCCGGGTCAGCAAGTCCGAACGCATCACCTCGATCGCGGACTTCATCGCCTCGCGCTATGGCAAGAGTCAGGCGCTGGCCGGGTTAGTCACCGTCATCGCGGTGATCGGCGTGGTGCCCTATATCGCGTTGCAACTCAAGGCGATCGACTGGAGTTTTACCATCCTGCAGCACTATCCCGAGGTACGGATGCCGGATCCTACCGCCGTGCCGCTGTGGCGCGACACCGCCTTTGTCGTCGCCCTGCTGCTCGCGGCCTTCACCATCCTCTTCGGCACCCGCCAACTGGACGCCAGCGAGCGGCACGAGGGAATGGTCGCCGCGATTGCCTTCGAGTCCCTCGTCAAGCTCGTCGCCTTCCTGGCGGTCGGGCTGTTCGTCACCCTCGGCTTCCTGGGTCTAGGCGGCCCCGAACTGCCGAATCTCGTCGAGAACGAACGCCTTGCCGCGCGGCTCAAGCCGCTCCTGGAACCCAGCCTCGCGCCCTTCCAGGACTGGTTCGCGATCTCGCTGCTGGCCGCGCTGGCGGTCATGCTGCTGCCCCGGCAGTTTCAGGTCGCGGTGGTGGAGATCGGCGACGAGCGCCATCTGCGCCGCGCCATCTGGCTGTTTCCGCTCTATCTGCTGCTGATCAATCTGTTCGTGATCCCGATCGCCATCGCCGGTCTGACGACCTTCCCGGATGGCCGGGTCGACGCCGATACCTTCATGCTCACCCTGCCGATCGCCTTCGCGCAACCCTGGCTGGCGCTCCTGGTTTTCATCGGCGGCCTGTCGGCGGCGACCGGGATGGTGATCGTGGAGACCATCGCGCTCTCGACCATGGTCAGTAACGATCTGGTGCTGCCCGCCCTGATGCGCCACTGGCGCCGGCAGCCGCCCGCCGCCAACCTGGGCCGGCGATTGCTCGGTATCCGCCGCGGCGCCATCGTCATCATCCTGCTGCTCGGCTATCTCTACTATCGCTTTGCTGGCGAAGCCTACGCGCTGGTCAGTATCGGACTGATCAGCTTCGTTGCTGTCGCGCAATTCGCGCCCGCCGTGATCGGCGGGCTTTACTGGCGCGGCGGCACCCGCGAGGGCGCGCTGGCCGGACTCCTGGCCGGCTTCCTGGTCTGGATCTATACCCTGCTGCTACCCTCGTTTGCCCGTTCCGGCTGGCTCCCGCCGGCCTTCATGGACTCCGGGCCGGGCGGCATGGACCTGCTGGCGCCGCTTGCCCTGTTCGGACTGGTCGGCTGGAACGAGATCACCCACGGCCTGTTCTGGAGTCTGACCGCCAATCTCGGCGCCTTCCTGCTGGTGTCCTCGCTGCGCGTACCGAACGCCGTCGAGGCCACCCAGGCGCGCCTCTTTGTCGACGCCCTGCGGCAGCGTCCTCCCACCAGTGTGCCGCTCTGGCGCGGCCGCGCCGAGATCGCCGAGTTGATGGCGCTGACCGAACGCTTCCTCGGGAGCGCGCGCACCCACGAGGCCTTCGCCCGCCATGCGCGCACGCGCGGGATCGCCGAGCCCGCTCGATTGCCGGCGGATGCCGAAACGGTCGCGTTCGCCGAGACCCTGCTGTCCGGTGCTATCGGCGTCGCCTCCGCGCGGGCGATGGTCGCCTCGGTCACCGCGGAGGAGAGCCTGGGTCTGGACGAGGTGCTCGAGATCCTCGACGAAGCCTCGCAGCTCCGCGCCTACAGCCACGAACTGGAACAGCAGTCGCAGGCCCTGGAAGCGGCCACCGCCGAGCTGCGGGCGGCCAATCTGCGTCTGACCGAACTAGACCGCCTGAAGGACGATTTCATCTCGTCGGTCACCCATGAGCTACGCACCCCGCTGGCCTCCATCCGCGCCTTCGCCGAGATTCTGGAGGCCGATCCGAGGCTCGATCTCAGCCAGCGCAAGCGGTTCCTTGGCATCCTGGTCAGCGAGACCGAACGTCTGTCGCGCCTGGTCAATCAGGTGCTGGATCTGGCCAAGATCGAATCCGGTCATGCCGACTGGCGCACCGAAACCGTCACGCTCCAGGAGGTCATCGCGCAGGCGGTCACGGCCACCGGGCAACTGATCGCGGATCGCGGCATCCAGGTCCGACTCGATCTGCCCGCGCAACCGGCGACGGTCTGGGGCGATCGCGACCGCCTGATCCAGGTGCTGTTGAACCTGCTGTCGAACGCCGCCAAGTTCGCCCCCCAAGGAACCGGTCAATTGGAGATTCGGCTCTGTCCCGCGACGGGTCCGGAGACGGCCGCAGGCGAAACGCCCTCCTGGCGCGTCTGCGTGACCGACAATGGACCGGGTATCCCGGAGGCCCAACTGGATCTGGTGTTCGAGAAATTCCGCCAGGCCCCGGTCAATGGGGCGAGACCCGCGGGCACCGGTCTGGGACTGCCCATCAGCCGCCAGATCGTCGGCCATCTGGGTGGACGCATCTGGGCCGAAAACGCGCCCCGGCAAGGCGCCAACCTCTGCTTCGAGCTTCCCGCCTCGCGCGCCGAGACGCTGGGAACTCCACCACAGCCGTTGAACCGCAAAGAGCGCAAAAGATGTCCATGATCGGCACGGCCCGCCGGCGCTGGCTCCAGGCTGATAACGCGCACCGGAAAGGTGTTAATCTTATTGGTCAAAACCACCGGCCCAGTGACGACTTTCGATCCCAAGACATCATCATGAAAAAGCGTATTCTCATCGTCGACGACGAGCCCAACATCGTCATCTCACTTGAATTCCTGATGATGCGCGAGGGTCACGAGGTACGCGTGGCCCGTGATGGCGAGGCGGGTCTGGCGGCAGCGCGAGCCCATCGACCGGACCTGGTCGTGCTAGATGTCATGATGCCCAAACTCGATGGTTTCGCGGTGCTGGAGGCGGTGCGGGCGGATCCGGCCATCGCCGATACCCGCATCCTGCTGCTGACCGCCATGGGCGGCGAGGTCGAACGGAGCAAGGGGCTCGCGCTCGGGGCCGATGCCTACATGACAAAACCTTTTTCGATCCGCGAGCTGGTCGAGAAGGTCAACGAACTTCTGCGGACAGCGAGCGAAAGCGCTCCGGACGCCGAGGTATAGACGACTGATTCAATCACAACCGAGGGCGCCAGCATGACTACCCACCGAGACACACTCCTCGCCTTGGCCGCCGCGCTGAGCCTAAGCGGCGCGGTGATGGCCGATGACGTCACCGATCAACTGGAGAGCGCGAAAAAGGCGTATGAATCCGGCGAGCTGCGCACGGCGGTGGAGACGCTCAATTTCGCGATCGCCAAGATTCAGGAACAGATGACGGCCGGTCTTCTGAAGCTGCTGCCCGAGCCGCTGGCCGGCTGGCAGGCCGATGCCGGCGAATCCCAGTCCGGCGGGATGGCAGCGATGATTACCGGAACCACCCTGAGCCGGCGCTATTTCCGGGAGGATGGCGCGGAAGTCACCCTGAGTCTGATGGCGGACTCGCCTATGATGCCGATGCTGACCATGGCAATGTCCATGCCCTTCATGATGCAGGCAAATCAGGACATGAAAACCTATGCGCTCAAGGGCAATCGCGGCATGCTCGAACATGCCGCCGACAGCGACGCATACGAGATCACCCTTATGGTCGGCAACCGTCTCGTGATTCAGGGCAAGGGCAGCAAGCTTCAGGATTCCAAGGCGGTCGAGCAATATCTGGAGGCGCTGGATCTGGACGCCATCCAGAAGGCGCTCACCAACTGAAGGCATCGTTGCGACTTCCCGGTCGCAACGACGTCTTCAGGATTGTTGGGGTCGGGCGTCATGCGCCGGACTCCAGCTCCGCGGGTTCGACGCCCGCGGCCACCAGCATCCGATTGAGACGGTCCAGTTCCTCGCGCGCGCGCACCTTCTCGGTCACGTCGTACTGGATTCCCAGGAAATAGATCAAGTGGCCTTCGGGGTCGAATAATGGACGGATCGTAAACTGATTGAAAAACAGGGCGCCATCCTTGCGATAATTTCTGAGGGTCACGGTGACCGGAGTCTGGTCGCGAATCGCCTCGCGGATCCGCGCGAGTTCCGGTTGATCGTTGTCCGTCCCCCGAAGAAAGCGGCAGTTGCGGCCGAGAATCTCATTGCGCTCGTACCCCGTGATCAGCTCGAAGGCGGCGTTGGCATAGACGATCGGATTGTCCGGCTGATCCGGATCCGACAAGGTGATGCCATTGACGCAGGTATCCAGGATCTGCGAAAGCACATAAGGGATGGTGCCCGCATCTTTCTCGACGATAAAATCCATACAACGCTCCCGATAAGCTTAGGTCCGGCTGCCGGATTGTTGTGAAAAGTCCCTTTCGATCAATCCCTTGATGTTATGCACCACGCGCTCGGCGCCTTCCTGTACAGCCATGCGAATCAATTTTTCGAAGGGACGCATGTAGAGTTCCAGCCGCGCGAGGTCGAAGGCGAACGTCAACCGGGTCTGCTCCGCGACCGGCTCCATCCGATACTCGATCCGGAATTGCCGCGCGCTCTCGGCGAAGACGATCAGGTCGGGAGGCGACATCTCGATCACGCGAAAGGTCGTATCGGTGCGCCGCCCCTGGTCCAGGCGAACTTGCCGCGCCTGACTGCCTACCCTGAGCGGGCCTGGCGTGAGGAGCGTCAACTGCTGAACCTCGGGCGACCAGCGGCGATAATTGTTGGCAAAATCCACCGCGACAAACTCGAAAACCCGTGTCGGCGGCTGAGCGATCAGGATGCTGGCTCGTGTTTTCACCACAGCGATAAATGCTCCCGTTCGGCGCTCAAGCGCGGCAGTGAGGACGTTTGCGGGTTCAGGCGAGGCCGAACCGTTGCACAAGGTTGCGTGCCAGGCTGACCGCCATCGAATGGCGACTGCTGTCTATAAATAAGGCACCGGAGAGCCAACGCAACCCTTCGCGTTATCGGCTACCATATCGACGACGCGCATACATGGACGCCACTGCACCATGAAGCGGCTCTGAATGCATCATGACCCTATCGTCAGATCGAAAAGGTACTTTTTCAAATGAAAAAATGGCTTGGATACCTCTTCGCGCTCATCGCCTCGCTGGGGCTTCAGCCCTCTGCAGTCGCGCAAACGCAACCCACTTCACCGCCCGAACTCTTGCTGGTGTATTGGAGTTCCGTCGATTGCCCCTTCTGCAAGTTCTGGGAAAGCGAATCGTCCGGAATGCAAAGCAGCCTGAAAAATTCGGAAGAATTCAAAAAGCTGGCATACCGTGTCGTCAAGAACAAATCGATTCAAGATCCCTATGTCGAGGAAGATTTTCCGACGGATATCCGGTGGATCAAGGAGCGGATTAACCGGGGCGAGGAAAAACCGCTGGGCAAGCCCGGATGGGGCTTTTATGTGGATCGAGTCCGGATCGCGAAATTCTATGGAACGAAGAATTGGTACGAAAAGAATCTCCCTGAAATCAAACGCCTCGTTGCCAAATACTCAGGCAACCAGTGATGAATGCGCCTGACGGGCCAGACTGAGGTTCGCAAGCCCGTCAGTGAGTGCCTTCATAGCTGGGCAAGCGCCTTAATTTCCTCGCCTGTCAACGCGCGTCGATAAAGACGAAAGTCATCCATCGTACCATTCATCCAGTTATGAAACGGGTCTTCTGGGTTCTCGAAGGGCTTGTTGTTGGCCCCAACCGCCAGAGGATAATCGTTTTTGATCACGCTGCCAGCCACGGCTAAAGAGCCGCGTCGCGCGCCGTTGATATACACGCGAAGATAAGACCCGCTGAAGGTACCGGCAACATGCACCCAGGTGCCATTATGGGGTACTTGAATATCGCTATCGACCGAGCGCTGAACTCCATTAATGATCGCCCCGCAACGCAGTCGATACGCGGTGCTGGGGGAATCGTGGCCGTTGCGGACATTGAGCCAGTAGGAGTAGTCCTTCTCCGCGATCTCCCAGTTTTTTTCCTCTGTATCCGATTCGGTAATCCTGATCCAGGCCGCAATGGTGAAACGGGTCAAGTCGAGAGAGGGCTGGGTTCCCGTGCCAACGTCGATCCGCTGTTTTCTGGCGCGTTCAAAGGGTAGTGAAAAGCCGTTGCCACGGTGCCCCGTCATCAGGATGAGAGGCGAATTGAAATTGACTAGCATGCCGTGATTATTTAGCCCGGAGTCATCCCTGACATAACGGAGAACGGAACCTGAGATATAGGAATCAAAGGAATAATGCACAACCCGGCCTGCATTCAGATCGATGGCGACAGCCGGCCCGGGAAAGGTCGCGAAAGCCGCTAAACAGACGATCGATGCCCAACAAACCCGGCTCCAGCCAGGATTCGCCCGAACGGCGCATCTTGCGGGCTGGCTGATCCGGGCGTCAAATCGCCGATAACGCGGAGAGACCAAGGTAAAGGTCAATGCATTCTTCGCATCTGTTGATAGGATCATGGTAAACACTCCTCGAATAAGTCCGCTCCGGGGGAACATGGAATCAGAGAAGCCAGGCCGGTCACGCGCAACGGCGGCGCTCATCATGAACACGGTTGCCTTGCCCAAGAACCGACTTGCTCAACGAGTTTAGCCGATTGCAAAGCGTCGCGTTGACCAACACAAAAACGCCAGCGCGGACAGATGCTCGACTGGCGTAATCCTTGATCCATGCGGGGCGAATAGCGCACACTTCAATCGCCCTTCAATCCGCCACGCCGACTCCGGCGGCCATCCGTTCCGGCGCACTGCGCCGATCGGAAGTCACGACGTATCCCAATGACGGACGCGGCTTGAGCAACCTCTAAAAATAATCGATCCGAGGACATTCCAATGAGCACCCATCAGGCCCAGATGCCGCTTTGCCAGCGGGCATTCTCGCAACTCCTGATCATCGACGCCCAGGAGCGTCTCGCCGCCGCCATGCCCCAGGATGAGCTGGATCTGGTCGTCGGCAACATCAACCGGCTGGTCACCGCGGCCAAACGGCTTGGGATCCCGGTCATCGCCACCCAGCACAACTCCAAGGGGCTCGGCCCCATCATCGAGGCGATTGGCGTCAACCTGCCGGAGGCGGCCATCCCGACCGAGAAGACTGCCTTTTCCTGCTGCACCGCACCCGGTTTCGAGCGCAATATCTCCGCGCACCCGGAGCGCCGACAATTGATTGTCGTCGGCATGGAGGCGCATATCTGCATCGCCCAGACTGTCTCCGGGCTGCAACGCTGGGGGTATCAGGTCTTCGTGCCCGCCGATGGCATCATCTCGCGCAAGCCGTCCTATAAGGCAAACGTGCTCGACCGCATGCGCTCGTGCGGCATTCAGGTCGTTTGCACCGAGTCGGTCGGATTCGAGTGGATCGGCGATTCCAGCGACGCACAGTTCCGCGAGATCTGGTCGCTCTTCAAATAATCGCTTGAGGGGGATCGACAGAGTCTTGCGATTCCCCAATCAGCCCCTCGATCAGGTTCATCAACCGCTCCAGCGCGCCCCGGTTGCGCGCCACCGCCTGTCGGCCCCGCGCGCCGATGCCCGCCCGCAGTGCCGCGTCCGTCAGCCAGTCGATCAGAAGATCGGCCAGGGCATGGGCGTTCTCGATCCGCGCGGCGGCACCTTCCCTCACCAGCATGTCCATGATCGCCGCGAAGTTGAAGGTGTGCGGTCCGGTCGCCACCGGCACGCCCGCGGCAGCGGCTTCCAGCGGATTGTGACCGCCGGTTGGCACCAGACTGCCACCTATGAAGGCGGCATCCCCGGCGGCCAGAAAGACCGGCAACTCACCCATGGTGTCGCCGAGAAACACCGCCGTCTCGTCCCGACAGGCGGCATGACGGCTGCGACGGACCATGGACATCCCGTGCCGCTCGACCAGCGCGGCGACTCGCTCGAAACGCTCGGGGTGACGCGGCACCAGCACCAGAAGCGCAGGCGGAATCCGCGCCAGCACGCGCCGATGCGCCTCCAGCAATGGCCCTTCCTCGCCCTCGTGGGTGCTGGCCGCGACCCAGACCGGACGGCCTTCGCCCCACAGCCGCCGCATCTCCCGCGCCCGCGCGGACAGGTCGTCAGGCTGGCACAGATCGAATTTGAGGCTGCCCGTGACGCTCACCCGTCGCGGCTCCGCGCCCAGGGCGATGAAACGTTGCGCGTCCGCGTCCGCCTGAGCGGCGATCGCCGCGAAGCGCGCCAGGGTCGCCCGGGTCAGACCGGCGATCCGAGCGTAGCCGCGCGCCGAGCGTTCCGACAGCCGGGCGTTCGCCAGCACCACCGGAATCCCCCGCCGCTCACAGACCGACAGCGTGTTCGGCCAGATCTCGGTCTCCATGACGATCGTCAGTCGCGGCCGCGTCTGAGCGAGAAAGCGCTCCAGGATGCCGGGCAGATCGAAGGGCGTATAGCGGTGCGAGACGGCGTCCCCGAACAGCGCACGCAGCCGCGCCGCCCCGGACGGGGTGGTGGTGGTGACCAGAATCCGGCGGGAGGGCGCGCGTTTGAGCAGCGACCGGATCAGCGGCTCGGCGGCCTGGACCTCGCCGACCGAGACGGCATGAATCCAGATCCAGGCTTGCGGCGCGGGCGCGCCCCAGGCCAGTCGCTCGCCGACGCGACGCCGGTAGGCCGGCACACGCAGGCCACGCCAGTAGAGTCGCGCCAGCGCGAGCGGAAGCGCCAGACGCAGCAGCAGGGTATAGACACCGAGCGTCATCGGGTCTGGCGCAGCGCGTCAAGGATCCGGCTGGTGGAGCGCCCCGGCAAAAAATCGAGCACCCGCACCTCGCCCCCATTGGCGCGCACGCAGTCCGCGCCCGCGATGGCGTCGGGCCGATAATCGCCGCCCTTGACCAAGAGGTCCGGCTTGACCCGGCAGATGAGCGCCTCCGGCGTCTCCCCGCCGAAGGCGCAGACCCAGTCCACCGAGGCCAACCCGGCCAGCACCGCCATGCGCTGCTCGACACTATTGATGGGTCGACCCTCGCCCTTGAGCCGACGCACCGAGTCGTCGTCGTTCACGGCGACTACCAGCCGGTCGCCGAGACGTCGCGCCTGCTGTAGATAGGCGACATGGCCCTCGTGCAGGATGTCGAAACAGCCGTTGGTCATCACCACCCGTTCGCCGCGCGCGCGCGCGGTCGCGACCGCCGCGACCAGCGCGTCCGGCTCCAGGACGGTCTGCCATTCGGTCCCGCGATACGCCCGCTCCAGTTCCGGCGCGCTCACGGTGGCGGTCCCCAGCTTGCCGACCGCGAGACCCGCGGCGCAGTTGGCCAGGGCGCAAGCCTCGGCGAGATCCACCCCAGCACCCAGCGCGGCAGCCAGGGTCGCGATCACGGTATCGCCAGCGCCGGTCACGTCGAAGACCTCGCGCGCCTGGGTCGGCAGATGCAGCGCCTCCGCCGACGGACGCAACAGCAGCATGCCGCGCTCGCCCAGCGTCACCAGCAGCGCGTCCAGACCGAGATCGACGCGCAGCCGCTGACCTTTTTCGATGAGCGCCATGTCGTCCCCGCAGACCCCGACGATCTCCTCCAACTCGCCCCGGTTGGGAGTGAGGAGTGTCGCGCCCCGATAGCGAGCGAAATCCCGCCCCTTGGGGTCGACCAGGACCGGGATCCCCGCGATCCGGGCCCGCGCGATCAGGGCTTGCGGATTGGCCAGCGTCCCCTTGGCATAGTCCGACAGCAGCAGCAGATCGACGCCGGCGAGCCGTTCCGCGATCAGCGCCGGCAGCGGATCCTCGTCCCCGTCGCGGGGCGCGAGCGATTGCTCGAAGTCGAGCCGGATCAACTGCTGATGGTGGCTCAGAATCCGCAGCTTGGTGATGGTTGGCACATCGGCGCGCCGGTGCAGCCGGGCCGTAATCCCCAAATCGGCGAGCCGGTCGGCCAGGAGATCCGCCGCCTCGTCCGCGCCGGTGACGCCGACGAGCGAGGTACGCACCCCGAGCGAGGCCAGATTGAGCGCGACATTGGCCGCGCCGCCGGGGCGTTCCTCAATCCGGTCGACCTGCACCACGGGCACCGGCGCCTCGGGCGAAATACGCCGGGTCGCGCCGCTCCAGTAGCGGTCGAGCATGAGGTCGCCCGCCACCAGAACGTGCGCGCGGGTAAAATCGGGGAAGGCGGACGAGTGGATGAGACTCAAGGTTGGCTCCAAGGACGGCAAGAACGCGAGTCTAGCGAAACTCCCGATGCGTAAGTGGCCTTCGCGGTATCGGCGAGACTCATGAAAACAGCGCATTTCATGCGAGGACAGAGTATAAAATGCGCGCATTGCGGAACACTTGATTTCTTCTCTCCATTTGCTCTCTCGAACTCGCGCCAAATCTCTTTCGCTGGATGCGGTTGCTCCTGCCTTCATTGCAAAAAAACATGGAGAAATTATGTTTTTCAGGCGTTTAAAAGTCGCAACCCGCATCCGGCTGCTGGCCGCCCTGATGCTGCTTGGCGCGCTTGCGATCAGTCTCGTCTCCCTGTTTCAACTGAAGGAAAACATGCTGGAAGACCGCAAGGAAAAGACCCAAAACCTGGTCGAGGTCGGCGTCGGCATCCTGGCCTACCACCATCGACTCATGCAGGAAGGGAAGCTGTCCGAGGAAGAGGCGCAACGCTCGGCGCGGGAGAGTCTGCGCGACATTCGGTATGCCGAGAGCGACTATTATTTTATCTTCGATACCCATCACGTCTATGTGCTGTATCCGTCCAAACCTGAATTTGAAGGACAGAACAAGAAGGATCTGCAAGATACCGACGGGAAATTCCTGATCCAGGAACTCGTCAAGACAGCCCGCCAGGGCGGAGGCTTCGTCGATTACCGGTTCCCCCGCGCCGGACAACAGCAGGCCGAACCCAAGCTGTCCTATAGCGCCCTGTTCGCCCCCTGGAACTGGGTCATCGGCACCGGCCTCTATATCGACGACATCGACAGACAATATCGCACCGTCGCTATCCTCCTCGGCGGTCTCTCAGGCGCGCTGCTGATCGGGCTGGGTCTGTTGGGATGGCTGATCGGCAACAGCGTGCTGGCTCAGCTTGGCGGGGAACCGAGCGCGGCGCAATCGACCATGCGGCACGTCGCGCAGGGCGATCTCGCCGTCTCGGTGGGCACCCCTCCGCCGGGCAGCCTGCTAGACTCCCTGGGCACCATGATTGACTCGCTGCGCGCGCTGGTGAGCGAAATCGACCGCGCAGCCGACTCGCTCGTCAGCGATGCCGAAGAGATCAAACGCGCCTCCAACGAAGTGTCTGTCGCCGCCAGCCAACAGTCGGACGCCACCTCGTCGATGGCCGCCGCCATCGAGCAGCTCACTGTCAGCTCCGCGCATATCTCCGAGAATGCCCGCGCAACCGAGAGCGATTCCAGCGGCGCCATGGAACTGGCCAGTCAGGGACGCGAGCGCGCCGACCAGGCGAGCCACGCCATTCAGACCATCGCGATGACCATGACGCACACCTCGGATCGCATCCGCGCGTTGGAAGGCCGCGCCAACCAGATCTCCTCCATCGCCAGCGTCATCAAGGGGATCGCGGGCCAGACCAATCTGCTTGCGCTCAACGCCGCCATCGAGGCGGCACGCGCGGGGGAACAGGGACGCGGCTTCGCGGTGGTGGCCGACGAAGTCAGAAAACTGGCCGAACGCACCTCGACCGCGACCACGGAGATCGAGCAGATGATCGTTGGCATTCAAAGCGACACCACGGGCGTGGTCGAGGCGATGAACAAAGCCCTGCCAGAACTGGAGGTCGGCGTGACCCTAGCCAATTCGGCGTCCGAATCGCTGCGGATGATCGAGGACGGCGCCAGCCACACCCTGAAGCGGATCCACGAGGTGGCCGACACCACCCGCGAGCAGGCGGCCGCGTCGAACTCCATTGCGCGACATGTGGATCAGATTGCGCGGATGGTCGAGGACACGACGGTCACGATCCAGGGCACGGCGGACACCGCCAATCGGCTCGAAGCCATGGCCCTGAATCTCAAACGGCAGATCGCCCGCTTCCGGGTTTAATCGACGATCTCGGCCTTCTCGATGACGACATTCTCGACCGGCACGTCCTGATGGCCATTGCGGGTGCCGGTGCTTATGCCCTTGATGGCCGCGACATTCTCCATCCCTTCGACCACGCGCCCGAAGACGCAGTAACCCCAGCCATCCTGGCCGGGATAGTCCAGAAAACCGTTATCGGCCACATTGATGAAAAACTGCGAAGTGGCGGAATGCGGATCCATGGTGCGCGCCATCGCGAGCGTTCCGGTCAGATTTTTGAGACCGTTCTTCGCCTCGTTCTCGACCGGCGCGCGGGTCGGCCTGGGGCTGAAATCCGGGGTCATACCGCCGCCCTGAACCATGAAGCCATCGATGACGCGATGGAAAATGGTGCCGTCATAATGACCGTCGCGGACATACTGCTCGAAGTTAGCACAAGTTTTGGGTGCCTTTTCGGCGTCCAGTTCGACGAGAATATCGCCATGGCTGGTGGTGAATTTGATCATGCGGCTACTCCGGATGTTGCTGGCACGCGCCCGGGATGGACGGGCGTCTTATGAGGATATTGAGTGGTTTCACGCATGGTACGGACTTTGCGGCATCCGTAAAAGCCCTTCCCGGTTTAATCGGTACACGACCAGCCACACCCGGAACGAGGGAGCGACGCCCTCGCTTCCAAGGGGATTACGGCTTCCTGCCAACGGACATCTGACAACGATGCTAGGCAGGAATCGCTGTCTCTGAAATCGCCGCCTTTGTTACCATGGGCGCTCTATTTTCAGTCGTCGTCAAGAACTGTCCCCCGATGCTACAGATCCACAATACCCTGACCCGTCAGAAAGAAACCTTCCAGCCGATCGAACCGGGCAAGGTTCGCATGTATGTGTGCGGCATGACCGTCTACGACTATTGTCACCTCGGACACGCGAGGGTGCTGGTGGTCTTCGACGTGGTGTATCGCTATCTCAAGGCGTTGGGTTACGACGTGACCTATATCCGCAATATCACGGATATCGACGACAAGATCATCCGCCGCGCGGCCGAGAACGGCGAGCCCTTCCCGGAACTGACCGAGCGTTTCATCCGCGCCATGCATGAGGACTCGGAGGCGCTCGGGATTCTTCCGCCCACCGACGAGCCGCGCGCGACCGGACACATGGGCGAGATTCTGACGATGATCCAGACCCTGATCGACAAGGGATTCGCCTATGTCGCCGGGAATGGCGATGTCTATTATGCGGTCAGCCGTTTTCCGGACTATGGCAAGCTCTCGGGCAAAAACCCGCAGGATCTGCGCGCGGGCGCGCGGGTCGAGATTGACGAGGCCAAGCGCGATCCGCTCGATTTCGCGCTCTGGAAGGCGGCTAAACCGGACGAGCCGGTCTGGGATTCGCCGTGGGGCGCGGGGCGGCCCGGCTGGCATATCGAATGCTCGGCCATGAGCACCTGTGCATTGGGAAACCATTTCGATCTCCATGGCGGCGGAGCGGATCTCCAGTTCCCGCACCATGAGAATGAGATTGCCCAATCTGAAGGCGCGACCGGCGAGCCCTTCGTGAACGTCTGGATGCACAACGGGTTCGTGCGTGTGAACGAGGAAAAGATGTCCAAATCCCTGGGCAATTTCTTCACCGTGCGCGAGATTCTGCAACGCTATCGCCCGGAAGAGATCCGCTATTTCATCCTGACCAGCCAGTACCGCAGTCCGCTGAATTACGACGATGAGCATCTCCAGAACGCGCGCGCCGCGCTGACCCGCTTCTATACGGCGCTGCGCGGCCTGGCCGCCGTCGCTCCGTCCGGTGGCGAAACCTTCAGCGAACGCTTCAACGCCGCCATGGACGATGATTTCAACACGCCGGAAGCCCTGGCGGTCCTTTTCGATCTGGCGCGCGAAATCAATCGGGTGCGCTCCGAGGATCTGGAACGTGCCGTGGCCCTGGGTGCCGAGTTGCGGCGTCTGGGCGAGGTGCTGGGCATCCTCCAGGACGACGCCGAATGCTATTTGCGCGGCGACGCGACGTCCGGCGGGCTTGCGAATGCCGATATCGACGACTTGATCGAACAGCGCATCGCCGCCCGCGCCGCGAAAAACTGGGCCGAGGCCGACCGGATTCGCGCCGTCCTGACCGATGCCGGGATCGTGCTGGAGGACAATCCACAGGGCACGATCTGGCGTCGGGCGTCCGCGTAGTCCCTCAGGAACGGCTCGGCGGCCGACAGGCGCTCGCGCAGGCGCGATAACGATTCGTGCAGTAGCCAAAGCGATTCTCGGCGCAGGACCACCAGGGATAGCCGCACTCGCCCTGCTCGCTCGCGGACGCGAGACACCAGCGATACACACGAAACGATGAGCTATAGCCGGCCTGGCATTGACGATACTCGTCACGAGCATCCGCATTGCAGGCTTCTCGTGTCGCGCGACACTCGCTGAGACAGCCGAGTTCGGCGACCTGCCGTGGCAAGGTCGCGTCGAGCACCAGCGGTCTGGCGCAGGCGGTCAGCAACAACAGGGACAGCAGACCGAGACCCGCGCGTATGCCGGTCTTCTGGACGGACCCGCGGCGGGAGAGTAAAAAGCGGAAATCGAACCTCATCGGGGTCACTCCGTGTCATGATGGACATGAACGCCGCGTCCCATGACGCGCCACCCTGAACTGTAGCCGGAAATCGTTGTATTGTGCGCGTCCGCGAATCCGGCGTTACACCCAAAGCCGCGATCAGGCTAAACTTGAACCCTGGTCATGCTTGATGCACCAACAACACCTGCCATGCCGGGCGAGGTTTCAGCGGAGAAAGTCGATGTCTCGATTGGTCGCCATCGTCGGTTTATCCATTCTGTGCGGGGGCTGCGGGCTCTTTCCGCCCAGCCACCTGGGCGGGATCGCCACCACGGTCACGCCCGAGGATTATGGTCAGCGACTCTGCGGGCATCTGGATCTGGAGGACCATCCCTCCTGTCTGAGCCAGGTGCTCGACTATTTCGAGCAGCCGCGGGCCGACACGCTACCGCCGGGCCACTCCACCTCCGGCCCCTTCGCGGTCATGATGGAAAAAGATGTCTACCTAGGCCACTACCAGTCCGATATTTCCCAGGCAAGTTTCCGCGTGTCCAACGGTCGCAACGGCTGCCGCGGCAGCTATAGCGCCTTCGCGGGATCGCCGGACGCGATCTACGATGTTTATTGCGACGATGGCCGCAGCGGCTGGGCCGACATCATTCGGGACAGCGACGGACGCAACGGCATCGGCAAACTGGCGCTCGACGACGGCACCCAGGGCGAGATCGTCTTCGGATATGTCCCGCTGGGTCAAGCCGATCCTTATCCCTATCGGCCTTAAGGCGCGTATGCCAAACGCGGCCTAACGCCCCGCTGGCCCACGCAACTGCTGGGTCAACTTCTGAAACTCGCGCTGCATCTCCAGATTCTCGAAGGGACGCAGCGTCGGGATCTGGCGATTCATCAAGCTCTCCAGCAACTGCTGACTGGATTTGACCAGACCGACCAACTCCCCGGAGACCCGCACCGTTTCGTAGGTGTTCCAGGCGGCGTCGATGTCCCGATCCAGTTCCTGCCGTGCCTTGAGTACCTGTCTGGCCTGCTCGTCGAGATACTGGCGATAGACCCTGGCGGCCTCGATGGTGAGTTGTTGCGCCTCCAGGTTGGAGGTCAGCAACGCCTGCTTGTCGGGCGAGACATGCAGCAGGCGCCGGGTCTCGCCGGAGAGCGCCTGCGCCTGGGCGACGATGCCGTCGATCTGGGGCAGATATTGCTCGCCGATCGCCTCCTCGATCTGAAGATGCATGCGCTGGAGCGCCCGCAACAGCACGACATAGAGACCGTAATAGCGCCGCGCGCTCTGGAGATCCTCGCCGCTCTCGGCCACCAGCCGTTCAAGTTGCTGCGTGATGGACTTGACGTTGTCGAACAGGATGCCGAGATCGACCAGATTGTCGCCGACCACGGTGGAGAGCAGGAATTCGACCTGCTCGTCGCCGAGTTCGAGCCCCATGGCGCGAAGCTCTTGCGCGAACTCCCGCTTGACACCGTCCGCCTCTCGACTCAAGCGCTCGATGTCGCGCTCGCGGGTTTCGATCAGACGGTCATAATCCGCGACCGTCTTGCCGATCGTCGACTCGGTCGGCGCCGACACCCGTTTCTGGCGGTATTCGGCAATGTCCGCGCGCGCCTTTTCGATCTCGGCCTGCACCGCCTGGATGCGGTCGCGATGACGGAGCGCGGGCGACACCGAGAGGATATCCACCGCCTGATCGAGCAGCTTGTCGATCTCGGCGCGATTGGACGCCTGATCGGCGCCAAACCAAGCCGATTCGGGCAGTGCCGACTGACGCTCCTCCAGGGTCAGCGCGCCTTCGAGCTTCGGAATGGCCGCATCCCAGACACGCCCGAAATCCTGATCGTCGGAGAGAAGACGGCGGGCATCCTCAAGCGCCTGTCCCGCGTACTCGCGGGACTGCTCCCACCATCCCGTCGCCGTCTCGCGGGTCAGGCTCCAGACATCCCCGGTCGGCGGGGCCGCCGAGTCTTCCGCGCGCGGTTGGCCGGAAGCAAGCGTGAGCAGGAAAGCGATGACGATGGGAACGAAGATCGGAACAAAGCAGGAAGCTAGGCGCATGAGGAACCGCTGTCGGTTTAGGTTTGGATCATGGAAAGACGAGACAATCGACAAGCAATATGTTGACCCGAATCGTTTTGGTTTTCTTTGCGTCCTTTGCGCCTTTGTGGTTCAAAATGCCGAATTTAGGTTCAAGCCTCCAGCCAGAAGGTCACCGGCCCCTCGTTGACCAGGGTCACCCGCATCTCCGCGCCGAACCGCCCGGTCGCGACGAGCGGATGGGCGACCCGCGCCTGTCCGACCAGATACGCGAAGAGTCGTTCCCCGTCGGCGGGCGCGGCGGCCGCGGTAAAACTCGCGCGCGTCCCCTTGCGGGTGTCCGCGGCGAGGGTGAATTGCGGCACCAGCAGCAGCCCGCCGCCGATGTCGCGCAGACTCAGATTCATGCGGTCATTCGCATCGGGAAAGACGCGATAGCCCAGCAAACGTTCCAGCAGTCGCTCGGCACGCGCCTCGGTATCGCCAGGCTGCACACCGACCAGCACCAGCAGACCGCGCCCGATGGCGCCGACCGGTTCGCCCGCCACCTCGACTCGCGCCTGACTCACCCGCTGCAGAAGACCGATCACCGCCCGCTCTCCGCGCCGTTGCGAGGCAGCCTCATCCGAGTTCGCGCGCGAAACGGTCGGTCGCCGCGACCAATGCCTTGCGGATGCCCGGCTCGAAGGCCGAATGCCCCGCGTCCGCGATCACCTGAAAATCGGCCGTCGGCCAGGCGCGATGGAGATCCCAGGCCGAGCGCATGGGACAGATGGCATCGTAGCGGCCCTGCACGATGACGCCGGGAATCGGCGCCAGGCGGCGGGCGTTCAACAGCAACTGATCGGGTTCGAGAAAGGCACGATGGACGAAGTAGTGACACTCGATTCGCGCCAGACTGAGCGCAACATGCGGATCGGCGAAATGGGCCTGGATGCCGGGGTTGCCCAACAGGGTCGCGGTGCGTCCCTCCCAGATCGACCACGCCTTGGCCGCCGCCATCCGCGCCAACTCGTCCGCGCCGGTGAGCCGTCGGTGATAGGCCATCAGCAGATCGTCCCGTTCGCCCGCCGGGATGGGCGCAAGATAATCCTCCCAGTCATCGGGAAAGATCCAGTTCGCGCCCTCCTGATAAAACCAGCGAATCTCCGCGTCCCGGCAGAGAAAGATCCCCCGCGCCACCAGCGCCGTCACCCGCTCGGGATGGGTTTCGGCATAGGCCAAGGCCAGGGTCGAGCCCCAGGAACCGCCGAAGACCAGCCAGCGCTCGATGCCGAGCTGCTCGCGGATATGTTCGAGATCGGCGACCAGATCCCAGGTGGTATTGGCCGTCAGCGAGGCATGGGGCGTGGAGCGTCCGCAACCGCGTTGATCGAACAGCACCGCCCGATAGCGCGTGGGATCGAAGAAACCGCGATGCGCCGCCTCGCATCCGGCGCCGGGACCGCCGTGGAGGAAAATGGCCGGGATGCCATCGGGACGCCCGCATTCCTCGACATAGAGACGGTGCCCGTTGTCCACGACCAAGTCATGGGTCGCGAAGGGCTCGGTGATCGGATAAAGGTCTTGTCTGTTGGTGTCCATTCGGTGATCAGCGGTCAATCTGGTCGTGTAAAGGCATGGAATCGTCTCGCGCCGGTGGACGGCCAAGTTTTTTTCTGGAAAATCGAAGCACAATCATTATCGAGCGATCGGATCATGGCAAAGAAAACACCGAAAATGTGGGTCTATCGTCCCCCGAAACCAACGCCTCCCAAGGTGCCTGCCAATCTCAAGGCCGACATCCAGCAGCGGGCCGACCAACTCGTCGAGACAACGCTGAAACCGCTCCATCTCAAACCACCGCCGAAGGATTGTCGTTTCAATTACCTCGTCGACCTCTACACCAAGTGGTATCGGCATTACTTTTACTTCTGTGCGAAGTACTGCGTCGCCAATCCAAATGCGCTGTCTCCTGATTTTGAAATCAAATTTGCCCGTCTGGAATATCTGGACGAACAACGTTTCAATCTCGCCTTCCTACGTCACACGGGCGAGTGGATCACGGTTCATTCCAATCTGTCGCTGGACGAGTGTTTGACCGCCATTCAGGACGAGCCGTACTTTTCGCCGTAGGCGCATGATCGGCGGCCATTCCGCAATCGCATTGCCGACGACCGCCTCACGCGCCTCGCGAATTTGCGTTGAGACTCTGGCGTCAGACGCGGCGCAAGACCGCATCCATCCCTCACTGACAACGGCGCCTCACCCGCCCCGACTCGCCCGCTTGCGCTCGTTCTCGGTGAGATGACGCTTGCGGACCCGAATGAACTTGGGCGTGATCTCGACCAGTTCGTCGTCCTCGATGAATTCCAGCGCCTGTTCCAGGGTGAACTTGATCGGCGGCGTGAGCAGGATGTTCTCGTCCGTGCCGGCGGCGCGGATGTTGGTCAACTGCTTGGCCTTGAGCGGATTGACGGTGAGGTCGTTGTCGCGCGAATGGATACCGACCACCTGCCCCTCGTACACCTCGTCGCTGGGCGAGACCATCATGCGACCGCGCTCCTGAAGGGCGAAAAGCGCATACCCGAGCGCCTTGCCGGTGCCGTTGGAGATGAGCGCGCCGTTGCGCCGGGGGGCGATGCCGCCCATGTTGGCCGGACGATAACGGTCGAAGACATGATACTTGAGCCCGGTGCCCGAGGTTAGCGACATGAACTCGGTCTGGAAGCCGATCAACCCGCGCGAGGGGATCTCGTAGTCGAGCCGCACCCGGCCCCGTCCGTCCGGGACCATGTCCTTGAGTTCGCCGCGCCGCTCGCCGAGCGCCTGCATGATGGCGCCCTGCGAGGTTTCGTCGAGATCGACCGTGAGCTGCTCATAGGGCTCGCAGATCTTGCCGTCGATCTCGCGGAAAATGACCTCGGGACGCGAGACGGCCATCTCGTAGCCTTCCCGGCGCATGTTCTCCAGCAGGATCGACAGATGCAACTCGCCGCGCCCGGAGACGCGGAATTTTTCGGGATCGTTGCCTTCCTCGACCCGCAGCGCGACGTTATGGATGAGTTCGCGCTCCAGCCGATCCTTGATCTGACGCGAGGTCAGATATTTACCGTCGCGACCGCAGAAGGGCGAGGTGTTGACCTGGAAGGTCATGGTCACGGTCGGTTCGTCGACGGTCAGCGGCGGCAGGGCGTACACATGCTCCGGATGACAGAGCGTATCGGAGACATTGGGCGCTTCGATGCCGGTCAGGGCCACGATATCGCCCGCCGAGGCGGACGGCACCTCGTAACGCTCCAGACCCAGATAGCCATAGACCAGGCCGATCTTGGCCTTGTAGCGCGTGCCGTCGTTTTTGATGACCACGATTTGCTGATTGGGCCGCACGCTGCCGTGACGGATACGCCCGACCGCGATCGCGCCGACGAAGGAGCTGTAATTCAGCGTCGAGACCTGCATCTGGAACGGCGAATCCGGGTCGACCTCGGGGGCCGGGCAATGCTGGATGATGGCCTCGAACAGCGGCGTCATGTCGCCCCCGCTGACGGTGTCCTCAAGCCCGGCGTAGCCGTTGATGGCCGAGGCGTAGACGATCGGGAAATCCAACTGCTCATCGGTCGCGCCGAGCCGGTCGAATAGCTCGAACACCTGATCGATCACCCAGTCGGGACGCGCGCCGGGGCGGTCAATCTTGTTGATGACCACGATCGGACGCAGCCCGTGCTCGAACGCCTTACTGGTCACGAAACGCGTCTGCGGCATCGGGCCTTCCTGCGCGTCGACCAGCAGCAGCACCGAGTCGACCATCGACAGCACGCGCTCCACCTCGCCGCCGAAATCGGCATGGCCGGGGGTGTCGACGATGTTGATGCGGTAGTCGTTCCAGCGGATTGCGGTGTTCTTGGAGAGGATGGTGATGCCGCGCTCCTTCTCCAGCGCGTTGGAGTCCATCACCCGCTCGACCGGACCGAAACGGTCGCCGAGGGTGCCGGATTGCTGCAAGAGCTTGTCCACCAGCGTGGTTTTTCCATGATCGACATGGGCGATGATAGCGATATTGCGAAGTGTCTCGATCACGAGGGGTCAAGCTCCAGGGGGATAGCGAAATGAGGATTCAAGGGTGTGGGTCGGCGATCAGGATCGCGTGCCGCGGTCGGAGCCGGGCGAAACGAACGTGGCCGGTGCGTCAGTATATACCGAGAGAGGGGTGAATTTTGCGTCGCTCGGCCAGCCGCGCAGGGCGAGCGCGTTTAAACATTCCGTTTTTCGGGTAGTTGACGGATGCTAGCGAGAAACGACGATTGGAGTTTCTCATGTCAGCAAGCATTCTTGAGCATTTCACCTCCTTGGAAGATCCTCGGATCGAGCGTCGAA
>NZ_CAIPNF010000454.1 GCF_903866365.1 uncultured Thiocystis sp.
CACCCAAGCGCCGCCGCCTGGATCGCGCGTCAAAGGCTATCGCGACGTCGTGGTCCAAGATCTCAAGATCGAGGCGCACAACACCCGCGATCGCCTGGAGGTGTGGCAGACCCCGGACGGGGAGTGGTTGCGCGGAGCGTTGCCGCCGACGCGTCAGGGTCAGCACGTCGGTCCGACGGTGCGCGCCGACCGGCTCGACCAGCACCATCACTGTCACGTCACCCAGCCGTTGTTGCGCGAGCAACTCCTCGACTGGGGCATCGACCTGTCGGTGGGGCAGATCGATGCTCTGCTCAGCGGGCATAACGAGGCGTTCTTCACGGAGAAAGATCAACTGCTCGCGGTCGGTCTGGAGGTCAGCACCTTCATCACGGTGGATGATTCGGGGGCACGCCATCAAGGACGCAACGGCTACGTCACCCAGATTGGCAACGACTTCTTCGCCTGGTTCTCCAGCGCCGAGAGCAAGAGCCGGATCAATTTCCTCCAGCTCTTGCAGGCGGGAGCGCCCTTCTACGGCTGCAATGACGAGGCGCTTGTCGATTGGTGCGAGCAGGGTTTACCGCAGGCCCCACGGCAAGGCCTGGCGGACCATCCCATCGCGGTGATCGCGAGCGCCGAGGCGTGGGAGAAACACCTCGACGCCTTGGGCATGGCCACTGAGCGTCATCGGCGCATCGCCACCGAGGGCGCCTTGCTGGGTGGCTTGCTGGCGAAGGGGCTCTCGCGCGACTTGGTGAACGTCAGCGATGGCGCCGGGCAGTTTGCGATCCTGCTGCATGCCTTGTGTTGGGTGCATGCCGAACGGCTGATTCACAAACTGATCCCGCTCAACGAGTCACAGCGCCAGGATCAGGAACGGGTGCGCGACGAACTCTGGACGCTCTACGCCGACCTCAAGGCGTCTCAGCGCGACCCCGATCCCGCGGCGATTCCTGGTCTGCGTGGGCGCTTCGAGGCGCTCTTCACCCAAAAGACCTCCTTTGCCACCCTCCATCCGCTTCTCAAACGTCTGAAGACCCATCAGGGCGAATGGCTCCTGGTCCTCCTGCGCCCGGAGATCCCGCTGCACACCAACGGCAGCGAGAACGACCTCCGGGGATCCGTGAAGTGGCGCAAGATCAGCGGTGGGACCCGCCGCGATCGGGGACGCCGCTGCCGCGACACCTTTGCCAGCCTCAAGAAGACCTGCCGGAAGCTCGGGATCTCATTCTGGGAGTATCGGAACGACCGCATTGGGCAGGTCGGTGCCATCGCGCCCTTGCCGGAGATCATCCGCGCACGGGTCTTGGCGGCATCGGGTCTGCCAGGAGGGCCTTGACCCGCATTCCGGCTCAGAGTGGTCGCCTCCCGTGGAAAATCGACGCCACTCCGGACCGCAGGCCCGTTCCGCCCCTCACCTCACCTCATCCCGTTCCCCCAAGGG
This sequence comes from uncultured Thiocystis sp., assembly GCF_903866365.1. Taxonomy (GTDB): domain Bacteria; phylum Pseudomonadota; class Gammaproteobacteria; order Chromatiales; family Chromatiaceae; genus Chromatium. Next base: position 1,427 of record NZ_CAIPNF010000454.1, read on the forward strand.
CGAGGAAGCGTCGGAGCGTCGATGGCATGCATCAGGCCGATGGTCTAAAGAGACCCTATCGTTGGGTCCGCTGCGCGGGCCAAACGCCGCTGACTGGAACGATGAGATCGGCGTCGCCGTGAGTTATTGAGAAGTTACGCACGGCGGCTCGAATCGCGGAAGTCGGGTTAGTGGCGAGCGTTTGTCCTGAATCAGCCCATGCTCGCGGGCGAGGGTCTCGATGCGGTCGGCCTGCTCGGACGCGACGCCGGCAACGATGAGGTTCTGACTCGGGGTGATGCGGAAGTCGCCTTGGTGGATCCGGGCAATCTCGTGCAGACCGGTCATCATGGTCGCGCCAGGACGGTCGATGACCCGCCCGTTCTCGATGAAGAGCGTCAGATGCCGCCGCCCGTCATGGCCCTCGACCCAGCCGTAGCGGTCGCCGCGCTCGCTGAAGCGGATCGGCCGCGCCGGCTCGAAGCGGACGCCGGCCCGCTCCTCGACCTCCGCGCGAAAGCGTTCGCGTCCAAGGGTCTCGATGGTGTACTTGAGCCGCGCCAGCTTGCGTTCGACACGATTGCCGAAGTCGCGCTGGACCGAGACGACTGCGGTGGCTACCGCCAGGGTGTGCTCGGGCGGGAGGAAGCCGAGGCTGTCCGCCAGGCGCGGATAGGTGCTGGTGTCGCGGTGGGTCGTGCCCATGCCGCCGCCGGCGAGGACGTTGAAACTGACCAGCCTGCCCGCTTCCGCGATGGCGATGAAGCCGAGGTCATTGGCGTAGACGTCGACGTCATTGATCGGCGGGACGGCGACCCCGGTTTTGAACTTGCGCGGCAGATAGGTCGCGCCGTAGAGCGGCTCGGACTCCTCGCCCGCGACCTGCTCGCCGTCGAGCCAAAGCTCGTGGTAGGCGCGCGTCTTGGGCAGCAGGTGCTCGCTGATGCGCCGCGCCCAGTCGTGAGCCTCG
>NZ_CAIPNF010000455.1 GCF_903866365.1 uncultured Thiocystis sp.
GTGCGCCACCTGAGCATGAACCTGTTCGATCAGGAGGGGTCGGCGATCAGCTTGGCCAAGAAGCGCCGCAAGGCCGCGTGGAATGACGACTATCGCGCCAAGGTCGTGTTCGGCTGAGAATTTAAACGCGCTCGCCCTGATCATCATCCGCAACGGCGTCCGGCATCATCCTGGTCACGGTACGATTTCTCGTCGGGTCGACATCCATCGGCGTCGGAACGGACTCGGTTTAGAAACCGATTCCAATTCCACCTCCGACATGACCGCTGCCGCCGCCGATTCCGATGCTGATCCAGGGGCGCGATGGGCGAACGGAGACCTCGTCCGGGGTCTTGCGTTCCGGCCAGAGTCGGATGGCGGACTCGTCCAGAATCGGAAAACGCCTGTCGGCATCGCCAATCCGTCCGTCGGCGACGTCGATGATCCTGCCGGTGACCGTCACCTGACGGCCTGCCCGGTAATCCAGCGGTTCCAGGTAACCTCGATGACGGACCAGAAATCGCCCCAGCGGTTGACCTTGCGCCAAGGGGCGTCCGCAGTCGTCGAGTGGATAGCCGGTGATCTCCAGTTCAGTGCCCGCGTTCAGGCCGCGAGTCGCGATCACCTGCCCACCCCAACTCACCACGGAACCACTTGCGCCATCGCTGGACGCCGCCTCGGAGGGTGTCAGGCTGGGGTCGCCGATCGGTTTGACGCAAACCTGCCGGGTGGCACAACCACATGAAATGGCACTTGCAATCAGTGCGGCGAGAAGGCATGGGCGAGAGGATGGATGCATCGCGGGCCTCTGGATCCAAAATCTGGAAACGGTTTGGCGTATTCGTCAACGGGGAGGATGCGATCCCGACAATCGCCTCAATACCTGGGATCGAACCAGGGGTCACGATGGCTTCCGAGCCAGGGGTCATACCAGGGATAGGGATAAGGGTAAGGCGCAGGATACGGAGTTAGCGCGATGGGTTGGGGCCAAAGATGCAACGTTGCGCCGGCGACCACTGGATAGCGGTAGGGAAAATCGCCAACCGGGCGGTTCTCGACCCTCGCCACGCTTCCCGCGACGGTCAAGAGGCGCTCGGCGGGATACTCGACCGGATCCCTGAAGCCGGCGATCTCGATCAGGAAGCGGCCCAGACTTCCGGCGCTCGCATCCGGCTCGCCGAAACGGTTCAGCGGCCGCGCCAGCATTTCGATTTCAGTGGTTTGCGCAAGATTACGCACCTTAAGGATGCTGCCGCCCCAACGGATCCGCCGACCGCGATGGCGCTCTGGCTGTTCCTGTACTTCGGCCAGACTTGGGCTCGCCACCGTTTCCTCCCGAATGGCTTGGGGAACCCCGCTGGCACAGCCGACGAGCAGAACCAGCATGGCCGTTAGTGACAGGAGCGACAAGGGAGGGGATGGCATGAGGTCAGATGGTCCGTCTACGCAGAGAGCGAGATTCGGCAGCATGGTTCGAGCGCAACTGTGCTCGCTTCTTCCGCGCTGCCGTACTTGCGGAGGCTCCGCCACGGGCCGGACGCGGTTTAACGCGCCTGGCGATAGCTGTCCATCTCGTCCAGCGAAAGCGGCCGCGCCTCTTCTTCGAGCATCACCGGGATGTCGTCGCGGATCGGATAGGCGAGTTGCGCGGAAAGCGAGATGAGTTCGCCGCGGTCCCTATCGAGGATGAGCGGGCCTTTGGTCACAGGGCAGACCAGGATGTCGAGCAGTTTTTTATCCAGCATGGGTTGGTTGCTCCGTTGCTAAAGGGTGGTCGAGCGCGCGTGCGCGAGACCGGAATCGGTGTCCGAGAATCGGGTAAAAGTGCACCGGTCGCGGGGGTAGAGGTTGAAATGGACCGGGTTCACCAGAATTGTCGCTCTGGGTTCGTCGATCCGACCATCGCGCCTGACCGGGTGGAATCCGCAACAGCCTGAAGTTTACTCGTCCGACCGGGTTGGTGGCGAGTACGGCGATCGTTCTCGCGGACTTGGTACTGCCGTCGCGAGCCGTTCCCGATTCCAGCGGCGCTTCAGTGTCGTTCATCACCGAATCTCACATTCAGGATCCACGCGCGCAATGAAGCTCGACGTACTCAACACGATCCCGGACAGCCGTGGCCGCAGCCTTTTCGCCCTGCTCGTGGCATTGGCCTCAACGCTGGCGATCGCCGTCGCGCTCTGGCAACTCACCGCCGCGAGCGCCGGGCTGCGGATCGTCGAGACCCAGGTCGGAGGCGTGCCGATCACGCTCTACCGCCCCGCGAGCGACGCGCGCGCGCCAAGCGTCGTGATCGCCCATGGCTTCGCCGGTTCGCGGCAACTGATGCAGCCCTATGCCATCACCCTGGCGCGCAATGGCTATCTCGCGGTCACCTTCGATTTCCCCGGTCATGGCCGCAACCCCGCGCCCTTCGTCGCCAGCCTGATGGACCGGGAGGCGCGCCTGCGGGTGTTGCTCGATGCGCTGGAACCGGCGGTCGGGTTCGCGCTGGAGCAGCCGGGCGCGGACGGGCGCCTGGCCTTGCTCGGACACTCGATGGCCGGCGATGTCCTGGCGCGCTACGGTCAAATGCATCCGGGACTGGTCGCGGCCACGGTGCTGCTCTCGCCCTATCTGTCCGAGGACGCGCCAACGGCGCAACTGCGCAATCTCCTGCTGATCTATGGCGAACTGGAGCCCGACATGCTGCACCAGCAGGGTTTCAAGACGCTGGCCAAGACGGTCGCGGGCGAGGTGGAGGCGGGGACGCTGTATGGCGATCCGGCCGACGGCAGCGCCCGTCGTCTGATGCTGGCGGAGGGCGTGGAGCATATCGGCGTGCTCTATGGCCGCGACGGTCTCGCCGCCGCGCTCGACTGGCTGAATCGAACCTTCGAGCGCACCGGGACGGGATTTCTCGACGCGCGCGGCCCCTGGCTCGGCCTGCTCTATCTGGGTCTGCTGACGCTGGCCTGGGCGCTCTCGCGCTGGCTGCCCCGCGCCGCCACGCAACCCCTGGGCGCGGGTCTTGGCTGGCGCCGCTTGTTGCCGGTGGCGCTGGCGCCCGCGCTACTGACGCCCTTGATCCTCTGGAAGCTCCCGACCGATTTTCTGCCCATTCTGCTGGGCGACTATCTGGCGCTGCATTTTGCCGTCTACGGTCTGATCACTGCACTGGGGGTCTGGCTGACGCGCGACCGCTCGGGCCAAGCCCAAGCGGTTTCCGGACAGGGACGGATCCTCTGGAGCGGGTTTGCGATCGCGACCAGCGCCTACCTTGTCTATATCGTCCTGGCGTTCTCGCTGACCACGGATCGCTTCGTGACGACCCTGCTGCCGGGACCGGAACGGTTCCCGCTGGTCCTTGCCATCCTGGTCGGGACACTCTTGTATTTCGTCGCCGACGAATGGCTGACCCGTGGCACGGGCGCGGCGCGTGGCGGCTATGCCCTCACCAAGGCGCTCTTTCTGCTTTCGCTGTTGGCCGCGGTCGCGCTCAACCTCAACGAGCTGTTTTTCCTGATCATCATCGTGCCCGCGATCCTGGTCTTTTTCCTGGTCTATGGCGTCATGAGCGGCTGGGTCTACCGGCGCGTCAACCATCCGCTGGTGGCGGCCATCGCCAATGGGATCGCCTTTGCATCCGCCACGGCCGTGACCTTCCCCGTTGTGAGCGGTTGATATGCATCATTGACCCCGCACAATCTACAATCATTGCGCGGTTTCGCGTAAACTGTGTTGACCGCTATGGTTCACTGGAGTCGCGACCTTAAACGCGTCCTGTGCCATTGGCTACCCCTGCAAGGTTTGCCGTTTCCCGGCGGAACCGAAGTACCACCGATTAACTTGCTGCCTATTGTCTGGAGGAATATTGACCATGGTCGCCTTTGCGCAACTGCATGCCCAAAATCATAAAATCACCGAGCTGTCGAACGTCTTTCTGTATCTGGTTCGCGAGCGTTCCATGTGCGACACCGATGTCGCCTGCGATGTTTTTTTCGACCTGACCAATCGCATCAAGGAACACATGGAACTGGTCGATCGGGAACTCTGCGGCCGATTGATTTCAAATCCAGATCAATCGGTGAAGAACACCGCCAACCGTTTTCTGTCCGGTTCGAGCGAGATCAAGCGGATTTTTGGCTCCTATGTCAAACAATGGTGCTCGCAAAAGCGCCATTCGCTGACGATCAGCGATCACTCATCCTTTGTTCAGGATACCGAGCAGATGTTTGCGTTGGTGATGGACCGCATCCAGCGCGAGACAGAGTATCTGTATCCGCTGATTCGCAAACTGGAAGGCGAACAAAAACAGGTGGCGTAAGATCCAATCATGTCTGCTACGACACGGAATATTTTCGATGATGGACAGGATTCACAGGGTTTTGAAAGATTGATAGGATTTTTTTAGTGTCGTTTTCAATCCTGTGAATCCTGTCCAGTCTTCCGGGCGATGCGTCCTGGGAATCGCCTAACCGCCCGCTTCCGCCTCGCTGTCCGGTTCTTGATAACGCCACTGGATCGCGCCCTGACCGGTGACGGCATCGGCATTGACCCGACACTCCACGACATTCGACAGGGACGGCAACTCGAACATGGCGCGCTGGAGCAATCCCTCCATCACGCTGCGTAGCCCACGGGCACCGGTGCCATGTTCGATGGCCTTGCGCGCGATGGCGGTCACTGCCTCGGGCGTGAACTCCAGTCTGACTCCCTCGAAGACAAACATCTGCTGATACTGTCTGACCAGCGCGTTTCTAGGCTCGGTCAAAATCCGCACCAGCGCCGCCTCGTCCAGCTCCTGGAGTCCGACCAATACCGGGAAGCGCCCGATGAATTCGGGAATCAGGCCGAATTGGCGCAGATCGTCCGGGTGAGTCAACTGATACAAACGCGGGTCGCGTTCCTCGGATGCGCCAGACGGGCTGACCTCGGCATGAAAGCCGATGCTCGACGGCCCCGGACGGAGTCGGCGCATCAGCACTTTCTCCAGCCCGGCGAAGGCGCCGCCCACCACGAACAGGATGTTACGGGTGTCGATCAGCACGCTTTCGCTCGCGTCCTTGCGGCCCTTCGGGTTGACCTTGACCTGCGTGCCTTCCACCAGTTTTAGCAGCGCCTGCTGCACGCCCTCGCCCGAGACATCGCGGGTACCGTGGGCGGTCTCGCCCTGACGCGCCAGCTTGTCGACCTCGTCGATATAGACCATGCCCCATTCGGCGACCTCGCGGCTGCCGTTGGAGGCATCCAGCAGTCGCGCCAGAATGCTTTCGACATCCTCGCCGACATAACCCGCCTGGGTCAGGGTGGTGGCGTCCGCGATCACGAAGGGAACGCCGACGATGCGCGCGAGCGTGCTGGCCAGCAGGGTTTTGCCAGTGCCGGAGGGGCCGAGCAGCAGGATGTTGGATTTGTCGATCTCGACGCGGTCATCGTCGTCCAGGGTACGGCGCGGGTGGCTGGACTCGCTCGCCAGCCGTTTGTAATGGTTGTAGACGGCGACCGCGAGCGTCTCCTTGGCGGCCTCCTGACCGATCACATAACGATCCAGGTGCTCCTTGATCTCCAGCGGCTTAGGCGGCGATTTGAGCGGGGCGGCAAGCGCGCGCCCGCGTCCCCAACTGCTGATCACCTGATGCGCCAGCGCGACGCAAGCCTCGCAGATATGGCCGTCGATTCCCGCGATCAGCGGTCGGTCAGGTTCTTGAGGAGCGCCGCAGAAGGAGCAGGCATGGACCTTGTCGTTCATTCGTCGGGATCTCTTGGAGCGGTGGCAAGGGTTAAACCTAGATTGCTTGAGGTGGCCAAATGTTTGCGGATGAGTCGAGTTTGTCGTTGTCCTAATCGGATAGTCGACAACGACAACTGTTCGGCTTGCTCAAGCGATGATCATGACTCGTCGGTCTGGGGCCTACCGAGTAATAGAGCAATCGAACAGTAAAGAACGCGAAAAATTACGTTGCCTGGCGAAGTTCGGCGAGCCAGGATTTCTGCCGGTTCAGCCGCCGCCGCGCCGCGATAACCGAGTGGATTTTGGCCCGAGCCTGCTTGAATCCTATCTCGACCCCCGGTTCGATGCGTTCGCAGAGCAGGAGATGAAAACCGATCTCGGACTCCAGCACGCCGCTGATCTCGCCCTCGGCCAGCAAAAACAGGGCCGTGTCCAGCTCGGGGTAGAGCTGGCCGCGCGTCACGGCGCCAAGGCGACCCTCCTCGGTCGCGGTGGGGCATTCGGAATACTGGCGGGCGAGCGCGCCGAAGCGCTGGGCCTGCCCCTTCAGTTGGGCGGCGACCGTGGCGATCCGGGCGAGCGCGGCCTCGCGCCGGTTATCGGCGAAATCGTCGTTGACGGTGATGAGGATGTGACGCGCGGCGCGCCGCTCCGGGGTGATGAAACGCTCGCGGTGCAGTTCGTGGAAGAGTTGTTCGTCCAACTCGCTGACCGGCTCCGCGCGGGTGCCCACCTGCTGCATGACGGCATCGAACACGAGTTCGCGCTGGAGCGAGCGACGCAGGGTAGCCGCGTCGAGACCGTTGGCCGTCAGATCGGCGAGAAAGCGGTCCTCGTCCGGGTAGCGCTGGCGGATCGCCAGGACGGCCTCGTCGAGACGCGATTCGGGGATGAGGATGTCGCGCGCCTCGGGCGAGGAGAGCACCAGGCTTTCCAGCTCGAAGGTCCGACGGGCTTGGCGTTCGGCCTGGGCCAGCCGTTCCGCGTCCAGCGCCCCGGGCGTGGTCTGGAAACGCTCGCTGGCCGCGCGCAGCAGATGATAGCGGTACTCGGCGAGTGGCGGGGTTGGCCGGGGAGGAGGGGCGTTCATGGCGTCGGGCTTGGCGCGGGTCGATGGGGCGATGCCTCCGCCGTGTCGGTCGCGGCCTCCACCTCGGTCAGCGCCGACTCGGGCACCACCAGGGTGTTGCGGTTGGGAAAATGGACATGATAGGCAACCTCGTCTGGGGAGTCGCGCAGCACGCGGATTACCTCGCCGACCTCGCCCTGCCGGACCAGCACCCGGCCCTGAATCCCGAGGGGGCGGGTAGTCGCGACCTTGTCGCGGAACTCGAAGCGGCTGGGCGTCCAGGGCGCGTCCACCGATTGCAGTTCCTCCTCGCGACAGCCGACCACCCGGTCGCTGTCCAGGAAATGCACGGTATAGATAATCTGGTCCTGGAGAAAGGTGCCGACATCGCGCACGAAGCCGGTACTGCCGCGCCGGATCAGGAGCGTGCCGGTCGACTCGCCCGGATAGGTACCGTCGTTGCGGACATTGCGCACGACGCGCACCGCGTCGCCAAATTCATACTGGGGGCGCATGCGGTACCTGCTTAGTCAGATCGCTGAGCGGCACCGAGGCGGAGCGGGGTTCGTTCATTCGGAACACCCGAAAGACCTTCTCGGTCGCGGCATTCGAGGTCAGAAAGTCCTGATAGGCTGCCTTGAGCAGGTCGGCGTGCAGCGCCCAGCGCGCCTGGGTCGAATCGGGCATCTCGTCGACCTGTTCGAGATAGTCATGGAAGCGTTGCAGGATATGCAGACGATTGACCTGCACCACGGCGGGTTCGAAGTCGATCCCAAAATAGTCCAGAAAATCCTCCGCGCTGGAGAGCTCGCTCAGGTCGAGGTCGAATTCGTCGTCGGTCATGGTTGCCTCCGGGCGTTGTTCCAGCTCAGTCGGTGCATGATGCGATTGCTGAACTTGTCTCCTATTTAAAGCAAACTATATGCCAATTACTGTCATTTGATTCATAAGGGCCTTTTGCATGGGCGATCGCTTTTTGGTGGGTTTCCGACAAAGAGAGTCGCAGCGGCTTGTCGCGGAAATGACCGCCTCGGCGCCTGATTCGTTTTGGTTTTTCGCGCCGTCAGTCCATACATACCCGGTTACAAGGGCGATCCCTATCTGGAAAACGCCAGATCGTCGGTCGTGCGCGGCTTTACCCGCATCGCCGCGCAATCGTGGTCAAAATTCACGAGGAGATTCAGAAGTGGCTGAGCTTGCACCCGATCTGGAGTACCTGGATCAAGTCCTGTCCCCGCTCGTGACGGCCGCGCACGAGGACCGCGCCATTGCCGAAGTCGACGCGATGGCGACCTTCACGGATCCCTGGCGCGGGCGCCTCACGGTGTTGCGCGTCTACATCGCGATCTGCCTGGAGTATGCCCGCACCAACGACGATCCGTTCAGCGTCAAGCTGGCGGAGTACCGCGCCGAGTACGACCCGGTGCTGACCGATGCCCGCGCGGCCGTGACGAAATCCGCCATGACGACGGGGCTGTTCTCGATTCCGTTAGGTCGGGCATGATGACGAGCGACGAGATTCTGAACGGGATCAAGGCCGCCTGCGCGACACTGCCGGGACTGACGACCTGTCAGATCGGCATCGAGACGCCCATCGTGCCGGATGCCTATCCGATGATCCGCGTGGTGCTCTCGGTCTCGCGCGAGCGCACCGAGGGGAATCCTTGGAATCCGCTGTTGGACCTCCTCGTCTACTACGGCGAGTACGTGCGCCCGCTCAAGACCGACGAGATCGGCGATCAGCACGAATGGCTGCTGGACATGGAAGACAAGATCAAGACCGCCGTCATCCCCGGCGACGGCTGGCGCGCGCGCTGGGTCGAGACGGTGTGGGACGAGGACCGGATTCCGGGGCTGAAGCTGCTGGCGAGCCGGTTCGAGGTGTGGGGTTAGGCCGTCCGTGGCCGCCGCGCCTGTCAACGCTCAGGCGGAGCGTCAGGCCGCCTTGGCGTCGCTCTCGGTCCACTCTTCGCGCAGTTCGCGCAGCATGCGCTCGGATGATTGGAGCGTTAAACGCACGTTCTGACTGTTCGGGAACCGCGCCGCCTCGGCGCGCATCTTGTCGCAAAACGTTTCCCAGTCCTCAATGCGTAGGCTTGGCGGGTCTTCGTAGAGCATCAGTTCTGGGTCGTAATCAATCGGCGGATGATTCATCGAATTACCTTTGGGGGGTGGTCGGTTAGTGCCTCCACGCCCTATATGTTGTGGTCACCACTTATAGCCATGCGTCACTGCGGCTTCAGTGACGGGCTCGGTAACGACCGCCTGCTCCATGAGTCGGCGGAAGACGAGTCCACGGCTCTGCGA
>NZ_CAIPNF010000456.1 GCF_903866365.1 uncultured Thiocystis sp.
CCGGGCATTGGAGCTTCCGGAAACTCTATCGCAGCCTGGTTTCGTGGTTTACCCGCGGCCTGCGTCGTCTGAAGCGGTGTCTTCAAAACGATCTGCCGTTGCCCGCCTTTCATGCCCGTGAGTAACTGATAGGTGATGAGGTGTGCCTACTAAGCGCGTGGACAGCTCGGCGGCGGTTCTTTAGAATTCGTCCGGATAAGTGCCCTGCCAGCGGCTCTAAATACGATAGGTGCTGACGCAGTCCTCTATACTTCCCGTCGCGGTCGTCGCACGTCCTCGCCCGGATTCGGAGATACCCTTGAGAAAACCCGCGGTTCTGGTTCTGGAAGACGGCTCGGTCTTCCGCGGAACGTCAATTGGTGCCGATGGCACCAGCGTCGGCGAGGTGGTCTTCAATACCGCCATGTCCGGCTACCAGGAGATTCTGACCGATCCCTCGTACCTCCGACAACTCGTCACCCTGACCTATCCGCATATCGGCAATGTCGGTGTCAATCCGGAAGATGAAGAGTCCGGCGCCATTCAGGCGGCGGGGCTCATCATCCGCGACCTGCCGATCCGGCCGAGTAATTATCGGCTGCGCGAGCGGCTTGATGACTATCTGATCCGTCAGGGAGTCGTCGGGATCGCGGACATCGATACTCGCCGCCTGACGCGCATTCTGCGCGAGAAGGGTACCCAGAACGGCTGCATTCAGGCTGGCGACGCCATCGACGATGCCTCGGCCCTCGCCGATGCGCGCGCCTTTCCGGGGCTCAAGGGCATGGATCTGGCCCAACATGCCTCGACCAAGGAGGCTTACCCCTGGACGCAGGGCGTCTGGACGCTGGATAAAGGATTGCCGGAACCCTTGATGCCGGTGGGGGCGCGTCTTCCTTACCACGTCGTCGCCTACGATTACGGCATCAAGCGCAACATCCTGCGGATGCTGGTCGAACGTGGCTGTCATGTCACCGTGGTACCGGCGCACATGCCGGCGGCGACCGTGCTGGCGCTGCAACCCGACGGCGTCTTTCTCTCCAACGGTCCGGGCGACCCCGAGCCCTGCGACTATGCGATCGCGGCGATTCGCGAGTTGCTGGAGACGGACATGCCGCTGTTCGGGATCTGTCTCGGCCATCAGCTGCTGGGCCTGGCCTGCGGGGCAAGCACGCTGAAGATGAAGTTCGGCCATCATGGCGCGAATCATCCGGTGCAGGATCTCAAGACCGGGGCGGTCATGATCAGCAGCCAGAACCATGGCTTCGCGGTGGATGAGGCCAGTCTGCCGGAGACGCTGGAAGCGACCCACCGCTCGCTGTTCGACGGTTCGCTGCAAGGGATTCATCACCGCCAGCGTCCCGCCTTCAGTTTTCAGGGGCATCCCGAGGCCAGTCCCGGACCCCATGATGTCGCGCCGGTGTTCGACCACTTTATCGATCTGATTCGCGAGCGGAAGAACTGATGCCCAAGCGTACCGACATCCACAGCATTTTGATTATTGGCTCCGGCCCCATCGTTATCGGTCAGGCGTGCGAGTTCGACTACTCCGGGGCGCAGGCGTGCAAGGCGCTGCGCGAGGAGGGTTACCGGGTCGTGCTGGTCAACTCCAATCCAGCCACCATCATGACCGATCCGGAAATGGCGGATGCCACCTACATCGAGCCGGTCACCTGGCGCGCGGTCGCCGCCATCATCGAGAAGGAGCGCCCGGAGGCGCTGCTGCCGACCATGGGCGGCCAGACGGCGCTCAACTGCGCGCTCGATCTGGTGCGCGAGGGCGTGCTCGAGCGCTTCGGCGTGGAACTGATCGGCGCCTCGCGCGAGGCCATCGACAAGGCCGAGGATCGCGATCTCTTCCGGCAGGCGATGCGCCGGATCGGACTCGACATGCCGCGTTCGGCCATCGCCCACAGCCTGGAGGAGGCGATCCAGGTGCAGGCGTCGATCGGCTTTCCGACCATCATCCGGCCCTCGTTCACCATGGGCGGGAGCGGCGGCGGCATCGCCTACAATCAGGAAGAGTTCGAGGAAATCTGCCGGCGCGGGCTGGATCTGTCGCCGACGCATGAACTGCTGATCGAGGAATCCGCGCTCGGCTGGAAGGAGTTCGAGATGGAAGTAGTCCGCGACCGCGCGGACAACTGCATCATTATCTGCTCGATCGAGAACTTCGATCCCATGGGCGTGCACACCGGCGACTCCATCACGGTCGCCCCGGCCCAGACCCTGACCGACCGCGACTATCAGATCATGCGCAACGCCGCCATCGCGGTGCTGCGCGAGATCGGCGTCGACACCGGCGGCTCCAACGTGCAGTTCGCGATCAACCCCGCCGACG
>NZ_CAIPNF010000457.1 GCF_903866365.1 uncultured Thiocystis sp.
CCTGGGGGTTTTAGTCGACATCAGACGATACCGCCCGCGACCCTCTGCCGCCAGTTCATCGGGCATTGCCGCCTATCCCGGTACCGTTTTCTGCACGAACGCTCGGCGCTGTCCCCGGACGCGAAAATGGCCAAAGTCGAGCACATAGCGCTCGCTCAGGAGAACCACGCCCCATCGACGCTATCGATATCGACTTTCGGTTCAACGACATCGTACCCGGCGCGGCGTTCACGTCGATGGAACCGACCGAAACCCGGGCCCACCGGACGCCCGTATTGGTCGATGGTCTGGACCGCTATCCGTGCCTGCTTTGCCATAGGCCAGGACGCTCAAGGCTTGGCGTGACTTGGTACCGTAAGGCTGGGCTTTCTCGGGGGCATCGATCTCGGCCAGCCGGATCTTGACCTCGCGTTGGTTGGCGGTCAGGAGCGTGAAGGTGTCGCCGTCGCTGATGCCTATCACGCGGCCCGTGAGGGTGTCGGCGAGGGCTGGCGAGAGGGTGAGACACGAGTATAAGCAGAAGGTGGATGCGGTGAGAAACCGCATCAATCGCTCGATCAGGCGCAAGGCGGCGCTCACCAGCGACAGCCCGACCGAGCTTTCGGCATAGGTGGTGACGTTGCCGACCGGAATCGGCACGAAGCCGCGCGGATCGGCGATGTCCTCCACATCCGCCTCGACTTCGATCAGGGTCGGCACCGGGCCAGACCAGCGGAACAGGATGTCATTGCCGGCGATGGGATCGCCCGTGATCGGATCCTTGCCGCGCGCATTGACCAGCGCGACGGCATAGATCGGGGTCTTGACGGTGTAGACTTTTGGTCTCGAACAACCGGTATTCCTGCGCAGCGGTCACGCCGACCGTGGGGCGTCCGGGGTCGAGCGGATCGAACAGCCGTTCATCCAGCGCCTTGTAAAAGGCGCCGCCCTCGTCGCGCGTGAGATAGACCGGCACCGGGTTGGCGGGATCGGCAAAGGTCGGCAGGGCAAACAGCAGTTCAGCCGCTGCCGTCAGCGCGATCACTTTGGACTTGAAGCCGGGCGGATCGTCTGCGCCATCGGCGATGGACGCGGGGGTAATGACCGCGCCGCTCGGGTCATGGAACGCGGCGGCGCTGACGGTGTTGCTCTCGGGGTAAAAGAGCCGGTAGGCGGTGCTGGGCTTGGACATGGTAAAACCTCGTGATGAACGTCAGTCAAAAGCGCCGACAGCGGCGCGGGCGAAGCCGTCAGGTCGGGCAACCCTCGGGCGCGTAACGGATCGGATTGGAGGCATGGCGCAGGACCAGCCCGCCGACGAGGCGCACCGCGAGCCAGACCCAGGCGGCGCGGATGGCCCACATGCCATCACGGCGGCAGAGGTCGTAGAGCAGCCGGTCAGCGGCGCGGCGGTGGGTGCGGGGTAGATGACCCTCGCGGATGAGCTGATAGAGCGCGTCATGAATCAGCGAGCCGCGCATGAAGGACGGGCTGTGCAGCGTCGGGCCGCTGGGGCCGTCCCAGGCATAGCCGGCGCGGATGGTCAGCCAGCCCTCGGCGGTCAGGTCGATGAAGCGGGTGCGGATCGTCGCCCCGTCTGGCGGCGCGAGCGCCGGACAGATCAGATCCTGTTGCAGTTGGTAGCGATAGCCACCCTTGTAGGCAATGGCGTTCATGGGGTCAGTCTCGCGGTGGGGTGGAATCGGTCACGAAGGCACCGAGCAGACCGGCGAGCGCCATCCCGCCCGCAATCACTGCGGCCTGCTGGTCGGGGGTGAGAACCACGCCGGCAGCGGTCAGGAGCCAGATCAGGCCGCGCCAGGTGCTGGGTTCGCGGGCGAGTCGTTGCCAGTTCATGCACGGTTCGCCAGGGGATGGGCGTGGTCGAGCGCCAGCGCCAACGCCATCTGTCGGCTGCGCTGCACGCGCGCCTCCCAGCCCTCGCCAAAGGTCGGCCAGTGCTTGAGCGAGCGGTAATAGGTCAGACGCAGGCGGGAATAGGATTCGATGAGGTCAGCCGAGGGCCGGTCCTGGATGGCGGCGAGGGTCAGCGAGCCGATGAGGCCGTCATCGTCCACGCCGCAGAGCTGTTGCAGAAGCTGGACGGCGCGCACTGCGCCGGCATTGACCGCCATATCGAGCACCACCAGATCCAGCCCGACCGGCAGCGCATCGCCCCGGATGCGGTCCCAGAAATCGCGCTGGTAGATGGCTTTGGCGTCGGCGACGGTCAGACGGCGGATGTCGAGCCGGGGGTAACTGCGCTGGCTGATGCCAAACTTGGTGAGTTTGCCGGGGTCTTTGGGGTGATTGACCAATCCGCCCTCTTCGAGCAGGACGAAATCGATGCAGCGGTGAAAGCGGCTCATGGTGCGATCCTCGAAAACGTGCGGCGAGGATCGCGGAGGGCTTAGGCGGTGTCGTGCGGGTTGTGGATGATTTGGAGTTTAAGAGTGGGAAATGTGGGGTGATTGGCCGGCGAGGCAACGCTGGCGGATGCTAGACTGACTGGATTTCTGCCCGCTCCCAAAGGCCCCATCACATGCACGCGATCGAATTTGAGGCTCATCTGAAAGACGGCGTGATTCGTCTGCCTGCTTCTTACCGGCATTGGCGGGAAGACCATTCCGTCAAGGTCATCGTTTTGGCGGACGACGACGAGACGCGGCAATCGCCCCCGCTGAACGCGAATCAACGGCTGTCCGCTATCCTGGAGGTCAGCCGACGCTGCGGGGCCTATTCAGAACTCGATCCGCGCGGTGCGGACGAGATCATTGGCTACGATGCCAACGGATTGCCAAGCTGAAGGACGCGCAGATGGTCATCGATACCTCATCGCTCGTGTGCATCCTGCTGGACGAGCCGGAAGCCGAGCGCTACGCCCGCCGCTTGATCGAGACGGATTCGGCCAATGTCATGTCGGCAGCTACCTGGCTTGAAACCATGCTCGTCATTAGCGCGCGGCGTGGCGAGCTGGGCCGCCAAAGCCTTGACGAACTGCTCACGCTGGCCGTGATCGAGATTCAGCCCGTCGATGCCGAACTGGCGGGCATCGCTTATCAAGCCTGGTTGCAATACGGCAAGGGTCGGCATCCAGCCGGGCTGAACTTCGGCGACTGTTTTTCTTATGCTCTGGCGAAGAAACGTCAAGAGTCCCTATTGTTCAAGGGCGAGGATTTCTCGAAGACCGATGTCGCCAGTGCGCTCTAGTACAGCGGCGCCCAAGTCCCTGTAAGGGCTTTGGCGATTAATGGTACCCTATTGACTATCTTGTTCGCACAGTACAGTCAGTATGATCGGCCAACCCCGTTACCGCATTAACCTGC
>NZ_CAIPNF010000458.1 GCF_903866365.1 uncultured Thiocystis sp.
CCGGGCATTGGAGCTTCCGGAAACTCTATCGCAGCCTGGTTTCGTGGTTTACCCGCGGCCTGCGTCGTCTGAAGCGGTGTCTTCAAAACGATCTGCCGTTGCCCGCCTTTCATGCCCGTGAGTAACTGATAGGTGATGAGGGAAACCCACACTTCAAAAGTGGCGCAAGTAGCATGTTCTTTCAGCCCCCGTCGCGTCCACGAGTGAAGTTCCTAGACCATGGCCAATCTTTACGTTTGGGTTGACGACCGAGACCGCGAAAGGCTCGCCCGAACGGTGGGAGAGTTGAAGCGCCGGCACCCGCCGTTTCGCGACCTTATGACCGAAGGTGATGGCATCCAGGATGTCTTGAACCTGATATTTCCCCATGGCATGCCCATGGAGTACCACGCGGCGAACCTCAGCATCGAAAACCGGCCTGATGCGAATGTGACTCTGGCACTTCGCCCGGTGATCAGCCCCGAGCAGCCTTGGCCGTTCCCAAGGGGTTGCTCGCTGGCTGCTCGAGGATTCTGGCCAACGCGAACGGGCAGCCCTGTGTTCATGGTGCAGGATTTGTTCGAGGTGGCGGATGCGCTGGGACATACCTATGAGCACAGTCTTTCGGTGGTCGTCTACCAGGACAACCCGCAATTGCCTCGCTTCCAACGAATTGACAACGTCCTCACGCGCGAGTTGGCCCATGTGTTGCCGCCCATCTCGATCACAACGCGGGAAAAGCTGACCGACTGGAGCGACTTCCTGAAATGGAAGCGCAAACTCGTTTCGGAGAAGACACGCGGGCTGCGATTCATCCAGCGCGATTGGCAAGAGGACCGGATCGTCTTCAAGGTGATCGGGGAGAGCGAGCAGTACCTGCGCGACGTGCATCGATCCCTGTCCAGACAGGACGTGATGGCGTTCGACCTCAATGTCTCTATGGATGTCTGGACCTTTCGGATCGACGATCGGGATAGTGCGAAGAGAGCGCCCCGAGGCTTCGAATTGGGTCAGCCGGAGGCGATGACAAAGCTGGCGCCGCACGCAGACAAGATCAAAGACTGCGAATGGCCGACACCCTACTTCGCGGAAGTGGTCGTGGGCTTGTCAGAGGATGACCAGAATCAGCTGACGGTCGCCGAGGATGTGCCGACCACTCAGTGGATGCTGCTGTCGAGAATCCCGGAACAAGGGTTCTTGTCAGTGTCTGCGGCAGGAGATCTTGCCCTGATCCGACGCCACGAGATGGCCATCAAGCGCCTGCAGGACCAAGGCGGATATGCCCCCTACTTGTCGTCGTATCTGTTCGACGTCAAGCAAGCCAAGAATCCAACGACCACCGAAACGGTCTCTCAGTGGTTCCGAGATGACCTGAATCCATTTCAGAAGGAGGCGGTCGAGAAGATCATTACCGCGCCTGACCTTTGTTTGATTCAAGGCCCGCCAGGTACGGGCAAGACAACCGTGATCGCCGAAGCCATCATGCAACTGGCTCGCAGAGGTGAACGGGTGCTCTTGGCGAGCCAGGCCCACACTGCCGTCGATAACGCGCTTGATCGACTCGGCAAGCATCCCGATTTGCGCGTGATTCGTCTTGCCCGCGACTTAGACAAGGTGTCGGGTGAAGGTAAGTCGTTCGTTCAGCAAGCCGCCTTGTCGCGGTACTACTCCTCTCTGGCTGAGCACGCGGAGGAGCGGTTCCTGCGTCCTTGGCACGAAACCTCTGAGCGCCTGACTCAGCTTCAGTCCTGGCTGGACAGGGCAGAGTACGCGCACCGCGACATCGGTGATGCCGAACAGGGAATCGCACGGTTCGAGCAGGCTCGGAGCCTAGCGAAGCTGGAAAGAGATCGCGCATGGCAGCGCCTTCAGGAGCAGGCTCAAAAACATGATGATGTGAAGCAGCGACGAAATCGACTGCTTGCATTCAAGGAGTTTCTGGTCGCTGGCAATGTTGACATCCCCGAAGGCTGGTCTCTACCGGAACCACAGTCCTCGGAACTGGCCGCCGCCCTATTCAGTCTGTCCGCCGCGAGATCGAAGCTGCCCGTGTCGAGCGCGGATTGGGATGCTGTGCCGCAGCAGCGCCCCTTGATGCTCGCTGGTTTGCTTAGGTTCTGGAACAAGCTTAGAAACCGTCCATTAACTACTTCCCGATTTATTTGGCCTAATGGTGTCGTTCAGATCCGGGCAAAGTCGTCGTCGGCGGATGTTCAAGGCGGCCATTTCCTGGTCCGGGATTTTGATGCCCTTTTTGTAGTCTGTCGTATCGAGCAC
>NZ_CAIPNF010000459.1 GCF_903866365.1 uncultured Thiocystis sp.
CAGATGTTTATGAGTTTTGTTCCCATGAAATGTCTGGATGATAAATACGAGATCTATAGACGAATCCGCTGACGTGCGCCGATGCGGCATCTGGGCGATTCCAACGCAGGAAAGCGCGCGAGTGCCTGGGCACCTGGCGTGCGTGTGCGCTAGGTTTACCCTCCCTTCCCTTCCCTTCCCTTCCCTTGTGGATTGCGTTTCGATCACTTGCCTTCGGTCTGGAATTACGACGCTTCGTGAATACACTAAAAAAGTTCGAGAAGTTGGCCATGACCCGGAATTTGTCGTCTTATGGAAGCGGAAACTGAATGCGCGCACCACTGCGACACTGATCTAAACCCGAGAATTCTCGCTGAGATCCAGTCTATCTGGCGAATGGCTGATAAGACGACAGATTCCGGGTTGCCTTGGGTTCAGGAGTCTTGGGACTCTTTTTTCAAAATGATCACTGGCTTATTTTCTATTTTATTATTTTAACTTGTTTTAGGCGTCGTAAGCCTTTGAATAAAAAAATATAAATATCAAAATATAACGACAAATTCCGGCAATAAGACGACAGATTCCGGGTGAAACAACGACAGATTCCGGGTCGTAAGACGACAGATTCCGGGTATAGCCAGACATCGACCAACGATGTCGTTATATGCGGTAGACTGCGGACATGGACGAGCCCACCAACCGCTATCTGATCGCGAAGGCGAACAAGCTCATCGAGGCCGCGTATCGGCTGACATTGGCCGAGCAGCGCCTGTTGCTGGCGGTCATCGCGCAGATCGATAGCCGGCCGATCGGAGACAGCGTCGAGAGTTTGAGCTACGAGGTGTCCGCAAGCAGCATCGCCGATCTGTTCGACGTTCCCCAGAAACAGTCTTACGAGCTGTTACGCGATGCCGCGGAACGTATCGCGGAACGCTGGGTGGTGATCGAACACCCGGACCCCGACACGCCCGCACTCGCCTATACCCGCACGCGCTGGATCTCCGCGATCGACTACCTCCCGAGCGAGGGACGTATCCGCCTTTTCCTCTCGCCGAAGATCATGCCCTATCTGACGCAGCTTGCCGGCGAATTCGCCCGCTACAAACTCAAGCATGTTTCCGCCATGACGTCGGTCTATGCGATCCGCCTCTATGAGTTGCTGATCCAGTGGCAGATGCAGGGAGAGCGCGAGGTCGGCGTGGATTGGCTGAAGGAACGCTTCGCGGTGCCTGACTGCTACACGCGCATCCATGACCTGAAGCGGCGCGTGATCGAGCCGGCCGTCGAGCAGATCAATGCGCATAGCAATCTCTGGGTCCGCTGGACGCAGCGCAAACAGGGCCGAGCGGTGGTCGCCTTTCACTTCCAGTTCGGGTTCAAGCCAAATCAGCCAACCGCCCCGCCACTGCCAGCAACCCCAACACCCATTACCCTGACCCGCGCCGAGATCGAGCGCCACGCCCGACCTGGGGAGACCTGGGATCAGGTGCGTGAGCGCCTGTTACGCCAGCGTGACGCGACCACGAAGGGGTGAAGCGCCCTCACCGACCGCGTAAGCCGTCATCCCAAAGGGACAAGAACGTCTGCTTCGGGGCGGCCGCGGCCGCGTGAAACACCCGCGCGCTGAGCCGTTCTCCCGGCGCACGCGCGTTGCGTGCGATGCCGGCGATCGGCAGGCCGTTCGAGGCGCTCCTCGGCGGACCGCCGATCCAGGCGCGGAAACGCGGGGCCGTCTCGATGCAACGGCGATGGCGGTTCCGCCCGGATGCGTGTTCCCCGTGAAACGTGGCGCTTGGCCTGGACCTGGAGCCGGTGCGCGGCCGTGGGGCGAGGGCGCGGCCACCGCAACGGTCAGGCGCGCTCGCACCGTCCAGGATCCCCGTTCCGGCACCGCCTCAGTTTTGCGCTTGGCCGAATCGGGCGGGATCGGTCATCGGGAACCCACCCTCAGCGCGGACGCAACCCAATCAGATTGCGCACCGGTTTCCAGGGCCGCATCGCCACCGGTTCGACGCCGGTGCCGCGATCAAAGAAAAAGCCGCTCGACGAGCCGCCATCGAGGTTGAGGGCACGCTCGACCGGCCAGGGCGTCAGGGCACCGGGCGCGCTCAAACACTCGGCCAGGTCGGCAAGGGTCAGCGGCGTCCGCGTCGCGCCCAACACCCAGTGTCCGCGCCAATCCGTCGCGACAAAGGTGCGTTGGCTGGCATCCTTGGCGGACAATCCCCGCACCGCCCGCCCATTCTCCACCAGATAGGGACCGCTCTGCACCAGGGCGTCGATTCCCGGATGATCCCGGAAGCGGGCGCGTCGCAACAGATGAATGCCCCGGTCATCGCCATAGAGCACGCCGCTGAGTAGCCGTGTCGTCTCGACGCGATTGATCCGCTGGCCTTGGGCGATCACCAGCCCCAGCGGGCGCCCGTCGGAATGGAAGAAACCGCCATTGACCCCGGCGACGATGCCCGCGTCCCGGAAGGCGTCCGGCAGGCTTGCGGTGTGCGCTCCCCGATCGAGCACCGTCAGACGGTAGGCCGACGAACGGAACAGCGCCAGATGCGCGGTGACGGTCTGGGCGTCGCGCGGGCGCTCCAGCGTGCGTTGGACATAGGCCAGCGGTTCGCTGGCGGTCGGCCAGCCCGCCTCCCCGACCGGCTGCCACGCGGCGGCAAGGGCCGGCGCGATCAGCAGCCACCCCATCCCGAGCCAGCGACCGCGAGACCTCATGACGCCGTCGTCGGTGCCTCGACCGCGATCAGCACCTCATTGCGCCGCAGGAACGGCAGCGAGAAGGGCGAGTTATAGCGGGCGTAGATCGGTTCGCCGAGGGTCTGGTAGCCCGCCTGGCGCACCGCCGCCAGCAATTGGGCCTCCTGCTTGCGATAAGCCGCTTCGCTCCAGCCGCCCGCATACTGACGCGCGGCCACCAGACGCGGCGGTTCCTCGCGCAGTCGGATGCGCGGGTTGTTGGGGACCGGCAGGCTCTCTAGGAGCCTGTCCGACTTAGGTCGGACGTCGCGGCGAAGCCGCTCTGGAGGCTGAAAATCAAGGTGACTTTCTCATCAATGGGTCATTGAATGGCCATTTTTCACGACATCGACGCCACGTCACGCTGTTTTCATGGA
>NZ_CAIPNF010000460.1 GCF_903866365.1 uncultured Thiocystis sp.
TCATTGAGGAGCTGGCGGCCTTTTTATGGTCGTCTTCGGCATGCAATAGAAGATTCAGATTAACCGATTTTTGTCATGCGTTGAATGGTTATAATGGGCATGATAGGGTTTCATCTGTTCTCATGCTCAGCGGCTCGTGACCCTGAACTCGATACCCACCATCACAGGAGCTTGAGTTGACCGCCGAACACTGGGCCTCCGTTGATGAAGTTGCGAACCACCTCGGCGTGGCCAAGGACTCCGTCTACCGTTGGATCGAGCAAAAGGATCTGCCAGCTCATCGCATGGGCCGCCTCTGGAAATTCAAGATTTCCGAGGTCGATGCGTGGGTGTGTCAAGGTAGAGCGGCGGCTGATCCAGCTCCCACAACCAACACCCGGAAAGCAACAGAACATCCACGAACTGGAAGTTCAGAATGAGTCAGCGGGTTCCAGTTGCTCACGCACAGGCTCGACTCCGCTTCCTCGTCGGAGCCCTTGGCGAGCGTCTCGGCTGGTGGTCAAGCCGGTTTACCGACGAGATCGGACTGCGGCGTCTGGCGATCCCCTTCCCGCGCACCGCACTCCGCGCCGCGCTGGAGTCAGTCACCATTGCCGCCCGGCGGGACCATGACGAAAAGTTGAGTCCTGCCACCGTCCATCTGTTTCGTCTGCCGACTGCCCAAGAAGACAGTCTCGCGCATCATCTCGCCCAAGGCGCTGAACTGGCCCCGCCACCCGCAACGCTGGACGAGATTCTCGCCGCGCTGGACGAGCTTGGTCCTCCGGATGGCTCCACGGTCCCGGTTGGTCCCTGTTCCCTGGGACGCGATCAGCGGCTTCGCGAGGAAGCCGCCGTGGCCGACCTGGCGCGGATCTACGCGGGCGCCGCGCGTTTGGGACAGCGGGTCGTTCCCTATTTCGAGGTTGCGGGATGACCGAAGCGCGCGAGAGCCGCCCGCCATACACGGCAAGATCGATCAAGGCCACAGCGCTACTCGATGAATCCAAGGCGCTGCTGCGCGCCTGGACACCCGGTGAGTCGAGCGCCAGTCTGCTGCGTCGTGCGCGAGAGGAATCGCTTCTGGGCAAAGCGACCGCCAGTCGCAGCGATGACGTGGTGGCGAACGCCTTCGTCAAACGCTTTCTTTCCGGCACGCAACCGGCGGCCCCTCGCCTGAAATCACTCCTGGAAGCGAAGGGGGTGGGGCGCTGGTTTACGGACCTCAGCCTCCTTTACGCGGCACGCGCCGATATCGTGCTCCGGGAGGCCATCACCCTCTACGCCGCCGAGCGGCGTGCCTCGGGCCGCTGCTACCTGGATACACCAAGCTTCGTTGGTTTCATCGAGGAACAGCAGACGGCGGGGCGCATGCAGCGTCCCTGGTCCAGCAGTGTCAAGGAAGGTGTCGCCCAGCATGTGCTGCGACAGATGACCGACTTCGGCCTGGCCGGCCCAAGCCGGCGTGGGATCCGTGAGCTTCTACCGTTCGAGCCGACGGGTCTGGCGGTGGCCTGGCTCGCCTACGACCTGCACTTCCATGACTTGCCCGACTCCCGAGTCCTGATGCATCCGGATTGGGGGCTCTGGACGCTCGACCAGGCGCGCGTCCGTGAGCGCCTGGCCTGGCTGGCACGCCCTGGGCTCTGGGAGATCCAGGCCGCTGGCGCCGTCGTCCAGATCACCTGGGCCTGTTCAACCATGGAGGAGGTGCTCGATGTCCTCGCTCGAAACGAACTTTCTTGAGCTTCGGTCGCAGCTCGGATCGGTGAACCGATTGACCCCTACCCATGCGGACCCTTTCTTCCACTTCGTTCACCGGTCGCACGACACGCATGAGCTGATGCGGTCACTTCCCCGTTGGCGCGCCCGACTCGCGGAAGATGGATGGCGCGTGCAGATCCGCTCGCTTGCCGATCTGATGTGGAGCGTCATCGATACCTCGGGGCGCTGGGAGAACTGGCTCGAAGCGGAGCCCGATTCGTCCGCTGGCGAGGTCATCGGGGCCGTCCGCGACGCCTTGCAGACCAAGCAGGGTAGCGCCCGCACCGGGCTTGCTTCCGCCATCCTGGACCTCGTCTCATCTCCGGAACAGGGCCGGCTCCTGCTGCTCACCGATGCGGCTCTACTGCACCCCTTCTTTCGCGTCAGGGCCATCGAATCGCTGGTCCAGGATCGGGTCGTCAGTCCGACCGTGCTCTTCTACCCCGGCGAACGGGCCGGTCAATTCGGTCTGCGCTTTCTCGGCTTCTACGCCGAGGATCCCAACTACCGCTCGAACATCATCGGAGAGCGGACATGAAGACCATTCGCGCGCTGTTTTCCGACCAGCGCCCCATCGATCGTCCGATCGAGAAGGTCATCGACTACACGGCCGACGACCCCCAGCGACTCGCGCGTGAAATCGACGAATACGTGGTCACCGAGCGGCTCGAGGACGCCTTTCGTCGGTTCATCGAGGTCTATGAGGCGGGCGTCCGTCGGGGAGATGTGACCGAGGTTGGCGTGTGGAATTCCGGTTTCTATGGTTCCGGCAAGAGCTCCTTTACCAAATATCTCGGCTTTGCGCTGGATCCGGAGCGCCGCGTGGGTGAGCTCGCGTTCCTCGACCGGTTGGTTTCCCATTTCCATGCGGTAGATCTCCAGCAACTCTACCGCACGGCGGCGACCCACTTCCCGGCCGCGGTCGTCATGCTGGACCTGGCGCGCGACCAGCTCGTGGAGAGTACGGCGGTCCCCATCACCAACGTCCTCTATGCCAAGGTGCTGCAGCGCATCGGCTACTCCAAGGTGCCGAAACTGGCCGATATCGAGGTGCGGCTCGACGAGCAGGGCCGGCTCGATGACTACCGCGCGGCCTATCGGGATCGTTTTCCCGGCAAGGGCGAGTGGGAGGATGTCCACGACGACCCGCTGATCGGTCCCGCGCGCGGGGCGCAGCTCGTCCCCGCCTTTCTGAGCGACGATTTCCCGACCCCGGAGAGCTTCCGTCAGCAGCATTATCAGGAGCGGATGCAGGTCTCGGAACTGGCGGAGCGGATGATCCGGCTCGTGCGGCGCAAGACCGGGCGCGAGCAGATCATCTTCCTGATCGATGAGGTGGGCCAGTACGTCGCCCCACGCACCGATCTCATGCTCAACCTCGATGGGCTGGTCCGCAGCCTCAAGGAGGTCGGCCGTGGCAAGGTGTGGCTCATCGCCACCGCGCAGCAGACCCTCAACGAAATCGTCGAGAAGGCGCTCCTGAACTCGGCCGAGCTGTACCGTCTGCGCGACCGTTTCCCGATCTCCATCGAGCTGGACGCGGCCGACATCAAGGAAATCACCCAGAAACGCCTCCTGACCAAGCGCGCGGAAGCGGACCGCCTGCTGCGGGAACTCTTTCGCGCCGAGGGCGAGGTGCTCAAGCTACAGACGCGGGTCGAGGGCTTCGGCACCCATGGCCGGTCCCCGCTCGATGCCGACACCTTCGCCGCCCTCTACCCCTTTCTCCCACTGCACTTCGATCTGGTCATGGCGCTCATCCGCCGGCTCGCCCGTCGCACCGGTGGCACCGGTCTGCGCTCCGCGATCCGCGTCGTCCAGGATCTCCTGATCGACGCCTCCAGGGCGCTTCCGGCGGGGATCACGCCGATCGCTGATCGGCCCGTCAAACACCTGGCCTGCGCGGATGACATCTTCGACACCCTGCGAGCCGACATTGATAAGGAGCTGCCCCATGTGGTGGAGGGCGTTGCCCGCGTCGAGCGGCATCCCCTCTTCGGCCAGGATCCGCTGGCGGTGCGCGTTGCCAAGGCGATCGCCGCGCTCCAACCGCTGGACGAGTTCCCGCGCACCGCCGAAAACCTCGCGGCCGTGTTCTATCATGCGGTGGGGGAGACCTCGCTCATGGACCCGGTGCGGGTTGTGCTGCAGAAGCTGGTCGAGACCCGCGAACTGGGGATCGTCGAGCTCAAGGGCGAGCCGGACACCGACCAGGCCGGCGCGGCGGGCTATCTCTTCCTGAGCGACAAGGTCCGCCCACTGCAACAGATACGCGATGCCCATCGCCCGACCGGCCCCGAGAAACGCCAGCTCCAGGTCGAACTGCTGCGACTCGTCTTCGATCCCCAGCCCGAGACCCGGCTAGAGAACGTGAAATCGATCCCCGCCGGCCTGTCGCTCAACGGTGTCCTGGTCGTCGGAGAGGGGGCCGATATCCGGTTCCTGCTCGAACCGGTGACGAGCGCGTCCTGGGACCGCCGCCTCGAAGAACTGCGCAACGAGACCCGTGCCCGCGCCGACTGGCAGTCGGTCATCCTCTGGCTGGCGACACTGCCGCCGGACCTCGACGAACTGCTCGAAGAAGCCTGCCGTTCCGCGCACCTCGCACGCACCACCTCCGAACACGACGCCGACCGCGATGTCGCCCAGTACGTGCGCGCCGAACGGCGCCGTCTGGAACGGCTGCGCGAAGCGGCCCGCGCGCGTCTGGCGACGGCGCTGCATGCCGGCACCTTCGTCTTTCGTGGCCTGGCGCGCCCGGTACGGGAGTACGACCCCGACGCACTCATTGCCGCCTGCAACGCCATGCTCCACCGGGCGGCCCCCGAGGTCTTTCCCGAGTTCCGCCATGCGCCCCATGCGGCCAAGACCAACCAGGCGTCGCGCTTCCTGGAGTGGGAGCGACTCGATCGGATGCCTCCCGACCGGGATCCACTCAAACTGATCGAGACCCGTGCCGGCCAGCCACGGGTGAAGACAGCCGATCCGCCGCTGTCCGTGGCCCTCCAGTCCTTCCGGGAGAAGGTCGATGCCGCCGGCACCGGCCGACTGCAAGGTGTCTTCGTCCAGGATTTCTTTGCCGAGCCGCCCTACGGCTGGTCGAAGGACACCACGCGTTATCTCTTCGCCGCCCTGCTGGCGGCCGGCGAGATCGAGGTCCACACGCCGAGCGGGATCCTGCGCACCCCCGGCCCCGGCGCCGAGGAAGCCTTCCGCAATACTGCCGCCTTCAACCGCGTCGGACTGGCGCTGCGTGGCTCGAAGCCGCCCATCGAGGCACTCGACCGGGCGGCGCGCGTGCTGGAAGGACTCTTCGGGGTCGAGGTGCTGCCACTGGAGGATCATATCAGCCGCGCCGTGCGCGCCGAGGTTCCTCCGCTGATGGAAAAGGTCGGCTCGTTGCCCGACCGCCTGCGCTTGCTCGGACTCCCAGGGGAGGACCGCGCCCGCGCCGTGCTCCAGGATTGCACCGACCTGCTCCAGGAGGACGCGGGCGGCGCGGCCAGCATCCTGGGGACGCCCGACAACGATCTCCCAGCCGATGTGCGCTGGGTGCGCGCGGCCATCGAGGGTCTGGATGGTGCCGGCGAAGGCACGGTGCGCCGCGCGGCGGCGCTGCGGCACGAGCTGGCCGAACTGTGGGAGCTGTTTCCTGACCTGACCGACCTCGCCGATCCGGATCATCTGCGCACCATCGCGGAGGTTCTCGCCGCCGAGAGTTTCCCGGATCGCATGGCGGACCTGCGGGCCGCCCTGCTCGCACTCGAACAGGGCGCCCGCGCGACCTATGCGGAGCGCAAACGCCAGTATGCGACCGAGGTCCGCTCGGCCCAGTCCGCGCTGGAGGGAATGGCGGAGTGGGGCGCGCTCGACGCGGACGATCGCGACGCCATCGCGCGGCGTCTCGACCCCGATGATCTGCCCGCCGAGCCCTCCGCCGACCGACTCGCCTTCGACCTGCGTCGGCTCCTCACCCGCGCGGCGCGACTGGCCGCCACCCTCGACGACTGCCAAGGGGAGGTCCGCCGACGCCTGCCGGTCGACTGGCCCGATGACGAGGATGAGGCCGACACCGACGGCGCGGCCAGGGTCCAGGTGGTCACCATCCGCAACCTGATGCCGGCCGTCACGCTCGACAACGCGGAAGCGGTCGAGCGATGGATCCACGACCTCCAGCGCCGGCTGGTGGCGCTGGTCGAACTGGGGCCGGTGCGACTGGTGGACCGGGAGGGCGACTGAGCATGCCGCTCTCCGCGCCCGAACGCCAGACCCTGACCGCGGCCGTCGACCGCTGTCGCGCGCTGCTGGAGGCCGACGCCCGCGATCAGCTCGAACGCATCCATGGCTTCTCACGCGACGGCGCGCCCAGGGCGCTCACGGGGCTGCCCCTGTCATCGCTCGAACGGGGCGTCGCCGAGGCGCTGCGCGAATGGCATCGCCATCTGGCGGGCCTGGTGCCGGGAACGCCCGCCGAGCGCGACCGGGCCGCCCTGCGCCGCATGGCCGAGGAGACCGCCTTCACCCTGCTGCATCGTCTCGCCGCCATCCGCATGGCCGAGGAACGTGGCGTGCTCAGGCCCTGTCTGCGCGACGGACTCGACTCCGACGGGTTCCAGGTGTTCCGGCAGTTCGCGGGCGGCGCGCTGGGGCGCGATGAGGAGACCTACCGCGTCTTCCTGGAACGGGTCTTCGACGAGATCGGCGAGGATCTGCCGACACTCTTCGATCGGCGCGAACCGCGCTCCCTGCTCTTTCCGCTCGCCGGTTGTCTGGAGCCGGTGGTGAGCGCGCTGACCGTGCCGAGGCTCGCCCGCGCCTGGCGGGACGACGAGACCATCGGCTGGGTCTACCAGGACTTCCATTCGGCCGAGGAACGCCGCGAGATCCGCCGGGGCAATGATGTGCCGCGCGACAGCATCGATCTCGCGATCCGCAACCAGCTTTTCACACCCCGCTGGATCGTCGAGTTCCTGACCGACAACACGCTCGGCCGACTCTGGGTCGAGATGACCGACGGCGCGAGCGGGATCGCCGAGCACTGCGCCTATCTGCTGCGCACCGGGGTGACCGCCAAGGTCGCGCCGAAAGACCCGCGTGAGCTGCGCATCCTGGATCCCGCCTGCGGCAGCGGTCACTTTCTGCTCTATGCCTTCGACCTGCTGGAACGCATCTACCGCGAGGCCTGGGAGCGCCGGATCGGGACCAGTCCCGGACGGATACCGCTCTGGGTCGAGTACCCCGAGCGCGAGACCTTTGAGCGCGAAATCCCGGTCCTGATCCTCCGCGACAACCTCTTTGGTGTCGATATCGATCCACGCCCACTGCAGGTCGCCGCGCTGGCACTCTGGCTGCGCGCCCAGCGCGCCTGGCAGGCGATCCCCAGCGCACAGCGCCCGCGCATCGGGCGGATGAATCTGGTGTGCGCCGAGCCCATGCCCGGCGACCGGGGGCAGGTCGATGCCTTCGCCGCCACCCTGACGCCGCCCGAACTGGGTGACCTGCTGCGCGCGGTCTGTTCCGCCATGCGTTCGGTGGGCGAGACCGGGCTGCTGCTGCGCATCGACGAGCACATCAGTGCCATCGTCCGCGAGGCGCGCGCACGCTGGGACGGGGACGGCGATTCCGCCGCGCCGAGCCAGGCGGATCTCTTCGAGCCGGCGCCGAACTGGTCCGGCCGCCGGCATGATCTCAGCGGTCTGGCCAGGGACGAGGCCGCGCGCTTCTGGTCCGGGGCCGAGGATCGCCTGGTCCAGGCACTCGCCGACTATGCCGCCCAGGCCGGCGATCAGGAGCGGATGCTGCGGCGGCTCTTCGCCGAGGATGCCGAGCGGGGATTGGCCTTCATCGATCTCGCGCGCGCCCGCTATGACGTGGTGCTGATGAATCCGCCCTTCGGTCAGCCGGCGGAAGGCACCAAGGAGGCGCTCGACCAGGATTACCCGGCCTGCGGCCACGAGATCTATGCCATGTTCTTTCAGCGAGCACTGGAGCTGCTGGAGCCGCATGGTCGGGTGGGGGCGATTACGAATCGGACTTGGCTGGCTCTCAAGTGGCTGCGCGGGTTGCGCGAGACCATATTCGGAAAGCAAGGGGCGGTGACGTTGGGTGCTGACCTTGGCTCTTTTGTCCTGGAAGCAATGGTTGAGACCTGTGCCGTGATTGTGGATCGCTGCGCCGGTCCTGACACAGTCGCAACTTGGGTACGCCTACTCAAGACCAAACGGAAAGACGCCGTGCTCTACGATGCGATGCAAGCGGTCGCCGAGGGCCGGGAACATCCCTATGTCTTCACTTCCACTTCCCATCGATTTCGGCAACTCCCCGAGGGCGTTTATGCCTACTGGATGTCGGATGCGCTACTGGAGCGGTATGCGAAATCGCCCGCCATTCGAACGGCGATAGGCGAGGCTAAACAGGGTACCGCCACCGCCAGCGACTTCCGTTTTCTACGGCTTGCTTGGGAAGTCGATCCAGCGAATATGGATCTCGACGCCAAGTGGCCTCGTTTCGCCAAGGGTGGTGAGTACCGACCTTTTTGGGATGACATTCACCTTTTGCTGAACTGGGAAAACGATGGCTCAGAAGTGAAGGCACTGGGTCGTGGAAGACCACAAAACATGCAGTATTTCGGTCGTCGCGGCGTCACATGGCCAAACCGAACGACCAAGGCGTTTGGACCACGCGCCTTCCCCGCAGCATGTTCATTTGGGCACATGGGACCGACGGCCTTTCCGAATCATTCGACTGATGCAAGCCTGCTGCTCGCTATCCTCACGAGTTCCCCTGCCCGCCTATTACTCATGGTGCGCCTTGCGGCGGGAGACGAACGACCGGGCTCCGCTGCGAAGCACTATGAGGTGGGCATGGTCAATCCGCTTCCGTGGCCGAAGCCGACTGACGAGCAATCCATTCGTCTTGGCAATCTTGCTAACAACGCCGTGGCACTGGTTCGCGCGGATCAAATCGAAACCGACGAAACGGGCGAAACCTGCGCCGCCTTCGCCCTCCCGCCTGTCCTGCTGACCGGCCGCGACCTTCCACTCGCCCAGGCCGCCCGCCTTCGCGTCCAGGCCCGCGAAGACCGCTTCGCCCAGCTTGCCGACATCACCGCCGAGATCGATACCCTCGTCGCCGACGCCTATGGTTTCACCGAGCGCGACCGCCAGCTCATGGACGAGGAACTGGAGCCCGCCGTCGCCGGTTTCCCGGAGCCGGAGATCGACCCGGACCCGGAACTCTTCCGCACCGCCTATCTCACCAAACAGGCGCTCCCCGGTGACCAACTGCCGGGCGGACTCGATGCCGAGGTCGATGTGCGGGTCGAGCATCGCCGGGGCCGCCAGACCAAGTCACTGCGCGACGAGGAGACCCTGTGCCGTCTCTTCGCCCTGCCGCCGCGCCGCCTGGCCGCGATCCGGCGTCGCCTGGACCTGCTGCGCGAGAGCGATTTGCGCCGCTGCGCCGCCGATATCGTCAGTTGGGCGGTGGGCGTCGCCTTCGGGCGCTGGGATCTGCGGCTGCTGGATCACCCCGAGTGGATCCCGGACTGGCCGGACCCCTTCGGTCCGCTGCCGCGCTGTCCACTGGGTCAGCTCGTCGCGGCTGACGGCCTGCCGGCCACGCCGGACCACCTCACCGCCGAGCCCTGGCTCGCCGCCCGCACCGACGCCACCGCACTGCCAGCGATCGAGCGCGACCCGGACGGCACACCCTGGCTACTCGACGCCGGGGGCGTCCGACTCGGCCCGGCCGAGATCGGCGCGAACGCCTATCCACTCGACCTGGCCTGGGACGGTCTGCTGCAGGACGATGCCCACGACGACGGCGCGCCGGCGCGCCATCCCGAGGATCTCTATCGCCGCCTGAGCCAGGTGCTGGAGCGGGTCTATGGCGACGCGCACGCCGAGCGCGAGGCCGAGCTGGCGCACGCCCTGGGTGTCGAGTCACTGGTGACCTGGCTGCGCCGTCCCGACGGGTTCTTCGCCGATCATCTCGGGCGTTATTCCAAGAGCCGCCGCCAGGCGCCGATCTACTGGCCGCTCGCCACCGCCTCCGGTGGATTCACGCTCTGGCTCTATTACCCGCGTCTCTCCGGGGCGATGCTGGCCGCCTGCATCAATCGGCTGCGCGACAACGCATCGGCCCTGCAACGCGAGGAGTCGCGTCTGCTGGCCGCCCGTCGGGCCGGCGCCCTCACGGCCGAGGAACAGACCCGGCTCGACCGGATCCGCCTGGAGATCGACGAGCGCGCCGAGCTGCGCGAGACGCTGCACGGGTTGGTCAATCAGGGGCTGCAACCGCATCTGGACGACGGGGCGGTGGTCAACGCGGCCCCGCTGGCGCGCTGGTTCCGTCATCGCGGCTGGCGCGCGGCGGCCGGGACGATCTGGACCGAGATCCAGGACGGCGGACACGACTGGTCGCATCTGGCGCTCTGGCTGCGCCGGGATGCCGTACTGGAGCGCTGCAAGACCGAGCAGGATCTCGCCATCGCGCATGACCGCCTGGATCTCTACGATCCACCGCCGGCAGCGCCCCGACGCCGCGGCCGCCAGCGCGGCGTCAACGTACAACTGGCGTTGACGGATAGCGCCGGAGGCGACGATGGCTGAGCGGGTGCGCGTCACCGTCGAGGAACTGCGTCTGAAGAACTTCCGCGCCTTCGAGAACGCGCGGCTGTCCTTCTCGGATCTCACTTATCTGGTCGGGCGTAACGGGGCGGGCAAATCCAGTCTGCTCGATGCTATCGCGCTGTTGCAGGAGGCCGTGAGCGATAGCCTGGAGAACGCACTAGACCGTCGCGGCGGTCTGCATAATGTCTCCCGGATGGGGGCACTCCAGAGCGATCGCTCGGGGTTCGGATTGGCGCTTGTCCTCTCGGTCGAGTTGCCAGGACGTGAGTCTGTCCGCTTCATCTACGGCTTTGATCTAATCGGAGTGGGAAGCCGGCCTTACCAAGTCAAGGAGCGCCTCGCGGGTTCGACACAAGCCGGTTTCGAGCGGATCGCGGATGATTTCAATGCACCAGGGCGCAAGTTGGATGCCTCGCCGCCCGAGGGAAACCTCGTGCTCCCGCTCGTCGCGCGCTCGGACTCTCTGTGGACGCATCTCCTCGACGCGGTTCGCGGCCTGCGGGCCTATGAGCTGTCACCGGCGCAGATGGCGGAGGCACGCGAGATCGGCGAGCGCACGACCCTGTTGCGCAACGGCGCCAATGCCGGCGATGTCCTCAAGGCGCTCCCCGAAGGGAGTCAATTCTGGTTGCTGGAACGGTTGGCGCTGATCACGGAGGGGATCACCTGGGTTCAGGGTGATGCGATCCTGGGTCGGCGCGTGCTGCGCTTCCGTCAGCAGCAGGGCGAGATGGTCAATACGCTGGATGCAAGCAATGTGTCTCAAGGAACGCTCCGCAGTCTGGGCGTCTTGCTTGCGCTCTGCCAGCAACCCGAGCCCTCGCTGGTCCTGATCGACGAGATCGAGAACTCGCTGCACCCGAGCGCGCTTGGCGTCCTGCTCGATGCCGCCCTGGCGCGCTGCGACCGCATGCGCGTCGTTCTGACCTCACATTCGCCCGAGGTCTTGAACCATCCCTCGGTCACCGGCGAGCGGATCCGGGTGATCGAGTGGCACGATGGAATCAGTCGGATCTTCTGTCTCAATCCCGCGACCCAAACGGCCGTCAACGAGATCGATACCGTTGGCTGGATGCTCAGCTCGAACGCACTCTGGACCGGGCCGACGCCGGAGACCTTCGGCGATGACCTCTTCGCGCTCACTGGTGCGGAGGGATGAGAAAGCGGGTGATCGTGCCGATCGTCGAGGGGTATGGAGAGGAACGGGCGGTGCCTTTGCTGATCCGCCGTTGGCTGGCGCATCGGAATCTGGCCGCCTGCTTCGAGGTTCCCGAGCTGGCGGTCAATACCAAGGGATCGGGGAGACTGAAGGGCCAATTCGATCCAATCCGACACATCGGCATCGAGCATTATGTCAGGGCGGCTCTTGCCCGGCAGCCCGACGCGATTCTGGTCCTGCTGGATGCCGACGACGAATGCCTGAGCCGACCCAAGGGCAAGGGATTGGGGCCGGCCCTCCTGGAACGGGCGCGTGCGGTTGCCCCGCATGTCCCGCTTGCCGTCGTCGTCGCCAATCGTGAGTACGAGGCCTGGTTTCTGGCGAGTCTCGCCAGTCTGCGCGTCAAGAACCTGCTGTCCCAAGCGCGGTTGCCGGAGTCTCTGGCTCCGGAAGCGCCGAGGAACTGCAAGGGTTTGATCGAGCAGCTCATGGGCTGTCGCTATGAAGAGCGAGTCCACCAGCTCAAGCTGACCAGCGGTCTGACCTTTTCACCTCGCGCCACCTTTCGATCACCGTCCTACGGAAAGCTCCTCCGCGACCTGGAGCGATTGACGCATGAGGCACGGCACAGGAGGCCAGCATGAATGTCAGCCAACACGTCGACGCACTGATCGTTGACCGTCTCCGGGAACGGCGGGTGCTCGTCTGGTACGACCCGGATCGGGTCTTCCACGCCCTCTTCGAGGCGTTCGACCACCAGCCGCTGGTCAAGGTAGACGCCTCGCTGTCCATGCTGCATGCGCGCCGCGCCGCCGATCAGGCCTGGCGCGCGCTGTTCGGCGTTGATGCCAGCGGTCCACCACAGTCCTCCCTGCTGATCTACCTGCCGGCGGAACGCGGGACCACCGAGGAGTCCCGCCGCGCGGATCTCTTCGAGCCCTTTGCGCTGAGCGGCACGAGCTTCGGCGACGCCGAATCGGAGCGCCTGCCATCCATAGCCCGGCAGGTTCTGGCGGGCCGTGAAGCGGATGTCGATCGCCTGTTTGCCTCGGGGGTTCCGACCATTCCGCAACTCGATGCGCTGGCCGAGGGAACGCGTTATCCGCTGCTGCGGGAGGCGCTCGGGACCGAGGTTCCCGGTCGGGTCGCGATACGATTGCTGTGCGGTTCGGTGGACGCACTCGCTCATCTTGAGTCCGCTCCAGGGTTGTTGGCTGAGCTGCGGCGTCTGCTCGCCGACAGTTACGGTTTCGATCAGGATGTGGCGATCCCCTTTGGCGTTCTGGGTTCCGCGCTGGCTCAGTGGCTGCTCTTCAGTGAGTTCGTCTTCGATCTGCCGGGTGCCTCACCGGCGACCGTGACGCATGTTCCCCATGCCGATGCGCGCTTCCGGCGCCCCATCGAGGATCTGTGTCACGATCTGCGAACCTCGTCCGAGCATCGCGATCGCTATCGCGAGCTCGCCGCGGAGGTGGAACGCCGCCTGGGTCTCTCGGGACTGGGAGACACGGCCGATGCCTGTGGCGACCGTGATACCTTTCCCTTCGCGGACCGCGCGGCGCTCCGACGCCTTCAGCAAGGTGCGCTGACGGGTGAACTGGGCGCGGCGCGTGGCTTGATCCAGGTGCGCCGGTCCTCGGTCTGGCGCTCCCAACCGGAGTGCGATCAGCTTTGGCGTCTGGCGGAGCGTTGCCTGGATCTTTTGGAGGCCGGCGTGGCCTGGGAAACCCGGCGCGTGGGGGCGGACCGTCCAGTCACCGACCATGTGCGAGCCTATTGCGCGGAAGGGGACGGTCTCTGGCGTCTGGATCAGGCGCAACGGCTCGTCGAACAGGCTGCGTCCCTGTTGGTCGATCGCGATCGTCTCGCCCCGCTGCTGGATCATGTTCGGCAGGCGTATCGCCGCTGGCTGGGGGTCGCGCAGGATCATTTCCTGGAGTCGGTGGCGCGCTCGGGCTGGCCAGCCGATGGATTCGTCCGTCAGACACAGGCCTGGACCCGCTATGCCGCCGGCCCCATCAGCGACGGCAGACGGACGGCCTGGTTTCTGGTCGATGCGCTTCGGTTCGAAATGGGCCGTGAGCTTGCCGACCGACTCCGAGCCGAGGGACATGTGCAGGTGGAGCCTGCCTGCGGTGTCGTTCCGGCCGCGACACCCTTTGGCATGGCGGCCCTGCTGCCCGGTGCCGAGGTCGGTCTTGGGTATGGCGAGCACGACGGTGGCCT
The DNA here is from genome assembly GCF_903866365.1 of uncultured Thiocystis sp. Lineage (GTDB taxonomy): Bacteria > Pseudomonadota > Gammaproteobacteria > Chromatiales > Chromatiaceae > Chromatium. The sequence goes on from NZ_CAIPNF010000460.1 coordinate 13,762, forward strand.
GGTGCCGCTGATCGCCGGCAAGCCCGTCGTGACCGCCGAGGACCGGCGCGCCGTCTTTCGCGCGGCCTACGGCGATCGCTTTCGGAGCCTGCGGCTTGGCGAACTGCTCACCGCCAGCACGGCCCAACTGCGCGGGCGTATCGGTGCGGCGGATGTCCTCGCGGTCTTCAGCACCGAGATCGACGACCTCGGCGAGCACAATGATCCGCTCCTGGCGCGCCGGTATATCAGTGAGGTCGTCGCCGACCTTCTGGCCGCTGCCAACCGGCTGACCCAGCTTGGTTTCGAGCGACTGGTGTTCGTGGCCGACCACGGTTTCATGCTGCTCCCGGAGATCTTGCCTGGAGATCGCTGCCCGGAGCCGGCGGGCCATTGGCTGTTGAGCAGCCGCCGTTCGCTGCTCGGAACCCTGGGCGCGCGATCAGACAGGGTGCTGGCCATCGGCGCCGCGACCATGGGGATTCAGGGGCCGGTAGATCAGGTGTGCGTCCCGCGCGGCGTCAAGGTGTTCCGCGCCGGCAGTCCTTATTTTCACGAGGGCCTCTCGCTCCAAGAGTGCGTCGTCCCGATCGTTGTCCTTGACGCGGTGCGGCGGCAACCGGCCGGTGAGGTGGAGGCGCATGTGGACATCCACTATCGCAGCAACCGGTTCACCACCCGAATTTTTTCCGTGCGGGTGAGCTATACGAGCCTGCTGAGTCCAGAGCTGGCCGTCCGAGTCCAGGCGTTTGCGCCTGGAACGACGCGGATCGTGGGCGAGGCGGCGGATTGCGAGGCCAGGGATCCTCATACCGGACTGGTGTTGCTCAAGGCCAACGAGCAGGTCCAGGTTCCCATCGCACTGGAGTCCGATTTCGACGGCGATGCCGTGGACATTCGTGTGATCGACGCCAGCACGCCCGGCCGCTCATTCGCCTCCCTGGTGCTGCGAAACGCGACCCTGGATTAGAGATCGCCCATGGAACTCGACGCCCTTGACCGCAAGCTGAACGATGCCTTTCCAGGAAAGGTGGTTCGCAAGGATCTCCTGCACCAGATCAAGGGCGGCGAGAACGTCCCCTCTTATGTGCTCGAGTATCTGCTCGGACGTTACTGCGCGTCCGACAACGAAGAGGAGGTCCAGCTCGGAATCGAGGCGGTCAAGGAGACCCTGCGCAAGAACTATTTCCGGCAGGATGAGGCCAACAAGGCCAAGGCGCTCGTGGAGCGTCACGGTCACTATCGTTTTATCGACCGTATCGAAGTCCGTTTCATCCCCAGCGAGATGAAATACTGGGCGGCGATGGACAATTTCGGGTTTCAGCGGATCCATATCCCCGACGAGTTTCACCGTCGCTACGACCGTCTCCTGGAAGGTGGCATTTGGGCGATCGTCGATCTGGAGTACCGTCCATCCGAGGAAACCGGCCGGAATGTGAGCCCCTTTCATGTCCGTGACCTGAAACCGATTCAGCTCGCACGGTTCGACTTCGAGGAGTATTGCGAACAGCGCCGGGCCTTCACGACGGACGAGTGGATCAATGTCCTGTTGCGCAGTACCGGCCTGGAGTCGGAACGTTTGGACGACCGGCGCAAACGGCTGTTGCTGACGCGCCTGCTGGCGATGGTCGAGAAGAATTACAACTTCATCGAACTCGGACCCCGCGGAACGGGTAAGTCCTATGCCTACTCCGAGTTCACGCCCTACGCCATCCTGCTGTCAGGTGGCAAGGCGAGTACTGCCAACCTGTTTTATAACAACGCGCGACGACAGGTGGGACTCGTCGGGCATTGGGATGTCGTGGCCTTCGACGAAGTCGGTGGGATGAAGGTCACCGATGCCGATACCATCCAGATCATGAAAGACTACATGGCGAACGGCCGGTTTAGTCGGGGTATCACCCAGGTTCACGCCGATGCCTCGATGGTCTTCATCGGCAACCTGAACCATCCCATCGAGACACTGGTCAGCCAGAGCGCGATGGATCTCTTTCAGCCATTGCCGAAGGAGTTCGATCTCGCACTGATCGACCGCTTCCACTTCTACCTGCCTGGCTGGGAGATCCCGAAGAACTCACAGGCACTGTTGACCGACCACTATGGGTTCGTGACCGATTATCTCGCCGAGGCGCTCAGAACGCTGCGCAAGGAGAACCGTTTTGATGCGCTTGATGGTGAATTCCGTCTCGGCGCGCACGTCGAGGGGCGTGATGCCAACGCGATCCGCCGCACGGTGAGCGGTCTCCTCAAGCTCTTCCACCCCCATGGCGAGTGGACCCGCGACGAACTGCGTGGCTATCTCGAACTGGCGATGGAGGCGCGGCGACGGGTGAAGGAGCAGCTCAAGAAACGCGGCGCTTTCGAATTTTACCGCACCAGTTTTTCCTATATCGACGAGATCGACGGTCGAGAGGTGACGGTCGGCGTCCCCGAACAGGGTAGTCAGGGGATGATCTCTCAGGACGTGCTCGCGCCAGGATCCGCCTACACCGCCACCGTCGATGGTGAGTCGAAGGTGTCTCTGTTGCGCATCGAGGTGACTTTTTCTCCAGGCACCGGCAAGCTGCGCCTCCCATCCGGAATGCCGCGAGGCATCAGGGAGTCATTGAACCGTGCCTGGACTTACCTCCAGTCGATCAAGGATCGTGTCGGGCTCACATCCACCCTTGCCGCCCGGGACTTCGCCGCGGAGATCGTCGATCTCTCCGGAGGTGGCGCGGAGGCAGAATGTGGCGTGGCCTTTTTCGTTGCCATCATGTCCGCGCTTCAGAACCGCAGCGTGGAGGGCGGCACGATCATCCTCGGCGATCTGACTATCCAGGGCAACATCAAGCCTCCAGTGTCGATTATCGAGCCGCTTCAGGTGGCACTCGACAACGGTGCGTTGCGTACATTGGTCCCAGTGGGTAACAAAAAGCAGATCGCGCAACTGCCCGAAGAGGTCGTGGAGAAGCTCGATATTGTTTTCTATGGGGATTTGGATCGAGCCGTGATTAGAAGCCTCGTGGGGTGATGGCTACGGTGCCAGTTAGACATCTTGGTACTGCCCCCATCAGTCGGATGATCTTGCGCTCGCTACAGGCGGCAACGCTCTGACGGTTGGCCTTTGTGCGAAATCCTCTCAGATGGCCATCCTGCGAATGAGGGCACGACCCGACGGCGACGACCGCCCAAGCGAGTGATACTGGAAGCCTATGACGCCATACAGGACGCGATCCGCACCGGCCAGCCGTATCAGACCCGCCTCGACTCACCGCCAGCGGATCCACACTGCTGCATCCGCCGAACCGCGATTGACCCCGGAGACCCTCACCCATGACCCTGGCCGAAACCATTTATCAACATTGAACGATTGAGGTATGCGTCATGCACATCGAAACCGAACTAGACGATATCCACGCCGAGCGTCTGCTCGCACTGCAACGGCGTTTCAATCAACCCTTGCCCAAACTGGTGGCCGACATTCTGAAAAAGGCCCTGGACGAAACCACCCCATCCCCGGAAAGCGAACCTGGCGAGGTTTTGCACATCATGGAAAAACATGGCCTGCTCGGCTGTATGGACGACGATCAGCACCTCTCGGTCGATTACAAACAGCACCTGTGGAAATAACGGATGATCATTGCCGATACCGGCTTTTGGGTGGCCTTGCTCAACCGACGCGACGACTTTCATGACGTCGCCAAGGCCAGCGCGGCGCGAATCGATGAACGATTGGTGACCACCTTGCCGGTCGTCACCGAAGTCTGTCATTTGCTTCAGACACGCGTCGGTCAACACCGATCCGTGCAATTCTTGCAGGCGCACCGGGACAAACTGTTTCAACTCTTCCCGATTCAGGACGCTGAGAGACTGGCGAGGAACTCGCTGAAGAAAAAACAATAACTTACTATCCATCCAAGGGGCTGAAAGGCCGAAATCCCCTCGAAAATCTGAGTCACATTTAGTGACCTGCTTTATATCAAAGACTTAGTTTTTAGGCAGTCTCTGAACTGTTTCGTCTGGCCGAGCTCATGGATCGCTACGCAAACCTACCGATGGATTTCGCCGACGCTTCCCTGGTCATCCTGGCCGAGCACCTTGGGCATGGTCGCATCCTCTCCACCGATCAGCGTGATTTCGCGGCCTATCGCTGGAAAAATCGTCATCCGTTCACCAATCTTCTCGGCTGACGATGGATGCCGCTGGGCGATGAAGCGCCCAAACGGTCGCGCGCCCCGCAATTGCTCGCCTTGGCCCCACAATCTCCAGTCAGGTCGTCAATGAATGCAGTCGTGCGCCATGCACATCAAATCGGTTGACGAGATTTCGCTTTCAGCCTCAAACAGCGGTATCAGCCGATGGCCCTGGGCACGGGTGCAAACACCCGATCCAACTGCGCCCAGAGATCGCGCTTGACGGTCTGGATGCGCATCCGCGGCATCAGGGTCAGCCGTTCGATGGCCTCATCGAAGGTCCAGCGTTGTTTCAGCATGTGCTCGACATCCTGCCCGAAGGTCGCGGCGGGATACTTCGGGAGCGTCACCCAACCGAGGATTCGATGGGCGAAGACCGCGAACAGTTCGAGATCGGCGACCGGACGCTGCCGGAGTTCCAGTGCCCCCAGGTGTGCGTTTTGCCAGATCAGAGTCGGGACGCGCGTGTGCTCCAGGACCGCCTTCGTGATTTTGACGGTCTCGGCCACATCGGGACCGCCAGCAATGACGGAGTTGATAACCACCTGCACGTCCAGATGCTCCAGCACGTGGAACAGATCGTTCTCGACGGCATAGGCCATAAACGGCTGAAAGCCATTGCTCCCGACATCGACAACGATATGGGTCTCCGCTTCCGCCGTCGCAGTGATCTCGACCAGCGTATCGAACGCGCGCGGATTGATGACGTTGTCTTCCGAGAGCTTCAAATACTCGCAGCGAAGCGGCTGATAGCGCATGAGCGTCGGATTGGTGGTGTCGGTATCGATGCAGCGCACGGCGAGGTCTAATTCCTGGAAATATTGCGCCAGGATCGAAGAGACATAGCTCTTTCCAACGCCGCCTTTCGCCTGCAAGGTGATGTATAAATGGGACATGATTGGCCTCCTCTGGAATCCGCCGGCGTGGGCGGCAATGACATGGATCGGAAAACCAGCGTTGAATGATTCAATTAACGAATGTCATCAAGATCCGTTTCTGGATTCAGGACGAAGGTCTTGGGTTTGAATTGATCTGGATGATGCGGGTGAACGAGTGAGCGGGCGTCCGACCGGTGATCCATGGCCGGTGTCGGTCCAGTTGCAACCGGTCGAGCGAGCGCTGGCGTTAGGGCGCGTGGCTGAGCAGATGGCAAGGGCGAAGCCATCTTGGCGCTGACGTCGCGCTTGAGGGCATTCACAGAGCGGTAGAAATGTCGCTCGCTCATGGGCGGATGAAGCCCGAACGCGATGAGGCCACGAAAAATCTGTGAGACAGCGTAGTGTTCCTGGAGGGCATCGACGATCCATTGTTCGTAGGTGGCCATGAATTGACGCACATCGGAACGGTTCGTCGCTTTCGTCTGTCCCAATGTCTTCAGGAATGAAGCCGACAGTTGATCATTCATGATTTGGCCTCCAGGTATCGCGCGTGCCAACGGCATCGACCGTCTTTTCGTGGTGCAGGTCAACGTTTTGCCTGGTCGAGACGGTTGGCAAAACGGTGGCGGAACCGTGTCCAATCGATGTCAACCCTGTCAGATCGTCGTCAACGTCATGTCCAGCGTGTCAGGTGCGCGTCCAAACCCTATCCGTGATGTCAAAACCATGGCAGGCGCTTGTCAGCGTGATGACTCATCGTATTCAAGAAATCGGCGCCTGTCTGGCTGAAACGGTGAATGAATCGAGTAACAGTTTTGCCCGGACAGCCCTCGTGCGGTTGCCTATACTCGCCTCGCGATTCGCGCGTAATCGCCTGCGGATCCCAATTGAATCGCCATGATCAATGGTTTTGCCTGACCGCCGCCCGCGATCAGTAGCGGTTTGCGGCCGGGTGTCGAGTCCAGTGGGGGTTGGTACGCGTTGCCGTCTCCCGGAGGGTCGATTCTCCGAACGGCCGTGTTTGATCAGGCCAGTCGCAGAGGTTTTCGTTGGATGGTTCGGCGGGCATCAACGCCCTGCCGAGGGGGCCTTCACGACGAACCGCTCAGTGCGATCTCGGCCGGGCGGTCTGCTGGCAACGCTGCTACCGGGGGTGGAAAGGCAGGGATCAAACGGCGCGGGGTGGTGCGCTCCCGCGTTTCCACCCCGGCAGTTGGGTGGAAATGGGTGGGGAAAGATCGGCGGGATGAAAATGGGGTCCAAGACGGCTGGGGGAGAAATGGGTGCGACGAACCACGAGGAGGAGGGGGCGATGGCGAGGCACCACGATGCCCCGGCCCGCGAGCAATGGGTCAGGCAGCAGTTCGAGGAGCTGGATACCTTGGTCACCGGCCGCTGCACGGAGATCCTGGCGACCCTGCAGGAGGGGGCGACTGAACTCAAGACCGAGTTCACCGAGGCGATGCTCAAGGAACGCCGCACACGCCATCCCAGCGAGCGTGGCAGTATCGGAGTGCGGGTCAGAACCACTGCGGGCTCCGCGCCCGGCATCTTTCAGATCGAGTGGTATCGCGTCCAGGGCAAGCAACGCACCCACTATCTCAAACGCGGCAAGGACAAAGCGGGCCGGATCAGTCCGCACTACCGTCTCGGCGCCTTCGGTCGCCTCACAGAGTGGGAGAAAGCCCTGATCTTCCACTACGAACCATCATTCGCCGCGCTGCGGACGATTCAAACGCAGATCGGACAGATCCGTCTGCGCTTCGATCTGATCATTCAGACCCTCAACCGGAGCGGCGGATCGGGACCGGATGCCGACCCATTCAATGCTGACGCCGAGTGGGATCGGTGATGGCGGATGGATCGGGAAGGTGGCAGACGCATCGGGGTTACTTCCAACGACGCGGCCATGCTCAATCAACATCCTCTCTGACCGTGAATGACCGATGCGTCGGCTGATCAGGTTCTTTCAGGTCACGACCGTCAGTATGGCACTGACGGTGGCAGCGACCCTCGCCCTGGCTCATCCCGGCCTCGTGGCCATTGACGTGGGGCATACTCGTCATGCCCCCGGTGCCATCAGTGCGCGCGGGGTGGCTGAATTTGAGTTCAATCGCACCTTGGCGAATGCCTTGGATGAGGCATTGGCCAGCGAGCCGGGTCTCCAGCCGGTCATCATCAATGCGCCGGATTTCGCGCTCGGACTCACTGCGCGAGTCGCACGGGCCAAGGCGCTGGGCGCAGTCCTGTTCGTCTCGATTCATCATGACAGCGTGCAACCGAGTTATCTCACCCCGGTGCATCAAGCGGGGCGGATCCATCACGTCTCGCGGTATGCCAGCGGGTATTCGCTCTTCGTCAGTCAGCGGCAAGCCTGCTGCCCGGTGGGGAGTCGGCATCTGGCGGAGCGGCTTGGTGAGGCGCTCCAAGTGGCCGGCTACCAGGCGAGTGGCCATCATGCCGAAGACATCCCTGGAGAACGCCGACGCTGGATCGACCCGGCGCTGGGAATCTACCGCTTTGACGGCTTGGCGGTGCTGCGTCAGGCGGCAATGCCTGCGGTCCTGATCGAGGCGGGTGTCATCGTCCATCCCGAGCAGGAAGTGGAGTTGGCGTCGGCGGCGGGCCAACGGCGGATGGCCCGTGCGCTGGCGGCGGGGATCATCGCCTGGTGGCGCGAGACGCGGGATTGACAGAGGATCCAAAGTGGGGTCAATCCAGATGTTGGTTCAACTCACCGTTGTAGAGCCAACCGGAATAGACCCAACCGTCATGATCATCGTTATCCCATTTCATGTCTTCGTCGGTATCATCTCGCTCTGAACGGTTACACGCGGGCGCATCCCCTGCACGCTTTTCATCTGAGGCCAATCGATGGCCCCTGAATACAAAAAAAAGAATCGCCAAAATCGGTCCCAAAGGACCGGCAACGAATAGGGACAGCATGCAGGCGATCACCTGAGTCACTGTCGGCAGGGGGAGGCGTGGATGTTGTAAAGACATGGTTGTCGTCCTAACGACTGGCGGTGACA
>NZ_CAIPNF010000461.1 GCF_903866365.1 uncultured Thiocystis sp.
CACCTGCACCAATTCGGCCTCGATCCCGGCGATCTCCTGTTGCACCGCGCCGATGTCGACCGCCTCTTCCTCCTCGAAGGTATCGACATAGCGCGGAATGTTCAGGTTGTAATCGTTCGCGGCGATCTCTTCGCGGCTGGCCACATAGGCATATTTCTCGACCGTCCGGCGCGCGCGGTAGGTGGCCACGATCTTCGGCACCTCGACGTCGGCGCGCAGCCGGTTCTGGTTTTTCTCCTGCTCGAATTCGCGGCTGGCGTCGATGAAGAGCACGTCGGTGCGGACGTTGGGTTCCTCGTTGCGGTCGCGCCGAAAAACCAGGATCGCGGACGGGATGCCGGTGCCGAAGAAGAGATTGGGCGGCAGGCCGATGACGGCATCGAGCAGGTTCTCCTCGATCAGGGCCTGACGAATCTTGCCCTCGGCCCCGCCGCGAAAGAGCACGCCGTGCGGCACCACCACGCCGACCCGGCCGCTGCCCTCGGTCGTCGTCTCGATCATGTGGCTGATGAAGGCATAGTCGCCCTTGCTCTTGGGCGGAATACCCCGGTGCCAGCGGTTGTAGCGCTTCTTCTCCTTGTCGGCGTTGTCGGCGCCCCACTTGTCGAGCGAGAAGGGCGGATTGGCCACCACCACCTCGAAGCGCATGAGCGCGTCGCCTTCCAACAGCTTGGGATCGAGCAGGGTGTCGCCCCATTCGATGCGCGGGTTGTTCATGCCGTGCAGGAACATGTTCATCATGCACAGCGCCCAGGTGCCGCTGATGGCCTCCTGGCCGTAGAGCGAGTAGTTGTCGCTGCCGACCTGGGCGGCGCACTTGAGCAGCAGCGAGCCCGAGCCGCAGGCCGGGTCACCGATGCGCTCACCCGGCTGTGGATCGACGAGCTGGGCGATCAGCAGCGAGACCCCAGACGGGGTGTAGAACTCGCCGGCTTTCTTACCGGCGCTCGCGGCGAATCGGTCGATGAGGAACTCGTAGGCGTTGCCGATGACGTCGAGTCCGCCGATGCGCGAGGGACGTAGGTCGATCCGCGGGTTGGCGAAGTCCTCCAGCAGGTTCTTGAGGATGCGATTGCGCTTCCTGGTGTCGCCGAGCAGGGCCTCGGAGTTGAAGTCGACGTTGCGAAAGACGTTGATCAACTTCGCCTTGTTGGCCAGTTCGATCTGCTCCAGGGCGATGTTGATCAGCTCGCCCAGATTGGGAGCCTCGCGCTGGCTGTGGAGGTAGTCGAAGCTGCTCTCGGGCGGGAGCACGAAACGCTCGCGTGCCAGCTTGCGCAGGATGCGGGTCTCGTCGTCGCCGAACTGGCGCTTGTAATCTTCATAGTGGTCCTTCCAGACGTCCGAGATGTATTTCACGAATAGCATCACCAGGACATAGTTCTTGTAGTCGCTGGCGTCGATGGTGCCGCGGAAGCTGTCGCAGGCGCGCCAGAGGATGGCGTTGATCTCTTCTTGTTTGATTTTGTCGGTGGATGGAGCGTCGTTCATTGGGTTTCCTGTTGGGGGTGTGCCGCTGGCGGTTCGCCGAGCAGGGCGCGGCCGATGGCCTCGTGATAGCGGCTGGTGGCCGTGTCGAGCCGGCGTAGCAGTTGACGTTCGCGCCGCATCAGGACAACGGTCTGGGTGATCCGCCGTTGCTCCGCCAGCGGCGGGAGCGGAATGCGCACGTTGGCGAAGTCCTCGCGTTGCAGGATCGGCGTCGCCGCGCCGGTGCGAACCTGGGCGATCTGCGCTTGGACGATCGGCTGTTCCAGTACCCACGCCAGATAGGCCGCATCGACCTCGGGGCCGGGCCGCAGGATGTAGAAGGTCGCCGGCGCAATCGTCGGCTCGGGGACCGACTCGATGACCACGGCGTAGTTAGCCGTACCGCGCGAGGCGATGAGCACATCGCCCGGACCGACGCGGTAACGATCGGCCTTGTGGGCAGGCTTGATGCGCAGTCGATGCGCGTCGAGATAGTGGTAAGGCTCACCGGGGATCAGATGTTTGCCCTGGATGAGCTGATAGCGCCCGTCCGGATCCGGCACCACGCTGCCCTTGAGCGCATAACCGGGCAGAACCGCCGCTACCTCACTGATCGGAATGTGTTTGATGGTCACTGCGGGAGGCACCGGGAATCGTGAGAGTGGGTTGCTGAACCACGTCTGAAAGCCTCATGAACAAGATAAAGGCAGACTTGGCCAAATGAATCGAACGCGCCAGACTGAAGTTCCCACACCCGCTAAGGCAACCGGTCGCCGAACCAAGTCAGGCTTGGTTGATGATGCGGACTCGAAAGCCCGCCTTCGTGCGGGCTTTCGTTATTCTGCAACGAAGAGATCCCACGGCTCGAAGCGTAGTCTTTGAGTTTACGGCCTGTCAATATATTTTCTGTTTTCTCATTCGTCCGTAATGCTGTGCGCGATGAACGACCGGCCCGCGTTGCTGCGTCAACTGCGGTCTTATCGTCTCGGTTCACAAAGCTGGCCTGAACACTGCGCCAGAGAATCAGGCGCTCGCCGCCGACCTGAAAGGTGCGGGATCGCCATCAGCGACGGCGACACCCTAACGCTCCTGACCACCGACAAGCGCGAGGTCAAGATCCACCTGGCCGAGATCGACGCCCCCGGGAAGGCCCAGCCCTTGCGGCACCAAGTCACGCCAAGTCGCGCATCTGCTGGAGCCGCGCCGGCTCGCGCGCCAGACCGTCCATCCATTCCTCGATCATGACCGGATCGTCCTCGCCCCAAGCCTTCAACACGGCCTGGGCGAGCGCAAGATCGGCAGGCGCCAGTGCGACGGCGGTCTCGGGCACCCGCTCAACCGTACACACGGCATCGGGATAATCCGCTTGCACCTCGGCCAAGGGACAGGGCGGACAGCGCGACACGGACAGCACGGCCCCGTCCGTCTGGATGACACTGAACCGGCGATGGCGATCCAGGGTTTGATCGCGCGCGGCGAGCGCGAGGAGCACGGCGGCCTTGTGTGCCCGGATCTCGGGTAACCAGCGTGCGCGGGCGGCCCGATTCCCCGTCACCGTGATCCGTCCCGGCTCATCAAGGCGTAAATCGACGCCGGACGCGGCCAGTTCGGCGCAGAAGGTGTCGGCATCAAACATAGTCCGCGCCGCCGTCTTCGCCGATCAACCGACCTGCTCCGTGTGGCGACGGGACCGCCGGGACAGGCGGGACAACGCCAGGCGCTGGCTGGTCTGGTCCCGGTTGTCCCGGCCGTCCCGGCGCGGGACAGCGTGGTCCGCTTTCGCTGTCGAGAATCGCCCCCTTGACGACGTACATCCAGGGCCGGCTCTCGCCGATCTTGATGCGCGCCTTCAGCTTGCCGGTCTCGTTGGTGAACAGATACCCTTGACGTCGCAACGTTTGCGCAATGGTGGTCTTGTCGTTACCCGGCGCGGCCTCCACCAAGCCGGCATCGGTGAACATCCAAAGCTGTTTCGCGTGATTGACGAAACCCACGCGATCGCGCACCGGCTCCGGCACCGTCGCGGGAATGGGATCACCCCACCGATCGGTGAGCGGCGCCGCGTCCGGTTCCGCGGCCGGCTGAAACCGCGCCGCATGACGCAGGATGAACGCGCGCACGCTGGCGACCATCCGCTCTTCGTCGGTCTCGGCGGCGGTGTTCAACCAGGCGGTCACCGCCATCTTCACGCACGCGCGCACCTGCGACACGGTGGCCGGAATCAAGCCGGTCTGAACCGCCAACTCGCCCGCGACCGCGATCAAGGCGAATGCGCGGCTCCTTCATGTCCCGTGCGGAGTTGAGCGCCGTCTTGCCTTGCCCGCCCGCCAGTTGATCGATCAAGGGTCGGATGTCGCCGAGGGTTGAGCTGCCGAGTTCGTCGAGCACCAACGGCAGGTCGGAATGCGCCTCGGCCAACCCCTCCAGACCGTTGCCCGTGAGATTCCAGCGTCGAATGAAGATGCGCTCTGGCGCGTCGTTCGGATCGGCCCCGCAGCCCCAGGGCGAGGCGGCAATCTGCCCGACGGTGGTTTTCCCGCGCGAGGTTCTCCCCCAGAAATGGATGACAAAGGAGTCGCCCGCTTCGGCGAACGTCAACCAGCAGGGGGCCAATCCCGCGCAGAGCGCGAAGAGCATCGGCAGATGCCGACACACCGTCGCCGCCACCTGTGCCTGCCAATCCGTCAAGGTGCCGCGCGCATGCACGCTGCGCACGGTGGGCGAGTAACGGTCCGGTTGAAAGACCACCTGCCGTTGGCCGTCCTTGGCGATCACGCGATCAGGCATCACAAACGCCAGGGCACCGTCCGGATCGTCGAGCCAGCCGAGACGTTTGGCCGAAAGAATGCGGGTCCGCACCTCCCAGGACGCCAGGTAGGCGAGCAGGCGTTTCTCCTTGCCATGGACGATGGAGAGACCAAGGGTTGCCAGTTCGCGCGCCAGGATGCCCGCGTCTTCGTGCAGTCGCGCGGCGGGGATCGACAGGCGTTGCTCGTGCGCGTCGTGGTCGCGAAAGACCAGGACCAACCCCCATTCGCCGTGGGTGCCGTTGGTCCTGCCGATAACCCAGAGCGGACCGCAGACGGGGAGGAGTTCGGTGGTTTCCGACTTCGGATTGATCTCGAACACCATCCGGCGCGTGAGCGTCCAGCCCTCCGGAACCCGTGGCGCGTCGGTCTGAGCGGGCGGCTCGCTCGGCTTGGCGACCGCGATCCACTGCGCGGCCTGCGCGATCCGCTCCGGCGTCCAACCCTCGGCCAGCGCCTCGGCGGCGTCCCAGCCGTCCGGCAGGTCGGCGGCCAGCGCCGACAGGTCCAGCCGTGTCACCGACGCGGCACCCGCCGCAGCGGCGAGCGCGGCGGCGGTCGTGGCGTACTGCAGGCCGGGCGCACGCGCACCGTTCATGGTGGTCATGGCGACCGTCGCGGGCAGCAAGCGCGCGGCGGCATCGGCGGCCTTTTCGCCTTCGCACAGGAGCACGTCGGCCTCCGGGCGGGCGGCGAGTCGGTCCAGCCCGTCGAGCGGACGCGGTGAGGGTGGCGCGCGCCAGAACCAGCCTGCCGGCGTCACCGTGAGCGGACGATCGTCTTTGCCCTTTGCCGTCTCGAACCGACAGACGACCGCCAACAGCGTGCCGTCGCCGGCGCGGTATTCCCATTCCTGGCTGGGTGCCCCGAGTGTCGGATGCGTCCGCGGTCGGAGCGGCATGGGCTTGGGCACCGCGTTGGCGATCGGCGTCGCGGTCGGCGCCGGGACGGGTGCGGTGCCGATCAAGGCGGCGACCCGTTGCGCCGCCTCGCCCTGAGTCGGGAGTCCGTCCAGATAGCGAATCGTGGAGACGATGTCGTGGCATTGCTCGCCGGTGGCGTGATCGATGCAACCGCCGGTCTGCAACGAGACCGCAAACGACCCGGCGCGCTGGTCGTCGCGGGTCGGATGGCGTGCGATCCAATCGTGACCTTGGCGCTTGCCGTCCGGCAGCCAGCGGGCGCAAATGCGCTCCAGGTGCGGGATGGCGGCGGCGGCGGTGGCCTTGATGTCGACCCGTGGCGGCAACGCGATTGGCGATGCGCCGGTACGCCGCGGGTCATGGTCGTCGCTGGCGGGGGCTTGAAGTTCCAGCGAGGCGAGTCTGGAAGGTGCCGTGTCAGGCATGGATCGGTCCTCATAAAGAAGAGAGACCGACGGCGAAGCGGGCGCTGGCGCGAGCAAGGGGACGTGCGGACGCACGGCTCCCCCGATAGACTGACTCGCGCCGGTGCTCGGACCCTTCAGCGGTCGGAGCTTAGTCCTGGAGTGCTGATACTGGCACTGGTTCAGTTCAATTTGGAAAGAAAAACCAAGAAATCAGGTAGTTGAGGGGATCTGCCGCAAAGAGGTGAAACCAATAGTCGCACTCCAAGCGCAGTCAATACAGGGTTTCCC
>NZ_CAIPNF010000462.1 GCF_903866365.1 uncultured Thiocystis sp.
CTACATGCACTCCACGGGCGCCTCGGCCTTCTTCATCGTGATCTATCTGCACATGTTCCGCGCGCTGCTCTGGGGGTCGTATCGCAAGCCCCGCGAGTTGTTGTGGATCATCGGCGTCGTGATCTATCTGGCGATGATGGCAACCGCTTTCTTCGGTTATCTGCTGCCCTGGGGCCAGATGTCCTACTGGGGCGCGCAGGTCATCGTGAACCTGTTCGCCGCGGTGCCGGTGGTGGGCGAGGATCTCTCGGTCTGGGTGCGCGGCGACTATGTCATCTCGGACGCCACGCTGAACCGCTTCTTTGCCTTCCACTTCCTGCTGCCGTTCGTGATTGCCGCGCTGGTCTTCCTGCACATCGTCGCGCTGCATCATGTCGGCTCGAACAACCCGGACGGGATCGAGATCAAGGACGGTCCCAAGGGTAACCGTTGGAGCGACAAAGCCCCGGCCGATGGCATCCCCTTCCATCCCTACTACACGGTCAAGGACACCATGGGTGTGGTGGTCTTCCTGGCGCTTTGCAGCCTCGTGATCTTCTTTGCCCCGACCTTCGGTGGACTCTTCCTCGAAGCGCCGAACTTCCAGCCAGCCAACCCGATGCTGACCCCGCTGCACATTGCTCCGGTCTGGTACTTCACACCCTATTACGCGATGTTGCGGGCGGTTCCACCGATGTGGGGTTCGCAGTTCCCCGGCGTGGTGGTGATGTTCGGCGCGATCCTGATCTTCTTCGCGTTGCCCTGGCTTGACCGCAGTCCGGTGAAGTCGATGCGGTACAAGGGGCCGATCTTCAAGGTAGCCACCGGCATCTTCGCCGTGTCGTTCATCGTTCTGGCCTGGCTGGGCATGCAACCGGCATCGGATCTCTCCACGCTGCTCGCGCAGATTTTCACCTCGCTGTATTTTGCCTTTTTCTTGCTGATGCCGATTTACAGCTCACTAGATAAGACCAAGCCCGTACCGGAGAGGGTGACCTCATGAGAAAGCTGATCATCGCCACTCTGTTGCTGCTATCGCCGGCCATGCTGATGGCCGCCGGGGGGCCGCCTCTGGAAAAGGCCGACATCGACCTGCGCGATCAGGCTTCATTGCAGCGCGGAGCCAAGTACTTCGTGAATTACTGCATGGGTTGTCACTCGCTGCAATATATGCGCTTCAACCGACTGGCCAAGGATCTCGGCATCAATGAGATCGCGCTACGCGAGAACCTGCTTTTCGGCGATGCCAAGCCGGGCGATCTGATGGAAAACGCCATGCGACCGGAAGACGCGCTGAAATGGTTCGGTATCGCCGTTCCAGACCTGACGCTCGTGACCCGTTGGCGCTCGCCGGATTGGGTCTACACCTACCTGAAGAGCTTCTATCTGGACGATACCCGTCCCTACGGCGTCAACAATGTCCTCTTCCCGTTGGTCGCGATGCCGCATGCGCTGGGTGATTTTCAGGGCGCCCAAGAGCCAGTGTTTGCTCCAGCGCATGGTGCCGGCGTGCCGGTGATCGAAGGCGTCAAGCTGGTCGAGCAAGGTTCGCTGTCACCCAAGGAATACGACGCCATGGTACGGGACATCACGGCCTTCCTGACCTATGCCGGCGAACCCATCCAACTGGAACGCCAGCGTCTCGGTTTGTATGTGCTGCTGTTCCTCGGCTTCCTCTTTATCCCCGCCTATCTGATGAAGAAGGAATTCTGGAAAGACGTTCACTAGACGTCGATTGACCCGGCGCCCCCGCCCTGGGGGCCGCCGGTTTCAGCGTTCTATCCCTATCGCCCTCCGCCTTTGGCACCGCCCAAATCCAGTTACGGAAAAACGCCATGCGGCGAGGTTTCCAAGGGTTATACTTAGTCGCTTATTCAATGTATGCCTGAAGGCCGATCTTGCTGCCTCCGGCTTACGGATTCGCGCCAGCGACCGGGCAAACCCCAATGCGCCCTTGGCCGCCGGCACCTCAAGTCAGCCGACCCGGAATGGTTGGCGATCTGTCTTATTCGAGCCCCACCGGGCTCAGCCTCAGTGCTGGAGAAGGGAAGTATGGCCGTGGCTGCAAGCAGACGAGCTGTGATGACGTTATTTTCCGATCCCGTTTGCCCTTATTGTCACCAGGTCAGAATGGTGCTGGCCGAAAAAGGGATTGCCGTGGACGTGGTCGATGTCGATGCGCACGACCTGCCCGACGAAGTCATGGACTTCAATCCCTATGGCAAGGTGCCCACCTTTGTCGACCGGGATCTGCGGCTCTACGAGTCGCGGATCATCATGGAATATCTCGATGAGCGTTTCCCTCATCCCCCGCTGCTGCCGGTCGACCCGGTCTCGCGCGCCCGCGCGCGTTTGTTCATGTATCGCGTCGATCATGACTGGTATTCGCTGATGGGGCGGATCCTCAAGGGCAGTGGCGACGAGGTCGTCCAGGCCCGCAAGGAATTGCGCGAGAGCCTGATCGTGTCCGCGCCGATCTTTGCCGCCCATCCCTTTTTCATGAGCGACGAGTTTTCGCTGGTGGACTGCTGCGTTGCGCCCCTGCTCTGGCGTCTGCCGGTGCTTGACATCGAGTTGCCGCCGCAGGCGGACGCCATTAATGTCTACAAAAAGCGGATCTTTGCCTGGGACGCCTTCCGCCAGAGTCTGACCGAGGCGGAAAAGGAGATGATCGCGGATCTCAAGAGATGAACGACAAAACCGCCACCATGACCACGAGCAAGCCCTACCTGATCCGGGCGATCCACGAGTGGATCCTGGATAATGGAATGACGCCGCACCTCGTCGTGGACGCCAATTATCCGGCCACGCGCGTGCCTCTGGAGTTCGTCGACGAGGGACGAATCGTCCTCAATATCTCGCCCGGCGCGGTCCAGGGGCTGGTCATCGGGAACGACTGGATTGCGTTCAACGCCCGTTTTGGCGGCGTGGCGCGGGAGGTCTCGGTGCCCGCCGAGGCGGTCGTCGGAATCTTTACGCGCGAGAATGGCCAGGGAATGGTCTTTCCGGATCCAATCTACCCTGACGCCCTGCCCGACAGCGCCGCGCAGGCGCCTGGCCCGTCGCTGAAGTCTGTCGCCGACGGGCGTCCATCCGCGTCGGGTCAGACCAAGGGCAAAGGAAAGGGGAAAGGCGGTCCAACCCTCAAAGTGGTCAAATAAACCAGTCTCGTCGGCTCGCCGCTGTCCGGTTCAGGCAAGACCGCCGAGTCACGAGCAATGCCTGTCAGAACGGGCAAATTTTTATCCGCATCAAGCGTCTCCGGCTTGGTTTGGCAGGCCGAAACTGAGTTCCTCCAGATGCAGACCCCGCAGCACCAGATAGCCGTTACGCCGCCCGACTCCCTCCTCGCTGAAATCGAAGCGGTAGACCCGGCGTAGCCGCAGTCCCTCCGCACGCCAGGCCAGGCCGAGCCGGTGGATCGCGACGGCCTGGTCGAGAAACTGAAGATCGCGCTGTGCGCAGGCCGCCTGACAGATACCGACCGCAATCTCGCGAGCGCGTAGGCTGTCGAGCCAGAACCAGCCAATAAACAGCAGCAAAAAGATCGCAAGAAGGTTACTCATTCGAAAGACGAAATCACGCGGGCGCCCGAGGCGTAAAACGCTCAGTAACCACGGAAATACCAGAGATTGTCCCAGCCTTGCGGAGCGAACATCGGCTCCCTGGGGTCTGCGAGTCCAGCGCTATCCGGCTCGTTCGAAGAGAAGGGAAGAGGGAGATTCCCCGGCCATGGCAAGGGAAAAAGATAGGGTCCAAGCTCGCGAAATCGTTCCCTGTCTCGTTCGATACGCTCCAATCGCTCGGACCGCTGGCGTCGAGCATCCTCTTTCCAGGCATCCTGCTGGGCCGCGCCCCGAGGGTTATGAAGACGGCGCCGCGCCTCATAGGCCTCGCGCGTTTCATGCCGACGCGCTTCCCATGCCTGTCGCTGAGCACGTACCTCCTCAAGCCAGAGGGAGCTGACGTCTGGATGGGCGGGTTGCTGGTGCATGCTGGCCGAAGTCTGAGCCAGTTGCAGTGAGACAGGCTCCGCGCTCGTCACGGAAGCGCCCGCCAGGATGCCGGGCAGCAGACAGATCCAGCCCGCTCCGGCCAACCATCGTCGAGTCAGGCGAGAGGCACCCGTGGAACGGCCGACCCGCCGTACGCCTCGCCGCGGGCGCCCCGCATCGTCGCCAGGAGGATGCGCGCGGGATCGCAGACCTGGCCCGGCATCGCGCAACGCAAAACGCGGCATCGCGGCGAACGCGCTAACGCTGTCGTCGCTGCGAGGTGGCGGCATGCCATGTTCGTCAATGGTTTGATGCATGGCTTTCGAGTCGGTCATGGATCTCGCGGCGCAGACAGGCCAGGGCTGTTTCGCAGGTGATGGGGGTATCGTCGCCGCTGGTGATGAAAAAGACATCGTCCACCTCGGCGCCGACGGTGGCGATCTTGGCATTCTGAAGCCGAATGCCGCAACTCTGAAAAACCGCGCCGACCTCGGCTAGGAGTCCGGGCCGGTCGAGCGTGTTCAGACGCATGATGGTCCGATGATTGGGCTCGTCGGCGGCAAAGCTGACCCGGGTTTCGATCGGGAAATGACGGTGACGACGCGGAATGGAACGCGCCACCTTGATGCTGGTGCCGCTCTGCTCGACGATATCGGAGGCCAGAGTCGAGCGGATTTCTTCCATGCGCGAGGGGTCGTCCACGGGCGTTCCGTCCTGGTCCAGAATCTGATAGCTGTTGATCGCCATCCGGTCGTCGGTGGTCATGACGCGCGCATCCATGACGCTCAGACCCATCTGATCCAGCAGCGCGGTGGTGCGCGCGAAGAGATTGGCGCGGTCGCGCGTGTAGATAAAAATTTCGGTCACGCCGCGAACCGTCACCGGGCGGATGACCACCAGGGGTAACTGCGAGGGGTCGGCGGCCAGGATCTGCCGGGTTTGCCAGGCGATTTCGTCCGGGGAATGGTGCAGAAAGAAATCCAGGCTGAACTTGATCCAGAGTCGATTGCAGGCACTGGGATCGCCGCCGTAACGCGCGACCAGCCGCATCGCCTCGGCCTGCTTTTGCGCGATGAGCTCGTCCTGGGCCTGGGGGTTATCCAGTCCGCGCAGGAGCGCGCGGCGGGTGCCGTGATAGAGCTCGCGCAGCAGGGCGTCCATCCAGCTATTCCAGCGTTCCGGATTGGTGGCGCGGGCATCGGCAACGGTGAGCAGATAGAGATAGTCGAGCCGGGTCGGGTCGCCGATGAGTTCGGCGAACGCTTGAATGACTTCCGGATCGTTGATGTCCTTGCGCTGAGCGGTCATGGACATCACGAGGTGCTGCTCGACCATCCAGGCAACCAGCCGGGTGTCGAATTCGCTCAGTCCATGCAGCCGGCAGAACTCCCTGGCGTCGCGGGCGCCCAGGGTGGAATGATCGCCACCCCGGCCCTTGGCGATATCGTGAAAAAGACCGGCGAGATAGAGCAGTTCGAGCTTGGGGATACGGCGCCCGACGGCGCTGCACAGCGGAAACTCGTCGTCGTGTTTGGGTGTCGTGAAGCGCCGCAGGTTGCGCAGCAGCATCATGGTGTGCTCGTCGACCGTGTAGACATGCAGCAGATCGTATTGCATGCGCCCGACGATGTTGGCGAAGGCGGGAAGATAGGCCGCGAGGACGCCGTAACGATTCATGCGGCGAATGGCGTGCGTGATGCCGGACGATTCGCGCAGGATTTCCATGAAGAGGCTGCGGGCGCGCAGGTCGGCGCGAAAGTCGTCGTCGATGCGGTGACGGTTCTCGCGGATCAGGCGGATGGTGCTGGCGCGCACCCCTTGCAGTTCGGGACGGATCTGGAGCAGGTGGAAGACTTCCAGGAGCGCGAACGGATAGAGCCGGAAGACGCTGGGCGAGGTGACTTCCAGGTAACCACTGCGCGACTGGAAGCGCTTGTTGATCGGGACCGGCGGGCCGATGTCGTCGTGCAGCAGGATCGCCTCGCGAAACAACTGGAGCAGCATCTCGTTGAGCCGGTTAAGTTCCTGCACCGCGCGGTAATACTGCTGCATGAATTGTTCGACGGCGAGGTTGTTGTCGCCGTCGCTAAAGCCAAACTGTCGGGCCAGCGTGCGCTGATAATCGAACAGCAGCCGATCCTCGCGTCGTCCGGTCAATTGATGCAGGGCAAAGCGGATCCGCCACAAAAGAATCTGCCCATCGATGAGCGCCTGATGCTCGGATTCGGTGAGAAAACCATGATCCACCAGGTCGTGCAGCGTTTCTGCGGCGAAATGTCGCTTGGCAACCCAACCGATCATCTGGATATCGCGCAGTCCGCCAGGGTTCTCCTTGATATTCGGTTCCAGGTTGTAGGCGGTGCCGCCGTATTTATGCCAGCGGGCGCGCTGCTCCAGGGTTTTGGCGGCGAAGAAGCGTTCGCTGTTCCAGAGACGATCCGGCGCGGTCGCCTCGCGCATTCGCGGATAGAGCGTTACGTTGCCGCAGAGCCAGCGCGCCTCCAGCAGATTGGTCATCACGGTCACGTCGCCCGTGGCCTCGCGCACACAGTCGTCGACGGTGCGTACGCTGTGCCCGACCTCCAGTCCGATATCCCAGAGGAAGGTCACCAGCCCTTCGAGCGGATCGGTCAGGTGGAGATCCGCCCCCGGTTCGATCAGGACCATGATGTCGACATCCGAAGCGGGTTGCAGCTCCTGTCGACCGTAACCGCCCACGGCGATCAAGGCGGCCTCTTCGGTGTCGCCCAAAAAGCGGGTCCAAGCCTCGCGCAGAACCGCGTCGATCAGTCGGCTGCGCTCCAGCACCAGTTCGGCGATCGGCGCGCCCTGATCGAACTTGGCATAGATCGCTTGTCGGTCGGCCTTGAGCCGTTCCTTATAAGCCGCGATCGGGTTGATAAACGGAGGGGCGCAGGCCCCGCGTTCGCCGGCGAGCGGGTTCGGGCGGCTGGCGCTGTCGCTCGGGTGCGGCGCGTGGCTCATGAGCGGGACGAATCTTCGCGCTCCTCCGCGCGCAGGGTCAGGATCTCATGCCCATCCGGGGTCACGAGCACCGTATGCTCCCATTGCGCCGACAGGGTGCGGTCCTTGGTGATCACGGTCCAGCCATCCGGCAGAACCTTGATAAAGCGCTTGCCGGCGTTGACCATGGGTTCCACCGTGAAACACATTCCGGGCCGCAGCCGGAGCCCCTCGCCGGATTTGCCGTAGTGCAGAACCTGGGGTTCTTCATGGAATTCGCGGCCAATGCCATGACCGCAATATTCGCGCACCACCGAATAGCCATGGGATTCGACGAACTGCTGAATCGCGTGACCGATGTCGCCGAGCGTGGCGCCGGGGCGAACGACGGAGATGCCGATCCGCATGGCCTGCTGGGTGACGGTGACCAGACGGCGGGCCAGCACCGCGGGTTCGCCCACGAAAAACATCTTGCTGGTGTCGCCGTGATAGCCGTCCTTGATCACCGTGATGTCGATATTGACCACGTCGCCCTTTTTCAGGCGCTTGCCTCCCGGAATGCCATGACAGACCTGATGGTTGACCGAGGTACAGATCGATTTGGGGAAACCGCGGTAGTTCAGGGGGGCGGGAATCGCGCCCTGGACCTCGGTGATATAGCGGTGGCAGAGAAGATCCAGTGCATCGGTCGTGATGCCGGGCTGGACATGAGGCTCGATCATGTCGAGTACATCGGCCGCCAGCCGGCCCGCGACGCGCATCTTGTCGATCGCCTCGGGCGTCTTGATCTGCACACTCATCGTACTATTAGAGGCGTCCACTCTGAAGTTGTAGGTCTCTCGTCGGAAAGCCAGGACAATTGCCCGTATCGAGCGAGCTATGGTATAAAACGCGGCGCGCTGCCGCAATCCACAACCCGACTTAAGAACAAGATGGGGTTCGTGGCGGTGGCGCCAAGCGAAAAACCTGAGTTTTTCGCTTTATTTTTATTGTCCACACACGTGTCGACACATGCGGCTGGGTGCCTGGGAATTCGCTCCGGGTTGTCGCGTGGGACGCGTGGAGGTCCAACCCACTTCAGAGGAAGCAAGACTGTGAGCAACGTGACCATGCGCCAGATGCTGGAGGCCGGTGTCCATTTCGGCCACCAGACCCGCTACTGGAATCCCAAGATGAGTGCCTTCATTTTCGGGCACCGCAATAAAATCCATATCGTCAACCTGGAAAAGACGCTCCCCCTGTATCAGGATGCCGTCAATTTCATGGGGACGCTCGCCGCCAATGGCGGCAAGATTCTGTTCGTCGGCACCAAGCGCGCCGCGCGCGATGCAATTCGCGACGAGGCCGCGCGCTGCGGCATGCCGTTCGTCAATCATCGCTGGCTCGGCGGCATGCTGACTAACTTCAAGACCATCCGCCAGTCCGTGAAGCGGCTCAAGGATCTGGAGGTCATGTTCGAGAGCGGCACCATCGAGCGCTTCAACAAGAAGGAAGCCCTGGGTTTGTCGCGCGAACGCGTCAAGCTTGAGCAGAGCCTGGGCGGAATCAAGAACATGGACGGCCTGCCCGATGCGATGTTCGTCATCGACGTGGGTCACGAGAAGATCGCCGTGACCGAGGCCAACAAGCTCGGTATCCCGGTCATCGGCGTGGTCGATACCAACAACGACCCCAGCAACGTCGACTACGTGATCCCCGGCAACGACGATGCGATCCGGGCCGTGCAGCTGTATATCGCCGGTGCCGCGGATGCCATCCTCGACGGTCGCGGCACGGCGGCGGCGATGGTCGGTCGCGACGAGACGTACCTCAACCCTGCTTTTGGCCGGGAAGCGACGTCGGCCGCCGAGGCGCCGTAATCCCTCGCGGTGCGCCGGAGCCACGGCTTCCGCGCGCCGCCCCTGGCGGATCCGCTGCCTGCGCTCGCACGCGGGGATCCGTCTCAGAATAATTTCAGCATGCCCGTCGCGGGGCAGAGGTGGTTTAGACATGGCGATTTCAGCCGCATTGGTCAAGGAACTGCGCGAACGCACCGGCGTTGGCATGATGGAGTGCAAGACCGCGCTCGTCGAAGCGAATGGCGACATCGAGGCCGCCATCGAAGCGATGCGCAAGTCCGGCCAGGCACGGGCCGCGAAAAAATCCGGTCGCACCGCGGCCGAGGGCGTGGTCATGATCCAGATCGCCGAGAATCGCAAGCACGGCGTCATGGTCGAGATCAACTGCGAAACCGATTTCGTGGCCAAGGACGCGGGTTTCCTGTCCTTCGCCGAGGCCGTCGCCGCCACGGCGCTGGCCAGCCCGGTCAAGGATGCCGCCGAACTGGCCGTGCAGCCGCTGGTCGGCGATCCGTCGATCACCGTCGACGCGGCGCGCGAGGCGCTGATCGCCAAGATCGGCGAGAATATTCAGGTGCGTCGTCTGCTCCGCTTCGATGGCGTCGAGGGTGCGCTCTACAGCTACCGTCATGGCGTGCGGATCGGCGTGGTCGTGGCCTTGGAGGGGGGCGACGAGTCGCTCGGTCGCGACATCGCGATGCACATCGCGGCGAGCAACCCGCTGTGCCTCAGCGCCGAGCAAGTGCCGGCAGAGACCCTTGCAAAAGAAAAGGAAATCTTCAAGGCGCAGTCGCTCGACAGCGGCAAGCCCGAGGCGATCGTCGACAAGATGATCGAAGGGCGCATGCGCAAGTATCTTGAGGAAGTCACTCTGCTCGGACAGCCGTTCGTCAAGGATCCGGAACAATCCGTCGAGAAGCTGTTGAAGAAGGCTGGCGCGCGAGTGCTGGCCTTCTCGCGGGTCGAGGTGGGCGAAGGGATCGAGAAAAAGACCGAGAACTTCGCCGAAGAGGTGATGGCTCAGGTTCGCGGTAGCTGAGCCATCGCGGTCTCCAGCCTCCCTTATCACGATCGAGTGGCGACGAGGTCAATCTCTCATGTCGAGTCCAGTCTATCGACGCATCCTGCTCAAGCTCAGCGGCGAGGCGCTGATGGGTTCGGGCACGGAGGGGATCGATCCGGATATCCTCGAACGCTATGCGCGTGAGGTGCGCGAGTTGGTCGCGACGGGGTTGCAGGTTGCATTGGTCATCGGCGGCGGCAATCTCTTTCGCGGCGCGGGGCTCGCCGCAAGGGGCATGGATCGGGTGACCGGCGATCACATGGGCATGCTGGCCACCGTCATGAACGCCCTGGCGATGCACGATGCCTTGGAGCGCCTTGCGGTCGAGACGCGCGTGATGTCGGCCCTGAGGATCGCTCAGGTCTGCGAGGATTATGATCGACGGCGCGCCATGCGCCACCTCGACCGGGGGCGCGTCACCCTCTTCGCCGCGGGAACCGGCAACCCCTTTTTCACCACGGACTCGGCGGCCAGCTTGCGGGCGATCGAGATCGGGGCGGATCTGCTGATCAAGGCCACGAAGGTCGACGGCATCTATTCGGCCGACCCCGTCCAGGATCCAGCCGCGACCTTCTACCGCCGGATCAGCTACGATCAGGTACTCCACGAGGGCTTGACGGTGATGGATACCACGGCCATCGTCTTGTGCCGGGACCATGGAATGCCCTTGCGTGTCATCAATATCAACGAACCAGGCGCCTTGCAGCGATTGATCCGCGGCGAAGAGGTCGGGTCGCTGGTCGTCAGCGGGAACTAACATGATCGACGATATCAAGAAAGACGCGGCGGACCGCATGGCCAAGAGTGTCGATTCGCTCTCCCATGAGCTCGCCAAGATTCGCACCGGGCGCGCCCATCCGTCGCTGCTCGACCACATCATGGTCTCCTATTACGGCTCGGAGATGCCGATCCGTCAGGTCGCCAACGTCAACGCCGAGGATGCGCGCACCCTCGCCGTGGTGCCCTGGGAAAAGAACATGGTGCAGGCCATCGAAAAGGCCATCATGCAGTCGGATCTGGGCCTCAATCCCAATACCGCCGGGACCGTCATCCGCGTTCCCATGCCGGCCCTGACCGAGGAGCGGCGGCGGGACCTGATCAAGGTCGCCCGCAACGAGGCGGAACAGGCGCGCGTGGCGGTGCGCAATATCCGTCGCGATGCCAACCATGAGCTCAAGGAACTGGTCAAGGAAAAGATGATCTCCGAGGATGACGAGCGGCGTGGGCAGGAGATCGTGCAGAAACTGACCGATCAGTACATCAAGGATGTCGATACGGTGCTGGCGGAGAAAGAACAAGATCTGATGTCGATTTAAGACCGCTTGGCCAATCCGATTCAGACCCTCGTGAATACCGCAACGCCCGCCGTCCTTGCCGTCGATCCGAACCGTTCCGTCCCCCGGCATGTTGCGATCATCATGGATGGCAATGGCCGCTGGGCCAGGCTGCGCGGCCAACCGCGCACCGCCGGACATCGCGAGGGCGTCAAGAGCGTGCGCGCGGCGGTCGAGGAAAGCGTGCGCCGCGGTATCGAAACCCTGACGCTCTTTGCCTTCAGCAGCGAGAACTGGCAGCGCCCGCGCGCCGAGGTCAACATCCTCATGGAGCTGTTCATGACCGCCCTGCGCGGCGAAGTCAAACGCCTGAACGAGAACGATGTACGCCTGCGCATCATCGGCGAGCGGGGCGCCTTTTCCGAGAAACTCCAGCGTCGCATCCGCGACGCCGAGACGCAGACCGCGAACAACACCACCCTCAACCTGCAGGTGGCCGCCAACTATGGCGGGCGCTGGGATATCGCCCGGGCCGCGCGCCGACTAGCCGAGGAGGTGCGGGCCGGACGCCTGGATCCGGACGCGATCGATGAAAATGCGCTTGCGCGCCGGCTGTCTTTTCCCGATCTCCCCGAGCCCGATCTTTTCATCCGCACCGGCGGCGAGCAGCGTCTGAGCAATTTCGTGCTCTGGCAGTCGGCCTATGCCGAGCTGTATTTCACCGATATCCTCTGGCCGGATTTCAATGAAGCGGCATTCGGTCTTGCGCTGGACGATTTCGCGCATCGACAGCGTCGTTTCGGTCACACCGGCGAACAGGTCGAAACTTGGGCCACGGCGGGCGCGTATGGACGAACCTAGCGCCTTGCGGGCGGCCAGCAGCTTGCAGCGCCGCACCTTGACCGCGTTCCTGCTGGGACCGCTGGTTATCGCCGCCATCCTGTGGCTGCCAACCCCCGCGTTCGCCCTGTTCTTCGTCGTGGCGCTCCTGCTCGCGGCCTGGGAATGGTGCGCGCTGGCCGGTCTTCGCCAGACCTCGCCGCGGGTCGCCTACCTGGCCGTCATGGCGGCCTGCATGGGTCTGTTCTGGCTGCGGCCCGCTTGGTCGGTCTGGTTGTTCGGCGTCAGTCTCCTGTTCTGGATCGTCCAGACGATACGACTGTCGCGCGTGCGTCGGATCGATCCGGTCGCGGGATTGCAGCCGCGGCTGCTGCCGATCGGTCTGCTGGTCCTGGTGGCACCCTGGGCGGCCCTGGTTGACCTGCATCGCGTGCCCGAACTCGGACCCGGTCTGGTGCTGTTCCTGATGATCCTGATCTGGACCGCCGATTCCATGGCCTTCTTTATCGGGCGTCGCTGGGGTCGGGCCAAGCTCGCGCCCGCGGTGAGTCCCGGCAAGACGCGCGTTGGCGTCTACGGGGCCATCCTGGGGGCCATGATCTGCGGTCTGGCATTTTCCTGGATCCGATCGCTCGGCGTTCCCGAGACGCTCCTGATTCTGGCGGTCTGCGGCCTGTCGGCCTTGCTGTCGGTCGTTGGGGATCTGTACGAGAGTCTCCTGAAGCGCCGTCGCGGGGTGAAGGATTCCAGTCATCTGTTGCCCGGTCATGGCGGTCTGCTCGACCGCATCGACAGCCTGACCGCGGCGGCCCCCTTCTTTGCCCTGGGCATGGCCTGGGTCATCACTTGACCGGAGTAGCATGGTGAAAGGCGTAACCGTACTGGGTTCGACAGGCTCCGTGGGCGTGAGCACGCTCGATGTGCTGGCGCGACACGCGGATCGTTTTCGGGCCGTGGCCTTGACCGCGCATCGGGATGCCGAGCGCATGGCCGAGCAGTGTCGTCTGCACTGTCCTGACGTTGCGGTGATGGTGGATCCGGACGCGGCCACGCGACTCCGGGGCCTGTTGGCGGACCTGCCGAAGCGGCCAGAGATTCTCGTGGGCGTGGAAGGTCTTGAGCAGGTCGCGGCGATGCCCAGCGCCGATTACGTGATGGCGGCGATCGTTGGCGCGGCCGGCCTGCGTCCGACGCTGGCGGCGGCGCGCGCGGGCAAGCGGGTGCTGCTGGCCAACAAGGAATCGCTGGTGGTCGCCGGCGCCCTACTGATGCAGGCCGTGGCCGAGAGCGGCGCGGAACTGCTGCCCATCGACAGCGAACATAACGCCATCTTTCAGTGCCTACCGTCCAATTTCAGTACCGGACTCGCGGCGGTGGGCGTGGAGCGTATTCTGCTCACCGCCTCGGGCGGACCGCTGCGGGACTGGCCGGTCGAGCGTCTGGCCGCCGTCACCCCGGAGCAGGCCTGCGCCCATCCGACCTGGGTGATGGGCCGCAAGATTTCGGTCGATTCCGCCACCATGATGAACAAGGGGCTGGAGGTGATCGAGGCCTGCTGGCTGTTCGGCACCGATACCGACCATCTCCAGGTCGTGGTGCACCCGCAGAGCGTGATTCATTCGCTCGTCCAGTACCAGGACGGCTCGGTGCTGGCGCAACTCGGAAACCCGGATATGCGAACGCCCATTGCGCATGCGCTGGCCTGGCCGGAGCGACTCGCGTCGGGCGTCGCCCCGCTCGATCTGTTCGCGGTTGGCCGTCTCGATTTTCAGGCACCCGATCTGCTGCGTTTCCCCTGTCTCGCGCTGGCCTTTCAGGCGGCCCGCCATGGCGGGATTGCTCCGGCCGTCCTGAATGCCGCCAACGAGATTGCGGTAGCCGCCTTTCTCGACCGGCGCATCGATCTGCCGGGCATTGCGGCCGTGGTGGGCGATACGCTGGACGCGCTACCCGACGAGACGGTCGAGGGTCAGGGGGTCGAATTTCTGTTGGACGTCGACCGTCGCGCGCGCGAGTGCGCGGAACAATTGGTTCTCAAGCGGGGCTTTTAAGCGCGATGGAGATTCTCTTTACGATCGCTTCTTTCATCGTGGCGCTGGCGATTCTGATCGCGGTCCACGAATTCGGGCATTTTTGGGTGGCCCGCCGAGTCGGCGTCAAAGTGTTGCGGTTTTCGATCGGTTTCGGCAGGCCGCTGCTGCGCTGGCAGAGTCGGCGCGACGAGACCGAGTATGTGCTCGCGGCGATTCCGCTTGGCGGCTACGTCAAAATGCTTGACGAAGCCGAGGAGGAGGTTCCCGAGGACCAGTTGGATCGGGCCTTCAATCGCCAACCGTTGTGGAAGCGGTCGGCCATCGTCCTCGCGGGTCCGCTGTTCAATCTGCTGTTCGCCATCCTGGCCTACTGGGCCATCTTTATCGTCGGCGATACTGGCCTGAAACCCGTCATCGGCGTGGTTGCGCCACAGTCGATCGCCGCCGCGTCGGGTTTCCAGCCCGGCGACGAACTGCTCCTGATCGGCGACCGCCCCGCGCGCAGTTGGGAGACGGTTGTCTTCTCGCTCGCGGTCGAGGCGATGGAGGGGCAGGATCTGCTCGTCAGGGTGCGTGACGCGAGCGGCCAGACACGCGATCGCTGGATCCCCGATCAGGCGATTGCCGGTCTGGCCGAGGAGCCCGATCTACTGGGCCGACTCGGTTTGGAGGCACGTCGCCCTCGCCTGCCCCCGATCATCGGAGAACTCGTGACCGGAGAACCGGCGCAGCGCGCCGGGCTTGAGGTTGGCGATCGTCTGGTCGCCGCCGACGGTATTGCGATCGATTCCTGGCAGGAGTGGGTCGCCCTGGTGCGCGAGCGCGCGGGCCAGGGCATTCTGGTCGAGGTCGAGCGCGGCGATGGCTCGATCCAGCAGATCTCGATCACCCCTCAGTCGACGGAGATCGATGGCAAGGCGGTCGGACGGATTGGGGCGGGCGTCCTGGTGCCCGATGATTTGATGGACGACTACCGTGTCCTGGTTCGCTACGGCCCGGTCGAGGCATTGGGACAGGCGGTCGGCAAGACCCTGGACATGAGCGTGATGATGCTGCGGGTCATGGGCCGCATGCTGATTGGCGAGTCCTCGATACGCAATCTCAGCGGGCCGATCGCTATCGCGGAAGTCGCGGGGCAAACCGCGAGTTCCGGTCTCGATTCGTTCGTGAAATTTCTGGCTGTGGTGAGCATCAGCCTGGGCGTGCTGAATCTGCTGCCGATCCCCGTGCTCGATGGCGGCCACCTGTTGTATTTTCTGATCGAGTGGATTAAAGGCAGTCCAGTGTCCGAACAGCTCCAGCTTCAGGGACAAAAGGTCGGCTTCATCCTGCTGGCGGCGCTGATGTCGCTCGCCTTCTACGCGGACATCTCCCGGCTATTGGGCTAAGCCCGGTGGATCCCTTATACTACCCCCCCTTGGATGCCGACTGCGCGGCAGATTTCGGCCTGATCGAGGGGAACCCGTCTTGCTTCCGATAGCTCAGATTTTTCGCGGTGGCGCCAGGCAACTGATTTTGCTTTCCGCCGTACTGGTCTCGCTAAACCAGCCTGCCGCTGCGGCGGTCTTCCAGGTGTCCGATATTCGGGTCGAGGGACTCCAGCGGATCGCTCCGGGAACCGTCTTCAACTATCTCCCGGTCCAGGTTGGCGATACCGTTGGCGAGGATGTCACCGGCGGGATTATTCGCGCGCTCTATAAGACCGGCTTCTTCGATGACGTGCGCGTCGAACGCGACGGCAGCGTGCTGGTGCTCTGGGTCCGCGAACGGCCGGCGATCGCCGAGATCAAGATTACCGGCAACAAGGACATCGAAACCGAGGCGCTCAGTAACGCCCTGGCCGATATCGGGCTCAAGGAGGGTCGGGTATTCAATCGCTCGGTCCTCGATCGCATCGAACAGGAGTTGGAGCGTCAGTATTTCGCGCGCGGGAAATACGGGGTGCTCATCCAGTCCACTGTCTCGCCCCTGGAGCGCAATCGGGTTGCCGTCAATATCGAGGTGATCGAGGGTCTGACCGCCCGGATCAAGCAGATCAATCTGATTGGAAATCAGGCGTTCACCACCAAGGATTTGAGCAAGCAGTTCAAGCTCGGACCCACGGGCTGGAATTCCTTTTACTCCAAGAACGATCAGTACTCGAAGCAAAAACTCGCCGGCGATCTGGAAACCCTGCGCTCGTTTTATCTGGATCGCGGCTATATCAAATTCGATATCAAATCGACCCAGGTGTCGATCAGTGCCGACCGGAAAGAGATCTATATCACGGTCGTCATCGAGGAAGGCGCGCCCTTCAAAATCAGCGATATTAAACTCGCGGGCGAGCCCTCCGTCCCCGCGGCTCAGTTGTTTCCGCTGATCCAGCTCAAGCGCGGCGAGTTCTTCTCGCGCAAGGCGACCACCGAAAGCGCCGAACGGATTTCCAGTCTGCTCGGCGACGAGGGCTATGCCTTCGCGAATGTGAATACGGTTCCCGAGATCGACGAAGACGCCCATGAAGTCGCCGTGACCTTTTTCGTCGATTCCGGAAAGCGGGTCTATGTGCGCCGGGTCAACATGAAGGGCAACACGCGCACCCGTGACGAGGTGTTGCGCCGCGAGATGCGCCAACTGGAAACCGCCTGGTTCTCGGCCGAACTGGTGCGTAAATCGCGGGAACGACTCCAGCGTCTGGGTTATTTCGACGACGTGTCGATCGAAACGCCGGCGGTCCCAGGCTCGGCGGACCAAGTCGATGTCGATGTCTCGGTCAAGGAGAAGCCGGCCGGGAATCTGGCGGCCGGTATTGGCTTTTCTCAATCGCAGGGCATTATCTTGAATGCCAGCGTGACGCAAAACAATTTTCTCGGCACCGGAAAGCGTGTGTCGTTGGCTTTGAATACCAGTGCGGCAACCCGTCTTTATCAAATCGGCTATCTCAATCCCTACTACACCGTCGACGGGATCAGTCGTGGGTTTAATCTTTCTTATCGAGAGACGGACTTCGACGAGTTGATCGGTGCCGATTATTCGGCCAATGTGGGCGTGGCGGGAATGAACTTCGGCCTGCCAATCTCGGATACCAGTCGCGCCGGGCTCGGTTTCCGCTTTCAATATACGGATTTCACCGCGGGGTTTTCAGAGATTGCACAGGAGTTCGTCGAGCAGAACGGAAATACGTTCAACGACTTCTTTCTCTCCGCAAATTACACGAATGATTCCCGCGATACAGCGATCTTTCCGACCCGCGGCGGATTGCGGAACGTCTTTGCCGAGGTCTCGGTTCCAGGCAGCGATCTTCAATACTACAAGATCAATTATCAGGAGCAGCGTTATGTCCCGTTGACATCGCGCTTTATCTTTTCGCTGAGTGGCGATATTGCCTATGGCGACGGCTATGGCGATACCGACTACCTGCCATTTTTCGAAAACTTTTACGCTGGCGGACCCCGCTCGGTTCGCGGTTGGGTTGCCAACTCACTTGGACCGCGTGAAGTCGGCACAGACGATCCAGTCGGCGGCAACCTGAAATTGGCTGGCAGTGTCGAGTTGTTTGCGCCTGCCCCCGTTGGCGGGGAGTTCGAAAAAACGTTGCGACTTGGAGTATTCCTCGACTTCGGAACAGTCTGGACGATGGACGAAACGGATCTCCTGACCTCGACCGGATTCGACTTGGGCGATCTGCGCTATTCGACAGGTCTCTCCGCGACCTGGCTGTCCCCCGTGGGTGCGCTTTCGATCAGTTTCGCCTATCCCCTCAATGAAGAGGACGGGGACGATACTCAGGTGTTTCAGTTTGGATTTGGGCAAACCTTCTGAAAAATGGGGTCGCGCGTGAACATTCGAGTCGTCACTACCCTGCTCCTGCTGACGGGTTTTTGCTATCAAGCGAGCGCCGCTTCCGATTATCGCATTGCCGTCGTGGATCCGAATCGGGTCGTCGAGCAGTCCCCTCAGTACGAAGCCGCGCGCGATTCATTGCAACGCGAGGTCGAGGACCGCGAGCGCAGCCTGCGCGATCAACAGGAGCAGATCTCATCCCTGCAGAGCAAACTCGAACGCGATGGCGCCTTGATGAGCGAAAGCGAAATCCAGCGCCTGCAAAACGATATTCGCAGCCGAACGCGTAAGCTGAAGTATGCTCGCGATGAATTTCAGGAAGATTTTGTATTACGCCAGAATGAGCTGCGCGCCAGGCTTGGCCGTCAAGTGAAAGAAGTGATCGTCGAATTGGCCAAGGAACAGAAGATCGACTTGATTATCAGCGAGGGGCTTGTCTACTCCGATCCTCGCATCGATATTTCCGATCTTGTCATTGAGCGCCTGAAACAGGAATTTAAACCGCGCCCCGAGTGATCCGCGCTACTTTGACTGCAACGGCCGCGCTGTTCGCGAGTGCCGATCAAGGATGGGCAGTTTCATTCAGATCCTGCTGAAACGCTGGACTCGGGACGCCCACCGATCTGACCCTTTGGAGATCTGAACCCATGGAGATCCGCCTCGGAGACCTCTCTGCTCGACTGGGCGTGACCTTGTTGGGCGACGGCAATGTCAAGGTCTCCCGTGTGGCTCAATTGACGAATGCGGATGCCCGGAGTCTCGCCTTTCTTGGCGATTCCAAATACCGTCGGCAATTGGAGACCACTGCGGCAGGAGCCGTGATCCTGACGGAAGCCGACGCGGGCTCTAGGCCGATACCGGTCCTACTGAGCGATAATCCTTATCTGACCTTTGCCAGGGCGGCACGGATTCTTCACCCCGATGCGCCCGTCATTGGCGGCAGGCATCCGAGTGCGTTGATCGATCCCGCCGCGCAGGTCGACCCAAGCGCCTGGATCGGTCCGCTGGTCGTTCTGGAGGCCGGCGTCCTGATCGGTCCGCGGGTGTTTATCGGCCCTGGCTGCATTCTTGGCGAAGGGGTTCGCGTCGACGAGGACAGTCGCTTGATGGCGCGAGTGACGCTGTGCGCGGGAACTCTGGTAGGCAAACGGGCGCTGCTGCATCCGGGGGCGGTGATCGGTCGGGAAGGGTTCGGTTTCGCGCGCGATGGCGAGCGCTGGATCCGCATCCCGCAGCTCGGGCGGACGGTGCTGGGCGACGATGTCGAGATCGGCGCCAATACTGCCGTCGATCGTGGCGCGCTTGGCGATACGGTGATCGGGCACGGCGTCAAACTGGATAATCTTATCCAGATCGGACACAACGTCGAAATCGGCGACAATACCGCTATCGCAGGAAATGCCGGGATCTCCGGATCGACGCGGATCGGCCGCAATTGCACCATTGCCGGGGCGGTGGGGATCGCCGGTCATCTGGAAATCGGCGACGACGTGCACTTCACCGGCATGGCCATGGTGACCCGATCTTTCCCGGAACCCGGCGTCTACAGCGGTGGTATCCCGGCCAGTCCAAGTATGGAATGGCGACGCAACGTGGCGCGTTTCAGGCACCTCGACGAGCTGACGCGCCGATTGAAGCATCTTGAGTCAGTAATGGAAACGATGAAAGAAACAACAGAGCGGGGGAATTCCTAATGGATGGATCGCATCCTGTGCCGACCGAACCCGATCAGCAGTCTGGTCGTTCGGAGGACGTCGTAAGCACAATGGACATCCACAAGGTGCTGAGCCTCCTGCCGCACCGCTATCCCTTCCTACTGGTCGATAAAGTCATCGATTACAAGATCAACGACTATCTGATCGCGGTGAAAAACGTCTCGTACAATGAACCGTTTTTCATGGGACATTTCCCGGTGCGCCCGGTCATGCCCGGGGTGCTCATCATCGAGGCCATGGCGCAGGCCACGGGTCTCCTGGCCATGGCATCACGCCCGGAAGAGGTAGGCGATAAGCTCTACTATTTCGTCGGGATCGATAAGGCCCGTTTCAAACGCCCCGTCGAACCGGGCGACCAGTTGATCATGGAGGTCAAGCTTGGACCGGTACGCCGGGGAATCTGGAAATTCGACGCCGAAGCGCGGGTCGATGACCGCATCGTCGCGACCGCCGAAATCATGTGCACCGCGCGAGACTTCACCGCTTGATTCATCCCACCGCGGTCATCGACGCCGGGGCCGAGCTGGACTCCGAGGTCGAGGTTGGCCCCTTTGTCGTGATTGGCGCGGGCGTGCGGATCGGTGCCGGAACCCGCATCGGCCCGCATGCGGTGCTGCGCGGGCCGACACGGATCGGCCGCGATAACCGGATCTTTCAGTTCGCCTCCATTGGCGAGGATCCGCAGGACAAGAAATATGGCGGCGAGCCGACCTGGCTTGAAATCGGCGATCGCAACCAGGTGCGCGAGTTTGTCACCCTGCATCGCGGAACGGTTCAGGATCAGGGCGTCACGCGCATCGGAGACGACAATCTTTTCATGGCCTACACCCATGTGGCGCACGATTGCCGGATCGGCAATCAGGTGATCATGGCCAATGCCGCCTCCCTAGGTGGGCATGTCGAGATTCAGGACTGGGCGATCCTCGGCGGTTTTACCATCGTCCATCAGTTTTGTCGGATCGGAACCCATGGTTTTTGCGCCATGGGTTCGGTGTTGAACAAGAACGTTCCGCCCTTTGTCATGGTCGGTGGACATCCCGCCGAACCGCGCGGGATCAATGCGGAGGGGTTACGCCGACGCGGTTTTCCAGCGGAGAGCATCCAGGCCATCAAGCGCGCCTATCGCACCCTCTACATGGCCAATCTGAAACGCGACGAGGCGCTCGTCCGGATTCGCGTGATGGCTGAAACGACCCCGCAACTCGCCGTGCTGGCGGACTTCATCGCCGACAGTGATCGCGGTCTCGTGCGTTAATTGCTTCGATCGTGCCCGGTACGACTGAAGTAATGATTTTTCATTCGATGACAGGATTTTATGGTGCTTGTCGGGATTGTCGCTAACGAGCCGTCCGGCGATCTGCTTGGGGCCGCCCTCGTTCGAGAGCTGCGTGAGTTGATCCCCGACGTCCGCTTTGTCGGCGTGGCCGGGCCGCGGATGCAGGAGGCCGGCTGCGAGACCCTGTTTGCGATGGAACGTCTGTCGGTGATGGGCTTGACGGAGGTGCTCGGACATCTGCGCGAACTGCTTGGGCTGCGGGCCGAGCTGAGGCGCTATTTTCTCGCCCATCGGCCCGCGGTTTTCATCGGCGTCGACGCGCCGGATTTCAATCTGGGCCTGGAGCGACGACTGCGCGAGTCGGGCATCAAGACCGTGCATCTCGTCAGTCCGACCGTCTGGGCCTGGCGTCCCGGCCGAGTCAAGGGAATTCGCCGCGCGGTCGATCTGATGCTCAGCGTCTTTCCCTTCGAGGAGACCTTACTGAGACAGCATGGCGTGCCGGCGACCTATGTCGGGCACCCGCTGGCCGACGAAATCCCGCTGGAGGTCGATCGGGACGCCGCGCGCGCCCGGCTTGGACTTCCGCCGAACGCCCCGGTCATCGCGCTCCTGCCCGGCAGTCGCGTGGGCGAGATGAAGCGTCTGGCGGGGCCCTTCATCGATACCGCTCGCGTGTGCCTGACCGCGCGACCGGAGCTGCGCTTCGTGGTCCCTTTGGTCACGGCCAGTCTGCGCGTGCTGTTCGAGGCCGAACTGGCGCGGCGGGCGCCCGAGCTTCCGGTTATCCTGGTGGATGGACGCAGCCGCGACGCCATCGCCGCCGCCGACTGCGTGCTCACCGCCTCGGGGACGGCAACCCTGGAGACGCTGCTGCTCAAACGGCCGATGGCGGTCGCCTATCGTATCCATCCGTTCACCTATCACCTGGTCAAGCGGCTCGGTCTGGTCAAGGTGCCCTATATCGCGATGGCCAATCTACTGGCGGGGCGCGTGCTGGCGCCGGAGTTCATTCAAGATCGCTGCCGCGCCGAATTGCTGGCGCCCGCGCTACTGGAGTTTCTCGACGATCCCGAACGCGTGGCCGGGATCCAGAACGACTATGGGCGCATCCATCGCGAATTGCGTCGCGAGGCGGCCCGCGAGGCGGCCCGCGCCATCCTTAGGCTCATCGAGCAGCAGGGGGCGGCATGAGCGAGGCGGTCATCCTGATCGCCGGCGTCGACGAGGCGGGGCGCGGTCCGCTGGCGGGACCAGTCAGCGCCGCCGCCGTGATCCTGGATCCCTCCCGTCCGATCGTCGGGATCGACGATTCGAAAAAACTCAGTGCGTCGCGGCGTGCCATCCTGGATCGGGAGATCCGTGAGCGTGCGCTCGCCTGGTCGGTGGCCTGGGCGACGGTCGAGGAGATCGACCGGATCAATATCCTCCAGGCCTCGCTGCTCGCCATGCAGCGCGCGGTGGCCGCGCTCGCAATCCGGCCCCAGCGCATTCTCGTCGACGGCAATCGTTGTCCTGAGTTCGGTCTTGAGGCGGAGGCCGTCATTGGCGGCGACGGTCTGATTCCAGCCATCGGCGCCGCGTCCATCCTCGCGAAGGTCGCGCGCGATCAGGTGATGGCACAGTTGGAACTGGATTTTCCAGGCTATGGTTTCGCGCGTCACAAAGGCTATCCCACCCGCGTCCACTTAGCGGCCTTGCGCACGCTTGGCGCCTGCCCTCATCACCGCCGCAGTTTCGGTCCCGTGCGGGCCTGGCTCGAATCCCATGGTGAAGCGTCTTGCTGACCGGATTCGTCAAGCGTAGCATTCAGCGATCCTGGCGCTAACGAAATTAAATTGACGATTTCTGTCCGGAAACAACGGCCCGCAATGGCGCGGGCGCTATTTCCGCTCGTTCAGCGATCGGTTTCCAGGAAACTGTCGCGGACTCCTCGAACAGTCGTGGCTGACGCCATCATCGCTCAGGGGGATGCACGTTGAGTTGTGTTCTGTCAGCGAAGGAGAAATGCAGTGAAAAGCCTCATGAAGTCCGCCATCCTTGGTTTGCCCGCGGTTCTGCTGCTCTCGGGTTGCGGCAAATATGCGTCGGTGAGCTACGAAAAGGAGGTCAAACCGATCATCAATATACATTGTGTCGAATGCCACCTGAATGGCGGAAAGGGGCAAGTCGCCAGCGGCTTTTTGGTCGAGTCCTATGACTCGCTGATGAAAGGCACGAAATTCGGTCCCGTGGTGGTCGCCGGCGATCCTCTTTCGAGCAGCCTCTACCGTCTCGTGGCGGGAGAGGTGGATAAATCGATCCAGATGCCGCATGGCAAGGATCCGATCAGCGACGAGGAGATCGGGACGATCGAACGATGGATCGCCCAAGGCGCTAAGAATAACTGATTGACCGATTGTCCCCCGGTTTCACTGGTCATTCGGCCAGACGGCCATCGCTCCGCGTTGCGTTTGGGAGAAGTCCTGCCATGATGCCTTTGCATCATGGTGGACTTGACTCGGCGCTCGGTCCGTCTTTCATGGTATCCATCATCGAACATCACCCTTCCCTGGGTGACATGAGATCCCACATGATCGACCATGTCGAGCGACCATCGAGACCGGGACAGACGATTGATAACTGAGCCGGATAACGACGACACGACCGCGGCGGAATCGCAACCGCGCATCCAGGATACCGGCAAGCAGATTGCCGCGATCCTGGAGGATGGCGGAATCGTCACCCCCGAGCAATTGACGCATGCCCGCCGTCTTCTCGCCAAGCTTCGGGACGATTATTCCCTGACCCAGGTTCTGCAGGAACTGGGATTTCTCGATGCCCGGCAACTGCGTCAGGCCCTGCGCGAGAATCGCCAGATTGTCCCCTTGGGCAACCTGCTGGTGGAATTGGGCTATCTCAAGCCGCTTGATCTCCGAGCGGCGCTCGACGCTCAGCAGGATCCGGAATTTCAGGGCAAGCGGCTGGGCGAAATTTTGCTGGAAAAACGCCTCATTCAGGAACACCAACTGATCGAGGTGCTGGCGGACCAACTGGGCTTTCCGCATGAGGAACCCAGTTTTACCGACATCGATCACGATCTTCTGTTCCAGGTGACCCCCGACTGGTGCCGACGTTACCAGGCGGTGCCCATGCGCCGGGAGGGCGAAACCGTACTGGTTGCCTTTCACAGTCCGCTGGACACATTTTCCAGGCAGGCGGCGGAGGGTGCCTTTGGCGAGGTCGTCGCGGTCATCAGTACCCGTCGCGCGGTCGAGGACACCATCGCCGCCTACGAGAACAGCCGCCAGCATAGCCGGCAGCGTCCGGCGGAGGCGAACGAGGCCGATGCCACCAGCGTGGTCGATCGGCTGATCGTGGATGCGCTGGAGTTGGGCGCCAGCGATATCCACATCGAGCCCATGCGCCAGCAACTGCGCGTGCGCCTGCGACGCGACGGCATCCTCATGTTGCACAAGGAACTGGATCGGGCGATCGCGCCGATCGTCAGCAGTCGTCTAAAGGTACTCTGCAAGGCCGATATCGCCGAGAAGCGTCGTCATCAGGGCGGCGGTTTTCGTTTCGACGACCCCCAGAGCGGTCGTCGCAGCGACGTGCGCGCCTCTTTTTATGCCACCATCTTCGGCGAAAAGATCGTGCTGCGCCTGCTCAGCCGCAAGGCGGAACTGCTGGACATCAAGGAGGTCGGTCTGGCGCCGCGCATGCTGGAGCGTTTCATCGACGATGCGCTGGAGGTTCCCAGCGGGGTCATCCTGATCACCGGACCCACGGGTTCCGGCAAGACCACCACGCTCTATGGCTGCGTCAACTATCTCAACGACATGGAACGCAGCATCATCACCGCCGAGGATCCGGTGGAATATGTCATCGACGGCATCGCCCAGTGCAATCTGAACCCCAAGATCAATCTCACCTTCGAAGAAACCCTGCGCCACATGGTCCGGCAGGATCCGGACGTGATCGTGCTGGGCGAGATCCGCGATCAGTTTTCGGCGGAATCGGCCATTCAGGCGGCCCTGACGGGTCACAAGGTGCTGACCACCTTCCATACCGAGGACAGCATCGGCGGTCTGTTGCGACTGATGAACATGCAGATCGAGACCTTTCTGATCTCCTCCACCGTCGTCTCGGTGCTGGCCCAGCGCCTGCTGCGGCATGTCTGCGAACAGTGCGCCGAGCCCTATCGTCCGAATGCCAACGAGCTGCATCGGCTGGGCTGTCAGCAGAGCGACCTGGCCGGCGCCAATTTTCGGCAGGGACGCGGTTGTCGCGAATGTCACTACACGGGCTATGCCGGGCGGGTCGGGGTGTTCGAGCTGCTGGTGTTGAACGAAATGGTCAAGGACGCCATCCTCAACAAGCGAACCTCCTCGGAGATCCGGCGGATCAGCATCGAGACCTCGGGGCTGATTACGCTGTTAGAGGATGGTCTGGCCAAGGCCGCCGCGGGCGCGACCAGTCTGCATGAAGTGCTGCGTCATCTACCTCGGATGGGACGACCGCGGCCGCTGCGTGAAATCCTGCGCTTGGTTGGCGAGACTCCGGTGCGATGATGCGAGTCTCCATTCATCTCCGTGCGCACCGCCTGGATGGCGCGAGGTTCCCGTGAGCGAGAAGTCACTCAAGGATCTGATCGAGGAACGTTTCGAGGCCGATAGCCTGCAACTTCCGGTGTTCAATCCGGTGGCGCTGGAACTGCAAAAGCTCAAGCAATCCGACACCGCCTCCATGAACCAGATCGCGAACCTGATCATGAAAGATCAGTCGCTGGTCAGCCATCTGCTACGCCTCGCGAATTCCTCCTTTTATGGCGGGCTGAAACAGGTGGAGACGGTCAGCGCGGCCGTGGTGCGGTTGGGCATGAATCGGGTCGCCAGTCTGGCGATGCTGGCGTCTCTGTTGCTGGTGAGCAAGGCGCGCGTCAAGGCCGTCAGCGCCTGCCTGCCAGCGCTCTGGAGCCGCACCTTCGTCTGCGCCACCGGCGGGCGCTGGCTGGCGGAGCAGACGGGGTACAAGGCACTGGCCGAAGAGGCGTTTCTGACCGGGCTGCTGCACGATATCGGCGAGCTGTTTTTGCTCAAGGTACTGGAACGCCTGGCGGAGGATCGCAGCCATCCATTGCCGCTCACGGAGTCGCTGGTGAGCGAGATCCTGGAAGCCATGCACCAGGAGATGGGCTATCGCCTGATGGTCAAATGGGAACTGCCGGAGAGCTACGCACGGGTCGCTCGCGATCATCATGCGCGGGAGTTCGACGAGAACGACGCGCTCCTGATCATCACCCGCTTGCTGGATATCGTCTGTCACAAGCTCGGCATCGGTCAGACGGCCGATCCCGACATCGTGCTGGCGGCCACGCCGGAGGCGCAGGCTTTGGGTCTCAAGGAGATTAAGCTGGCGCAACTGGAGATCCTGCTG
Organism: uncultured Thiocystis sp.; assembly: GCF_903866365.1. Taxonomy (GTDB): domain Bacteria; phylum Pseudomonadota; class Gammaproteobacteria; order Chromatiales; family Chromatiaceae; genus Chromatium. The sequence goes on from NZ_CAIPNF010000462.1 coordinate 26,215, forward strand.
GAGGATGCGGTCGCCGAGGCGAAGGGGCTCATGTGAAACAACCGGATTCGAGGAAACGAAAGCCGTTGCGTCCGGCCTGCTTGGCCTGATACATCGCCAGGTCGGCATGGCGCAGGAGTGTATCGGGGTCGGCGTGGTCGAGCGGGTAGAGGGTGACGCCAATACTCGCCGAGACCGCGACGGTGGTTTCCGCGTCGATGGCATAGGGTTCGGCGATGGCCGCCAGTACGCGCGCCAGCAGGTGCTCGCCTTCCTCCCGGCTGGTCAGGTTCCCCATCAGCAGCACGAACTCGTCGCCACCCAGTCGGGCGACCGTATCGCCTTCGCGCACGGCTTGAGTCAGCCGTTCGGCGACCGCGATCAGCAGGCGATCGCCGGCCGCGTGTCCATGGGTGTCGTTGACCGGCTTGAAGCCGTCCAGATCGAGATAACAGACCGCCAGCAGGCGTTCCTCGCGCCGGGCTCGCGCCAGGGCAATCCGCAGACGGTCCTCCAGCAGCACCCGATTGGGCAGGCCGGTCAGAGGATCGAAATGCGCCATCTGCTCCAGACGCCGTTGCTGCTCCTTGATCAGGCTGATATCCGTGAACATGCCGAACGAGCCACCAAAACCCTGTTGCGCATCGTAGAGCGCGCCCGCCGCGACCAGCGTCCAGAGTTCTCTGCCATCCTTGCGGCAAAACCGCCGTTCGTCATGTGAGTTCTGGCCGAGATGCCGGATTTGCATCTGCTTCCGATGCGCCTCCAGATCCTCCGCGAACAGGAAGTCCTCGACCGGGCGACCCAGCATCTCCGAGGAATCATAGCCAAGCAGAGCGGCCATCCGCGGGTTGACGAAGGTGGTCAGATGATTCGCGTCCATGGTCCAGATCCCTTCGTTGGTCGTCTCGATGATCTGGCGAAAACGGGCCTCGCTCTCGCGCAGGGCGTTTTGCGTGCGTTGCTCCTCGACGATATCCCAGGCCAGGTCGGCAAAGGTGGCGACGAGACTCAGATCCGTCTCGTCGTAGTCGAGCGGCTTGTTGCCGACACCGAGGATCGCGACGATGCACTCGTCGCGGAACACCGGAACCACCAGCTCGCGGATGACCTCTGCATGTCCCGGCGGCAGGCCGTGCCGCTGCGCGAGCGATGCGAAATCGTTGTGGACGATCGCCCGGCGTTGGCGCACGCAATCAGCCCAGACGCCAGCCTCCGACAGCGGATAATGGCGCCCCGCGCCTTCGGCCTGGCAGAATTCGCGGGTGGTCCGGGTCGACCAGGCTTGCAGCACGAGGGTTTCCTGGTCGGGTTCCAGAAAGTGGTAAAAACCGATCGAGCTGCCGGTCAGGTCCACCGCTTCATCGACGCTCGCCCGCAGCATTTCCTCCAGCGAACGGAACCTGGCCCCGTCGAGCAGTCGCAGACGCGCCTGAAGCATGTCCGTGATGCGCTTGAGGTTGGTCACATCGCGCGCCGCGGCGAACACCTGCTCGATCGCGCCCGCATGATCGCGATAGACCGAGGCGTTATAGAGCACGGGGGTCGTGCCGCCGTCGCGATGGACCAGTTCCAATGCAAAATCGCGGACCTGACCCTGTTCGAAGGCGGCACGGTAGCCTTCCATGGCGAGGTCTGGATCGGAGAAATAGCCGGTGAAATCGCTCCCGATCAGTTGTTCGCGCCCATATCCGGTGGCCTTTTCGGTGGCGATATTCACATCGCTGATCCGGCCATCGGGGTTAATCACCACCAAGGGATCCAGGCTGACTTCGAGCAGGGCGCGGTTATGGCGATTGGCCCGCGTCAACGCCTCCTCGGCGAGCTTACGCTCGGTGATGTCCTCGGTGAAGATGATAATGCCGCCAATGGCGCCGTCGTACCGGTACCAGGGCCGCACGACCCAGTGCTGCCATTGAACGCTGCCATCCAAACGCTCGAACCGCTCCTCTTCGGCCTGCACGACCTCGCCGGCCAGTCCTCGCCGATGCGCGTCTTTCCATTGCTCCGGGATCTCGGGAAAGATCTCATAATGAGAGCGGCCAATGACGTTCGCCACCCCATAGTCAATGAGCCAGCGTCGACTCACCGCGAGATAGCGCATGTCGCGGTCGAACATCGCGAGCGCGACCGGAGAATAGCCGACGAACAGCCGCAGACGCTCCTCGCTCTCCGCTAACTGCTGATCACGTAACGCGATGCTGTCGGCCATGCGGTTGAAGGTGAGCGCCAGATCCGCGATTTCGTCGTGGCCTGTCACCGCTGCCCGCGAGCCATACTGGCCGCTGGCGAGCGCATGCACCGCCGTCTGGAGGTGGCGCAGTTTGCTGATGACGAAGCGTTGCAACAAGACGCCACCGACGATAAACAGCATCGAAAAGACCACGAAATGGCCCAGCAGTGAGCGTTTAAAAAGCGTAAATGTGCGTTGATCGACCTGGTCGATGGGCAGCCAAAGGCTCATGATCCCGCGCAGATCGCCCTCGTGAAAACCAGGCGCGGGCGAATAACGGGCACGAATGTTCGCGGGGACATGCTGGGGGTCGCCGTGACAGGCCAGGCAATAGGCTTCGGTCCAGATCGGCTGCGCATAGTGATAGAAGCGCCGTCCATCGGGAGCGGAGGCCTGCTCCAGGCGCTCCGAAGACTTGGGATTCCGCTCGAAATAGGCGATGGCATCCGCGTCAGCGTTGTCTGGCCGCTTCTCCTGGTTGAGGCGTTCCAGACCGACGATTTTGATTTGCAGATCCTGTGGATGTTCCTTCCCAAGAGTCTCGGCGATCCGTGCGAGTGCATGGGTTGGAAGCAGGTCGATGGTCTGGCAAGAGAAAGGCCGCTCACTGTGAAGAAAGAATTGGTGATAGACCCGGCTGCTTGCCATCAGCACCGATCGCAGATTTCTGGCTTCGTTCAGGATCGCTTCCATCGCATCCGCGCGCGCCGCGCGGTAGTGATCGATCTGCAAAACGGTGAGGCCGATCAGCAGGGATAGGCCCACGCCAAGCCAGAGTTTTAGCTGGAGGCGGGATATTCCGCGGCGCTTGCCGGCGGAATCATCCCTGCGATGGCCCTGGGAGTCCGGTTGTTTCATGCCGTTTCCCGCTCCAACCGTCGTTTCACATCGCCCGGCGAGCCAGTGTGGCGCGCCAACAGGTCATAAGCCACTGGAACCACGAAGAGAGTGAAAAAGGTCGCGGCCAGCACGCCGGCAAGGACGACGGTGCCGATGACGGCGCGGGTTTCGGCCCCGGCACCGCCGGACAGAAGTAGGGGCAGGGAACCGGCGGCGGTCGTCAGGCTGGTCATGAGGATTGGGCGCAGACGCACATCGGCCGCTTCCAGCAGCGCGGCGCGGAACGCCAGACCCTGATCGCGCAACTGGTTGGCGAATTCCACGATCAGGATGCCATTTTTGGCCGCCAGCCCCACCAGCATGATGAGCCCGATCTGGCTGTAGATGTTTAGTGTCTGACCCATCGCCCAGAGTCCGAGTAGGGCGCCGGCCATGGCGAGCGGGACCGTGAGCATGATGACCAACGGATGGATCCAGCTCTCGAATTGGGCCGCGAGCACCAGAAACACCACAACAACGCCCAGGGCGAAGACGAACAGAACGCCCTGATTGCTGGCACGAAAATCCCGGCTCTGACCCTTGTAATCGATCCGTGCCTGTTCGGGCAGATGCTCACGCACCTTCGATTCCAGATACGTTAGTGCCTGACCGAGGGAGAGGTCGTCCGCCAGATTCGCCTCGATGGTGATGGCGCGGATCCGGTTGTAGCGTTTCAGGCTTTGGGAGTCCGCCGATTCGATCACTCGGACCAGATTGGAGAGCGGGATCAGCGCGCCACTGCGATCGGAACGCACATAGAGGTTTTCCAGGCTGCCGGGGGTGCGTTGCTCGGCGCGCTCGCCTTCCAGGATGACATCGTATTCCTCGCCGGCATCCAGGTAGGTCGTGACCTTGCGCGAGCCGAGCATGGTCTCCAGGGTGCGTCCGATGGTGCCAATGGTCACGCCCAGATCGGCGGCGCGATCATAATCGATCTCGACCTTGAGCTGAGGCTTGGTCTCCTTGTAGTCCCAATCGATACCGGTCAGGCCGGGATTGTCTTTTGCGATCTCGGCGAGCAGGGTGTCGCGCCAGGCGGCCAGTTCTTCATAGGTGCCCCCGCCGATGACGAATTGGACCGGTTTCGCGATGCGCGAACCGAATCCCTGACGCATGACCGGAAAGGCACTGACACCAGGCAGATCCGCGAGTTTGGCGCGAACCTCGTCCATGATGACCCAGCCGGAGCGGCGCAGGCCAAAGTCGTTCAGCACCATGACGACCATACCGGAGTTGAAGGTCGCCGTGTTGGAGAAGGAGCGCGGGGCGCGGACCAGCAGGCGGGTCGCCTCGCCGCTCTCGACGTAGGGCATCAAGCGCCGTTCGATCTCATCCATGTAGTCCTTCATATAGGTGAAGGAGGCGCCCTCGGGACCATTGACCATGATGAAGAACGCACCGCGGTCCTCCTTTGGGGTGTATTCCTGGGGAATGCGCTCGAACAGCCAGAATGCGCCAACCAGGGTGGCGATGAAGGCCAGCAGCACGATCCACGGGTGACGCAGCAGGAAGCGCAGCAGCCGGCCATAGACCCGCCGCAGCCATTGAAACGCGAGATCCACGCCGTGCGACAGCGTCGCGCGTTGGTGGCTGGCGTGCGCGGCGGGCAAAATCTTGGAGGCCAGCATCGAGGACAGCGACAGCGCCACAAAGCCAGAAAAGCTCACCGCCGCCGCCATGGTCAGCGCAAATTCGCCGAAAAGTCGCCCGACATCCCCCTGCAGAAAAGCGATGGGAACGAAGACCGCGACCAGGACGACGGTGGTCGCGATCACCGCGAAGCCGACCTGACGGGTGCCCCGATAGGCCGCGACCAGTCGCGTCTCGCCGTATTCCTCCATCCGCCGGTGGATATTTTCGAGGACCACGATCGCATCGTCGACCACCAGGCCGATCGCCAGCACCAGCGCCAGCAGGGTCAGGATGTTGATCGAAAAGCCGAGCGCCAGGAGCACGGTAAAGGTGGCGACCACGGACACTGGCACCGTCACCGCCGGCACCAGCGTGGCTCGCAGGCTGCCGAGAAACAGATAGATCACCAGGGTCACCAGGCCGATGGCGATGGCCAGGGTCTTATACACCTCATGGATGGCGCCCTTGACGAAGATCGAGCTGTCATAGCTCTGTTTGATCGCCATCCCTTCGGGGAGGAGCGGATTGATACGAACCACCTCGGCCTTGGCGGCATCGGCCACCGCGACGGTGTTGGCCGTGGACTGCTTGACGATGCCAACGCCGATCATGGGCACCGCATTGCCTCGGAACAGTGTGCGGTTCTCCTCGGTCCCGCGCTCCACCCGCGCGACATCGCCGAGACGCACCAGATAGCCGTCGTCGCCACGGGCCAGCACCAGACGCGCGAAGTCGTCAGGGGTTTTGAAGGCGCGATTGACCCGGACACTGAACTGACGGTCGATAGACTCGACCTCGCCGGCGGGCAGTTCCAGATTTTCGGCGCGCAGGGCGTTCTCGACCTCCGCCACGGTCAGATTGCGCGCGGCCAGCGCCTTGCGGTCGAGCCAGATGCGCATGGCGAACACCTGATTACCGCCGACCTGGACCCGCGCCACGCCATCGAGCACCGAGAATTGGTCCACCAGATAGCGGCGGGCGTAGTCCGTCAGCTCCGGCAGGGTCAGACGGTCGCTCGTCAGATTGAGCCAGAGGATGACATCCTCGTTGCTGTCGACCTTCTGGATCTCGGGCGGCTCCGCTTCCGCCGGCAACTGATCCAGGATGCCGGAGACCCGATCGCGGATGTCGTTGGCGGCGCCGTCGATGTCGCGATCGCTATTGAATTCGACCGTGACCGCGGAACGCCCGTCCTGGCTGGTCGATTCCACCGTGCGAATGCCCTCGACGCCGGCGATGCGATCCTCGATGAGCTGGGTGATGCGGCTCTCCACCACATTGGCCGCGGCGCCGGGATAAAGGGTCTCGACCGACACCACGGGCGCGTCGATGTCGGGAAATTCGCGCAAGGGCAGGCGGTCGAAGGCGACCAGCCCGAAGGCGACCAGCAGCAGCGACAGCACGCTGGCGAGGACCGGCCGGGTGATGGAGAGATCCGACAGGATCATGGCTCGGCATCCGTCGCGGCGGGCGAATTCCGGGCGACGCCAGTCCCAGCCAGGATGTCGATCGGCTGACCGGGACGCACCTTGTCGTTGCCATCGGTGACGATCCGGTCAGCCTGCGCAAGTCCCGCGCGGATTTCCACCAAGCCAGGCTGACGGGCGCCGATCTGGACCTGGCGACGTTCGACGCTGAGTCCATCCTTCCCTTCAACCACGACCATGACGAAATGATCCTGTCCCTTGTGAAGCAGCCCCTTCTCTGGAATCACGAGCGCGTCGCGCGGATCGACCAGCAGGTCGATGCGCATCAGCAGCCCTGGTTTCAGTTGTCGCTCCGGATTCGGAAGGATGGCGCGCACCTGCGCGGTGCGGGTCACCGGGTCGATGCGGCTGTCGATTCCGCGCACCACGCCGGTAAAGACCCGCTCGCCATGCGCGCTGGTCTGGGCCTCGATCCGGAGTCCAGGAACCAGCGACGGAAGATGGACACTCGGGACAGCAAAATCGAGCTTCATGAGGCGGTCGTCGTCCAGCGTCGTGATCGGATCGCCAGGCTCGACCAGGGCGCCGCGACTGACATCGCGTAACCCGAGGACGCCATCGAAGGGGGCCAGGATGACGCGATCCGCCAGGCGCGATTCCAGCGCCACCAGGATGGCGTGCGCGGTATCCAGATCGCGCTTGCGTTCGTCGAGCAGCGATTCGGAGGCCGAGCGTTGTGCAACCAGCGCCTTGACCCGCTGATATTGGCGTTCCGCTTCGCCCGCCCGGACCTTCGCCTCTTCCAGCAAGGCATGTTCCTCGGCGTTGGTCATCTCGACCAGCAGATCCCCGGCGCGCACCCGCTGACCGTCCTCGAAATGCAGACTGGAGATGGTTTCGGTCACATTGGCGGTGATGATGACCGATTCGTTGGCCTTCAGCGTGCCGAGCGCCTCGACCCGGTCGGCCAGCGGCTGGCGGCTGACTTCGGCGGCCATGACCGGAATCGGCTTCTCCGGCGGTTTGTCGGCGGCTTGGGCCAAGGCGACAGGAACCCAGACGCAGAGGCCGATCAGCAAGCGTTGGTGCAATCGCGTCATCGAAAAATACCGCAAGCGAATCTCCTGACCATGCAAAATCGCGTCTGTATCGACGCTTGGGAGTTCAAGTGAGGCCAAACCGCTACGCAAACAACGCAAACCATGCCAGACGCGGCTTCGTTTGCGCGCGTGCTTTCGTACCCGCCTCAAATCTGCAATGCTAGCGACCCTTCTATCCGATTGATTCCGATTTGGGCCACGATGATCCCGGTGACGCTGAATGGTGAGCTGCGCGAGCTCGATCTTGATCCGAATATGCCACTGCTTTGGGCGCTCCGCGACCATCTGGGCCTGACCGGCACCAAATATGGCTGTGGCACGGGCGAGTGCGGTGCCTGTAGCGTCCATCTGGACGGCGTGCCGGTCAATGCCTGCGTCACGCCCCTGTCCGCCGTCGCGGGGAAGACCGTGACCACCATCGAAGGTCTGTCGCCGGACGGTCGCCATCCGCTGCAGTTGGCTTGGATCGTCGAGGAGGTGCCGCAATGCGGTTACTGCCAGTCCGGCCAGCTGATGGTCGCGGCGGCGCTGTTGACCGCGCATCCGCGACCGACCGATGCCGCCATCGATGCCGCCATGTCCGGGGTCCTGTGCCGCTGCGGAACCTACACACGAATCCGCCGGGCGATCCAACGCGCCGCCAATCCCGAGGCTCGGGATGGTTGATCCGCCCGAGAATGTCCGGCTGACCCGCCGCGCCTTGCTGAAGATCGGCGCCTTGGCCGGTGGCGGGCTGGTGCTCGGGATGGCCCTGCCGACGCGCGCCGCTCCCTTGCCCGATGCCGCCGACGCGATGTCGGCGAGGACTCTTCCGATTCCGGCGGATCCGTCCGCCGACTTCGTGCCCAATGCCTGGATTCGCCTACAGGGCGACGGCCGGATCCAATTGGTTCTGGCGCGCTCCGAAATGGGCCAGGGCGTGATGACGACCCTGCCCATGCTGCTGGCCGAGGAACTGGAGGTCGGACTCGATCAGATCGAGGTCGCGCTGGCGCCAGTCGGTCCCGACTATGTCAATCGGTTCCTGGGTGCGCAGGCCACGGGCGAAAGCACCTCGCTGCGCGATGCCTGGACCGGGCTGCGCGAGGCGGGCGCGGTCGCGCGTCGGCTATTGATCAACGCCGCCGCCGCGACCTGGGAGGTTCCTGAAACGGAGTGTCAGGCACGGCGCGGGCGCGTCCATCACGCGGACGGCACACGCAGTCTTGCCTATGCCGAACTGGCCGTCCTGGCGGCGGGCTTGCCGGTTTCCGAGCCGTCTTCCGCGCCGATCCCGCTGAAGTCGTCCGACGCCTGGACCCTGATCGGAACCCGTCCGCGTCGTCTCGACACCCCGCTCAAGGTGAGCGGCCAGGCGCGCTACGGGCTCGATGTCCGCCTGCCGGGCATGCTCTACGCGACCGTCGAACGCTGCCCCGTCCTCGGCAGCCGCGTGCGTCACTGGCGCGGCGAGGCCGCCCGCGCGATTCCCGGCGTGGTCGAGATCCTGATGGTTCGCCATGGCGTCGCGGTGGTCGCCGAGACGAGTTGGGCCGCCTTGCGCGCCCGCGAGATCCTGGAGGTCGACTGCCGCCCGTCCATCAACGGTGCGGCGGATACCGCGCGCATCCGCGCCCGTTTTCGCGCCGGACTGACCGGCCGCGCCGCGCTCGCGCACCGCCAGGGGGATGTCAGCGCCGCGCTGGACGCCGCGCACCGGCAGATCGAAGTCGTGTATGAGGTTCCGTTTCAGGCGCACGCCTGTCTGGAGCCGATGAACTGTACCGCCGATGTCAAGCCGGACCGCTGTGCCGTCCATGTCCCAACCCAGGATCAACAGGGCGTCCAGGAGACGGCGCGACGCCTCACGGGATTGCCGGCGGAGCGGATTGCGGTCCACACCACCCTGCTGGGGGGCGGTTTCGGGCGCCGGCGCGAGCAGGATTTCGTGATCGACGCGGTCGAACTGTCCCAGCTGCTGGGGCGCCCGGTCCAGGTGATCTGGACCCGCGCGGACGATCTCCGGCACGATTTTTATCGCCCCATGACCCTGCATCGGTTGCGTGGCGGAATCGATGAGCAAGGCCAGCTCACGGCCTGGTTCCATCGCATCGTCGGGCCTTCGCTGTTCGCGCGCGCGCGCCCGTCCGAGATGTCCGAGGGTCTCGACCCGACCCTGATCGCGGGGGCCGCCAATCTCGCCTACGCGATCCCGCATCGGCGGGTGGAATATCGGCGCGCCGACACGCCCGTGCCCGTGGGTTTCTGGCGGGGCGGCGGACACACCCAGAACGCCTTCGTCACCGAATGTTTTCTCGACGAACTGGCGCGCCTCGCGGGCCAGGATCCGCTGGACCTGCGGCGCACCCTGCTCGCGGATCGTCCGCGTCATCGGCAGGTTCTGGAGCTGGCGGCCGAGCGCGCCGGCTGGAGCGCGCCGCCAACGACGGGGCGTGCCTGCGGTATCGCGCTGGCGGAGGCGTTCGGCAGCGTCATCGCCACGGTCGCCGAGGTCTCGGCGAGCGCTGACCGGGTCAGGGTGCATCGGGTCGTCTGCGCGGTGGATTGCGGACAGGTCGTGCATCCCGAGATCGTGCGCGCCCAGATCGAGGGCGGTCTCGTCTTCGGGCTGACCGCGACGCTCAAAGGCGCCATCACCCTGTCGGACGGGCGGGTGGAACAGGGTAATTTCGCGGATTATCCGCTGTTGCGCTTCGATGAGATGCCTGCGATCGAGGTCCATCTCGTGCAGAGCGACGCCGCGCCGGGCGGGGTCAGCGGACTCGGGACGCCGCCCATCGCCCCAGCGGTGGCGAACGCGCTGTTCGCGCTCACCGGACGGCCAGTGCATGGATTGCCGATCGCGCCCAGCGCGTTTTAAAGCAGAAACACCGTCGCCAGCCCCAGAAAGATGAAAAACCCTCCCGAATCGGTCAGCGCCGTCATCATGACCGAACCGCCGAGCGCCGGATCCCGACCAAAACGCTGACGCAGCAGCGGAATCACCACCCCCGCGGTGGCGGCGAGCAACAGGTTCAGGGTCATGGCGGCGGTCATCACCAGACCCAGTTCCAGGTTGCGATAGAGCCACCAGGCCACCGCTCCGATCGCCCCGCCCCACACCACCCCATTGATCAGGGCCACGCCCAGCTCTTTCCGCAACAGTCGCCAGAGTGCCGTCGGCTCGACCTGGCCCATGGCGATCGCGCGCACGATCATGGTGATGGTCTGATTGCCGGCGTTGCCGCCAATGCCGGCGACGATTGGCATCAGCGCCGCAAGCGCGACCAGTTGTTCGATCGAGCCCTGGAACAGATCGATGACCCGCGAGGCGATAAAGGCCGTCACCAGATTGATCGCCAGCCAGGCCCAGCGGTTTTTCACCGAGCGGATCACCGGCGCGAAGATATCCTCCTCCTCGCGCAGACCGGCCTGACTGAAAATCTCCGCTTCCGACTCCTCGCGGATCTGGTCGACCATGTCGTCGATCGTGATCCGTCCGAGCACGCGACGTGTCGCGTCGACCACGGGGACCGAGACCAGATCATAGCGCTCGAACGCCTTAGCCGCGTCCCCGGCATCGTCCTCCGGGGCGAAGGTCACCACGGACTTGGAGGTCATGACCTGGGAGACCTTTTTCTCCAGATCGTTGATGAGCAGCGCCTCCAGGGTCAGGACGCCGCGCAGCCGGTCATCGCGATCGACCACGAAAAGTTTGTCGGTATGGTCCGGCAGCGCCTCGAAGCGGCGCAGATAGCGCAGCACCACCTCCAGGGTCACGTCCTCGCGCACCGTGACCATGTCGAAATCCATGAGCGCGCCGACGGTGTCCTCGGGATAGGACATAGCGGCGCGGACCTGCTCCTGTTCTTCCTGATCGAGCGAGGCGAGCACATCCCGCATCACGTCCGGGGGCAGATCGGGCGCCAGATCGGCCAGTTCGTCCGTATCCAGCGACTCCACGGCGGCCTTGATCTCGTCCGAATCCATGGTTTCGATCAGGGTGGCCCGCACCGCGTCCGACACCTCCAGCAGGATATCGCCGTCTTTCTCGGCACGGACCTGGTCCCAGACGAAGAGTCGGTCGGCGAGCGGCAGGGCTTCGAGGATGCAGGCAATGTCGGCGGGATGCAGACGATCGAGCTTGCGCCGCAGCCGCACCAGGTTTTGCCTGTGGGTAATGGATTCCACCAGATTCTGGTGCGGCATCTGCTGACGATGGACCAGACTTTCGACCAGATGCTGACGCGACAGCAAATCCTGGACGTCGCGCAGATGGCGGTGAAGGGAATCCGGGTCGCGTGATTTCTGCTCGGTCATGGGAAAGGCGCCAGGGCATGAGTCGCAGGGAAGTTGGAGCGCGCACTCTAAAGGCTTCGGCAGCGCATTGCGAGGCTCAATGAGGTGCCAGATCCATCGCGCGCGTTGAGCCTGATCGGTGCGGTTTGCGCGTCGCGCGCACTCGCCCGCGCGGGTTAGCGCGCGACGTAAAAGGGGTTGCCCAGATAGCTCAATACAGCGCCATCGGAGAGGATGCGCTCGACTCGCAACCCCTCGCGCGTTTCCTCGCCTTCTCGATATTTGAGCGCGTTGATCAGGACGAAACGCTTTGCGACATCCGGGTCGTAAACATGCACGGTCATCAGATATCCAGGCACCTGCGCCTGTTGCTGGGGTGTCAGACGCAGCCGCGTGGGATCGCCGTCGATCTTGACGGGCGCAGACTTCGCTTTGGATTTGGGCGGCGGCAGCCCCTGTTCGCGGCGCACCTGTTGCTTGAACGACTCGATATCGTCGAGCAGATCGACGGGGATCGGTGCGCGACTGGGCGGCTCACTGACCAGCGGCTCGGGATCGTCGGACGGAAGCTGCTCCGCGTCCAACTGACGTTGCAGTTCACGCTCCAGCGCCGGATCCAGATTTGGGTTGGGGTAGTCCATGAACTCCTCCGGGCCGGATTCCCCGCCCGCGGTGTCCCCGCGCACGTCGGGCGTCGCGGGGATGGCACGGACCGGATGTTTCGGAGGCGGCGCCTCCACCAGCGGCGCGAGCCGCAATGGAGCGGGCGCGGGCGCTGCCGGCTCCTCATCCGCCGCCGCGGGCCCGCCGGGATTTTCCAGGGAAGAAGGACGCTGGCTGTCCAGCGCCTTCGCCGCGGTCGGTGCGACCGGGGGCGATGCCGGCCCCCGCAATGCGGCAAAGAGCGCGATCACCACCGCCAGGGTCGCCAAACCAACGGCAAGCAGGCCCCAGTGATTGGCGGGGACCGGCTCTTTGTCCTCGCTGAAGATCCCGGTCATGTCCAGCGTCGGCACCTGACCGAGCTCACGCTCCTGCTGCGACTTTTTCAAGGCCTCCAGAATGTAGCTCATGGCGCCCCCACCTCGGGCGGGGAGTTCGCGGACGTCGCACCGAGCCGTGGCAGACCCGGCATCTCGACCGCTTGATTCAGTTGGATGAGGGTGCGTGGACCGGCGATGCCATCGGGTTGCAATCCCCTGGATGCCTGAAAGGTCCGCAACGCGGCCTCCAGCGGAGCGTCGAAGCGGGAAGAGTCGCCGGGCAAGACCTCCAGGCCCGGCACCCGCGATAAAAGCTGGCGCAGCCAACGCACATCCTCGCCCCAGGAACCCGAGGCAATGAGGGTCGAACCGCCCGGCGGCGGTTGCCAGACCAGGGTATAATGGCCGGTCCAGATCCGCTCCAACCCCGCCACCGGGACGCGCTCGCGACCGGTGGCGAGATCCAGCGTCGCCTCGCTTTCGCCCAGCGCGCTCAGGACCACGAAACGCTTGACGCCGCTAGGGCTGGCGACCCTTAGCAGCGCGGGCAGATCGAAATAGCGGAGATTGCCGAGCGTACCCAGCTCCTGCTCGCAGCTCAGGCCGACGCGCGCAAGCCGCGCGCAGGGCTCGCCAGACCCGAGATCGTCCAACTCCAGACCCCAGCGCCGCGCCAGGAGCCTCACGGCATCGGCCTCGGGCATGGCCAGCCGCTCCAGCGTCGCATCTAGCGCGTCACCCTCGAAATGCGTCATCGCGACCAGTGGCGGCGCCTCCTCGGGCGCGGGCGTCTCCGCGGTTGCCGCGCCCGGCTCCGGCAGCGGGATCGGTTCCGACGCAGCGACCGATGCAGCCAATGGAGCGGGCTCCGCGGTCGCCGCCGCGACGGTTGCGTCTTGCGGCTCCTCAAGCGCGTCCGGCTCGCTCGCCGGTCCCAGGGGCGGCTCATCGGTGTGACGCGCGAAACGAGCGGCAAGGAATCCAAACGGATCGCCGTCGATTGCGTCCAGCCATGCCGACCCCCACCAGCCCGCGCCCAACGCCAGAACAAAGGCGGCCGCCGCCAGGAATGCGGGCCGCACGGCGGGTTGACGCGCAACCTCGATCGCCCCCCCCTGTACCTCGCGCGCCGCCTTGGCGACGATCAAGGGCGTCACTTGCGAACCGCGGGTCACGCAGGTTCCCAACAGCGCCCGATCGCAGAGGATATTGACCAGGCGCGGAATCCCGCCGGAATAGCGATAGATATGACGAATCGCGCGCGCGGTGAACAGGGGCCGATCGACCCCGGCGACCGCCACGCGGTGACGGATATAGTCTCCGGTCTCCCGGAGGTTGAAAGGGGTCAGGTGGAAGCGCGCGGTGATGCGCTGATTGAGCTGCCGCAACTGTTCGCTGTCGAGCATCCGCCGCAGTTCGGGTTGACCGATCAGAAAAATCTGAAGCAGTTTGTGTTTGGTGGTCTCCAGATTGGTCAGCAGCCGGATCTGCTCCAGCACCTGAGGCTGAAGGTTCTGGGCCTCGTCGATGATCAGCACCGGGCGGCGGCCCTGACCATGCGCCTCCAGCAGATACTGGTTGAGCCGATCCACCAGCACCTTGATCGACCGCTTGCCTTCCGAGACCGGAATCTGAAATTCGTCGCAGAGATTGAGCAACAGCTCGTTGGCGGTCTGGGCCGGATTCAGGATCAGGGCGACGTCAACGCCTTCGGGCAATTGCTCCAGAAAGGCGCGGCACACCGTCGTCTTCCCGGTCCCCACCTCGCCGGTCAGCAGCACGAATCCGCCGCTCTCGCCCGCGCCATAGAGCAGATGGGCCAGCGCCTCCCGATGCTGCTCGCTGAGGAACAGATAATGCGGATCGGGCGCTATGGAGAAACTGGGCTCCTTGAGCCCAAAATACTTTGGATACACGCTTGCTGCTCGGTACGATGTTCGCCCAGACCCGCGCCCGGCCGAATGTCCGCCGGAAGACAGGATGCGATCGATTGAATGATGCTGGCGAAACACCCGAATCGACAGGAGTGACTCGCCGCTGTGGCAGATTAGTCAGGCCGTTCCGGGGCGTCAAGCGAGCCGATGGCGCGCATTGCGCCGACCCATCGGTTCATCCGCGATGACCGGCGCGTGACCCAAGGCGCTCGTCGCCTCATGCGGCGGTCGCGACGGCCGTCGCCTCGATCGCCGGCTTGACCGGATACCGGAGACGGACATAAACGCTGGCAAACATCAACAGGATATTGATGACGCCCACCACCACGAAGGGCGCGCGCGGGTCGATCCGGTCGAACAGGTGCCCGCCCACGAAGGTGATCAGCAGAATTCCGATCGCGCCGGCGACGTTGAAGGCGCCCAGCACCGAACCGCGCTGCGCGGGCGGTGCCTCCTGCCCGATCAGCGATTGCCCGCCCAGAAAGACGCTGATCTGGCCGATCCCAAGCAGGATGAAAAAGATCAGTCCATGGCTGGCCAGCGGATCGTCGAGCAGCAGCAGGGCCAGATTGCCCAGCGCGGCCAGCGCCATGCAGACTGCCAGCGCGCTGGCCCGGTCGATGCGGTCGAGCAATGGACCCAGGATCGGCGCCCACACCAGGGCCGCGATCTGGGCGATCACGAAGATCATCGTCCCGCCCATCACCGCCGCTGCCGGCTCCAGCCCGGCGGCCTTGCCGGCGAGCGTGCCCCAGAGGATCAGGAAGACGGCATTCACGGATTGATCGCCGCGGGCGATGAAGGCCGCCGAGTAGGCCAGCAAAATGCGCGGATTGCGCGCCTGCGAGAAACCGCCGATCAGGAGTTCACGCACGCTCGGGCGTTCCGCGTGGCGGATCGGCAGACCGGGCTTGAGTCCCCACAGCAGAAAGGCGGCGACCGCGACCGAGAGTCCGGCGACGATGAAATGGGTCAGACGGCCCGCCGCGACCCCATCGAAACCCGCGCCAGCAAACACCTTGGGCAGCGCGCCGAAGCCCTGGCTGATGAAGACGACACCCAGTCCGCTCAGTAGACCCACGATGGCGACCAGCTTGCCGCGCGAACATTCGGCGGGATAATCGGCCAGGACGGTCGAGAGTCCGCCGGCGACCGTGACCACGGCCATGGCGTAGACGATGCGGTAGACATAGAGCGCATCGACCGATTCGGCCAGCGGGTACAGCACATAGGTCAGGGCCAGCAGGAGAAAGCCCGCGGCATACACCGGTCGGCGCCCGATCCGATCCATCAAGATTCCGGCGGGCAGAAACAGCAGCAGCGTGAGGATCTCGGTGAAAAAGACCAGATTGCCGCTGATGGCGCCCTGCTCGGACGAGGGAATGTGGAGATGTTCGTTGAGGATGTAGGTCTGGCCGATGGAGATGAAGATCATCAGACCGATGGAAAAAAAGGCCGCGATGAGAAAGGTCCAGCCATGGCGCGGCAGGACGCCGGGGGCGAGACGGAGCGGGCCGATTCGGTAACTAAGCGCTTGATCAGGCATGTCGTGTGTGATCTCGGGATGGTCTGGGCGTGTTGGCGATGGTCGATGGGCGCCGTTTGCCGCGTGATACGGCTGACGGGATGTCGGCCTCCGCGGGACCGACAGGATACCGCTTCTTTTGTTAGGCGATTCCTTGATTTCCGCCGCGACTTCCTCAACCGAGTTCTCTGTCGCAATGCAGCCGGGACGGTCAGGAACGTAGGCGGAAAAGTTGCCTGCTGCTTTTTCGATGACGATTGCGTAGCGCATCATTTCACCTCCAGCCTGCTTGTTTGAAATCGGCTCCGGCGTCACCCTGGACCTCAATCTGAATAATGGTCTCAGTCTGTCCAGAGCCGTCGGGGTGTCCGCGAACAGCGACCATCTCAATATTGACGGGGGCATCCAAGGGACGATCAAGGTCTCGGATTCGACCAATGGCCAAGCGCTTGCCGTCGGACTGGGCGCTTACAAAAACAGCGGCTCAACCAGTAACATGAGCATCAACGGGGGGATCTCGGGCACGATCACGGTCTCGGGTTCGTCGGGTTCGGCCGCGAATGCGGAAAGCTACGCCATGGGGCTGTACGTTCCGATAGGCACCTTAAGTCTCGGTGGGGGGCTCTCCGGCACGGTCAGCGCGACGATGTCGGCGTCGTACGCGATGGCTGCCAACAATGCCTATGGGCTGTACGGTGGTAGCGCCTTGAGCCTCAGTGGAGGGCTCTCCGGCGCGGTCAGCGCCACGGCCGCAACGTCGGATGCCTACAACCCCGCTTCCGCCAATGCCTTCGGGCTTTACAGTGGCAGCACCTTAAGCCTGAGCAATGGCCTCTCCGGTACGGTCAACGCGACGGCCACGCACTCGGCGTCTTCATCGAAGAATGCAGATGGAACCGCCTATGCTATCGGGCTTTTCAGTGACAATAAAGGTTCCTTGAGCCTCAGCGAGGGGCTCTCCGGTACGGTCACGGCCTCGGCAAACGCGACCAAGAACGGAAATGCCTACGCCTACGGTCTGTATTCATCCGGAGCCCTGAACGGCGGTTCGGCCAGTACTCCCTTGTCCATCTCCGGGGTCGTCTCCGCCAGTGCGAACAGCACGGCCGTGGCCGTCTATTCCGCCAATGCCGCGAATCTCTCCGTGACCGGAACGCTCAGCGGCGTGGACACGTCGGGAAGCAACGGATACGCGATCCAAGTAGGTAGCGGCAGCAGCCTCATCCTCGGCACGGGCGCGAACCTCGTCGGCAAGGTGAATCTGGGGGGAAGCAGTTCGGTGACCCTTTTGGGGACAGGCTCCTCCGCCAATCTCTTCCAGAACGTCACCAATCTGGTGGCAGGCGACGGCAGCACGGCCACCAGTTGGACCCTCAATCCATTGGCCGCCAACGCGAGCACCTATGGCAACCTGACCATCAATTCCAGCGCCGCCCTAACCATCAATGAAAACGTGGCCATCACCGGCAACACCGTGGACAACGGTTCGCTGACCTTCAACCTGGGTTCGAATATGACCTATGCCGGAGCGATCTCCGGCTCCGGTTCGCTCACCAATGCCGGGGCCGCCACGCTGACCCTGACCGGCAATAACACGTACTCGGGCGGCACGACATTTGCCGCCGGCACGGTCAGCGTACCCGCCTATTCCAACCTGGGCACCGGGCCGTACATCTTTTCCGGCGGAACGCTGATGGTGGATGGTATCGACGTCTCGCAAGGCACTATCCCTGTACATGCAGCGGGTGTTGTCTACGATACCACCACGCGCGACCAGACCATCAGCGCCATCCACAGCGGTTCCGGCTCTCTCACCAAAATCGGTTCCGGCCTCCTGACGCTGACCGGCGACAGTTCGACCTATACCGGCACACTCACCCACACCAATGGCAAGATCATGATCGCCCCTGGTGCAGTTCTCGGCGGCTCCGCGATCGTCGCCACAGGCGGTACGCTTGGGGGCTCTGGCACGGTCGGCAACCTGACGAGCAGTGGCACGGTGACCCCCGGCGGCTCCATCGGCACCCTGACCGTGGCCGGCAACTATACGCAGTCAGCCTCCGGCATGCTCCTGGCCGAGGTGTCGCCCTCGACGAGCGACCTCCTTCGAGTCGCTGGCTCGGCCAGTCTCAACGGCACGCTAACGGTTGCCCCGGAGCAGGCTTTTTATGCGACGGGAACCACCAGGAACATCCTCACCGCCGCTGGCGGCGTGTCTGGCTCCTTCGCCCATGTGGCCCCCACCAGCGGCAGTTGGAACCTGATCTTCACGCCCAGGTACACGGCCGATGGCGTCAGTCTCACGGTTTCCCGACTCTCCTACGCCACGCCGGCCCGCTCCTCCCGAGCCGCCTCGGTCGGGGCCGGGCTTGATGGTGCGGCCGCAACCGCCACCGGAGAAATAGCCACGTTGCTGGCCACCCTGGATTACTCCTCGCCCGCCCGGACCGATGACGCCCTCAACATCTTGAGTCCGGAATCCTACGACGCCGACACCCAGGCGCTGCTCGAAGGCGGATGGGTCTTGACCTCGGCCCAGCGCAGCGCCCTGCATGGGGAGATCGGCACCGGCAGTCTGGCCGTCGCCGGCGCCCAGGGCATGGCCTCCGGCGGCGCAACACGACTGGAGGAAGGCCAGTACGGGATGTTTTTGCAGCCGTTCGGCCTGCAGACCCGTCAGTCCGACGATGCTGACCGTACCGGCTACGAGGCGGATACCGGCGGCTTGACCGGTGGAGTTCTCTTCCGTCCGACCGCCAACCTGACGATCGGCATTGCTCCCGCCTTCATGAGCCAGTCGGTGACCTTGCGCTCCAACAGGAGCGGGAGCGGTAGCAGCACCATCCAGGACCTGAGCCTGGCGCTGCTCGGCGCTTACCGCCACGACGCCTGGTATGCAGACGCCGTGGCCCGGGTGGGCCTGAATACCTTCGAGTCATCCAGATCCCTGGTGCTGCCGGGTGTGTCGCGCACGGCCAAGGGACGCTGGAATGGCTGGAATACCAGCCTGTCGGTCGGCGGCGGCTATGACTTCAAGGCCGGGGAATATTCCTTCGGCCCCATCGCCTCGATCGACTGGCAGTATCTCGATGAGGACGGCTTCACCGAGACGGGAGCCGGCACCTTGGGCCAACACATCGGCACCCGGCAAAACCATTCGCTCAAAACCATGGTCGGCGCACGGATGGCCCGGACCTTCGAAACCGCGCACGGCACGATCAGTCCGGAACTGCGGGCCGGCTGGGGCGCGCAGTGGCTCGACCAGTCCCAGGGCATCGAATCGTCGTTTATCGACGCGCCGCTTTCCAGCTACCGAGCCGAGATCTCCGAGAATGCCTACGATGCGGTCATTGTGGACGTGGGAGCGAGCATGCGCTTCACCAGCAATCTGACCGCTTCGGTCAGGGCTGGCCTGGAGCTTTTCCGTCCGAACCATGAAGCCCAAGCGATCAACGTTAGCCTCGAATATTTGTTTTAACCCGAATGTTTCATAAATCTCCTAGGAGCCTGTCCGACTTAGGTCGGACGTCGCGGCGAAGCCGCTCTGGAGGCTGAAAATCAAGGTGACTTTCTCATCAATGGGTCA
>NZ_CAIPNF010000463.1 GCF_903866365.1 uncultured Thiocystis sp.
CGGCACGAACTGGCACAGCATGACCCCACTGAAAGCGGTGCAGTCGCGCATTGTCGGCTTGCTCGGATTTCCGGAAACCATTGATCAAGGGCTGGGTATGCAATCCGAGGACGCGGCTTTCAAAATGGGCGAACCGTGAGTCTCTGTAGATCAACAGGAGAATTCCGATGACTCCGCGCTCCAACTCCCAAGCTCAGTGTGGCACACGTCTGCGCGAAATCGAAAATCGGTTGCGCTTCCTCGACCATCTGGCGCATCTGCCCGTTGCGGCGGGGACCCCGGGCGAGCTGGAGGCGTACGAGAGACAGGTCATCCGTATAACCGAGCCGTTGGCGGGTCTGATCACGGGTGAGATCCTGCAAGCCTCGTTGGCAAGCGAGACGGTCGAGCACGAAGTCGAAACGCTCGTCAAGGCCAGCGCGAAGCCCTTGAAGAAGGAGGGGATGCAGGGCGTGACGGGACGCACGGCCAGCGGTGTGGCGGTGCAGATTACGACCGTGTACTACCGTCGCAGAGGACAACGCGGGACCCACCGGCGCTTGCCTGGACGGTATGCCGGGCTGGTGGTGTTGGGGGTGTTCGAGCATTGCACGCCGGCGCTCGCCGCCCGTGTCCGTCTGCTCGCAGCGGCACTGAGCTCGTTTGAGGAAGCGCACAACCTGCTGCGGGAGGAGGGGATCGTCCTGAACGTCAAAACCGTGCGCGCCATTGCCGATGCCTTCGCCCAACGCGCCCGCGCCATCGAGTGGGGGGCGCAGCCGCTGGAGGTTGGTGATGTCGCCGGGTGCCAGGTGGTGATCTCCTGCGACGGCGGGCGCCTGCGGATTCGCACCAAGAAGCGTGGACCGCGAACCAAGAAAGGGCGGTGTCGCTATCGCGGGGTTTGGCGCGAGCCGAAGCGGTTCGTCATCTCGGTGGTCGGCCCCGACGGTCGCCAGCAGCGGACCTTCACGCCCCTGATCGATGCCACGCTCGCCGGTCCCGATGCCATGTTCGACTTGCTTGAGCAGGCGCTCAAGCGTGTGCACATTGAGACAGCCAAGCGCGTGCTGTTCGTGGCCGATGGAGCGCGTTGGATTTGGACGCGCGTGCAGCGACTGCGCCTGCGTCTAGGCCTCCGGGGGATGGTGGAGTTGCTGGATTTCTTCCCTGTTGTCGAGCACTTGAATGCCGTGGCGGAGTTGAAGAAGTCGTGGAGTTCGACCCAGCAGCGACGCTGGGTCAAGCAGCAACGCCAGCGCTTGCGCCATGGCCAAGCCCAGGGGGTGGTCGAAGCCGTCGACCAACTCTGTCGAGGCCCTCTGAGCAAGGCGGTACGCACCCAGCGCGACTACTTTGCTCGGAATGCCGAACGCCTGGACTACCCGGCAGCCAAAGAGGCCGGTTTGCCCATCGGCAGCGGTGCGGTGGAAAGCGCCATCCGCCGGGTGATCAACCTCCGCTTGAAAGGCGCGAGTATCTACTGGCTCAAGCCCAACGCCGAAGCCATGCTGATGCTTCGGTCTTACTTTAAGGCCGGGCGTTGGAATCTGCTGAAAAACATGGCAAATCCATCCTTCATGCCCGCTGCGACATGACACGGAAAATTGGGAATGCGCCCCCTTGGCGTGGGTTGCCGCGCGCGATCCGTCTCGATGACCCTGTCTGATCGATGAGCCAAGGATAACGGGCGAATGACTGGCGTCATATCAGGAGTTTCCTGTCAGGAAATTCCTGACACGAGGCGCGGAGTCTGGGTCAAACGCATCCGGTCACTGGCCATGTCGCGCGGATCGGTCCCCTGTTCCGCCCGCCCGGATCAATGCCTCCAGGACAACAAAGGTCAGGAGCGCGCTGAATCTGGCCCCAGGCGCTCCCCTGGAAGACCGTCAGCCCCAAGAGGGTAAAAGGAATCGCGATCAGCGACCCCAGAATCAGCCAGCTCGCGTGGATCGGGATCAGCCCGATCGCATAGCGGATGAAGCTGGATGCCCCCTTGTCGGACCAGTCCAGGTAGCTGGACGCTCTGGGGGGGAATAATGTCTCCAATGGTTTCATAAGGATCATCTATAAGCCCTCGCCAGCCTGCCGTAACGCCGCCTGCACGATGTCTTCATGAATGCGGTAGCCGTGCTCTCGCATCGATTCCAACGGTTGACGGATCGTGTCGATCAGACCGCCCTGCTTGGCTTCCAGCAAGACTCTCACCGTCCCCAGGGTGTGCAGTCCATAAATATCCCGCGCGACCTTCCGCCCCTTGCGCTCATCGATCAAGACTTGGTCGATGCTCAACGCTTGAGCCAACTGGATGACAGCCGCCTCGCCCTCATCCAACAGGCTTTTCAGCAAGGGATCCAGCGGAATCTCCAGGGCCGAGACCTGGATCGATCCTGATGCCTTGGCCTGAACGAATGACGTGCCGACGGGTTGACCGGCCAGAAACTCACGCTCGACGGCCGTTGGGATCAGAACATGGCCAAACAACGGACCAAACAGATGAAGCAGCCCGACCCGATCCAACGCAATCAATGGCCCTGTATTGCAAACGATCCCAGACATCATCGCGTCGCCGGCCCATCGAGTCCCATGAGTTCCATCTCGATTTCAGTCTCATCCCAACGCACGCTCGCAGCCCCCCAATGTGGACATTCGAGGAGAAACACGGCGCGCGGTCTGTTGGCCAGGGCCGCCGCTTGCCCGGATGTCAAGCGCCCGGACTCGAACAACTTGACCGCAAGCGCCATGCGCGCATCGCGCTCGAACTCCAGCGGCGACAGATTCAACACCGCTGGGAGCGATTCAGGATAGTCAATGCTTAAGGTGTTCATATTTTTCAGCCAGTCGCAGGATGCTGTTGGTCCATCGCGAGCGGGTGGCCATGACGCCGCCTGTTTTCACAGAGCGTTCGCTCCACCGCAGGGGAGATCCTCACAGGCAGGCTCATGACCAGGGCGCATCCCTCTCAACCTGCTCTGCTGCTTAAAGAAAACATATCACCTGACCGAGGAGGATGCCAGATGCTAATCAGGTCTTGAAAAAAACGGAAAAGCGGCCGAACTGACCCTCTTTTATGGCCCAGTTTTCCGCGCCGTCATGTCCGTGTGGTCATTTGAAACCGTCGGGACGGACTTGCAAACCCCGTCCCGGCTTGGACGTCCTCAATCCATTAGAAAGACGAGAAAGGCGCTCTCGCCGCTATCCCCGCGCCGCCCAGCCACCAGCAGCCCCGACAGCGCCTCGCCGTCTCCCAGGTTGAAGACGCGCAGCTCAGTGACCGCCTGGTCGTCGAAGACTGCGGACAAGGCGCCGCGTGCCGTTTCGGCCCCCTCGACGTGGTCCAGGATCATCGGCACGGATTGGCGGGTGTCTGGGTCGGCGATCCCCCGCAACTCGGCGACGATGTCCGGCCGCGCGCCAGGTTCGCGGACATGAACCGCGCGCCATGACCCCATCCAGGCGGCCTCCCCGTAGTTCCGCCAGAGCAGGCCAAGGAAGGTCCGGTAACTCTCGATCGCCGCCAGAGTCAGATCGTTGACGTCCGCCAGGGTCTCGTTGAACACGGCGCTGCCAAAGCCAGTTTGGCTCGGTCCGCCGTAGGCCGCCTCCAGCCGGGTCAAGGTGTCAGGCCGTTCAGTGGTTGCACTGCACATCGATCACACTCCTTCAGGTTCGCGCGGCCGTTATCGGGCGAGCCGTTGGCGCTCATATCCATTGGCCCCAGTGAGGCTTGCCGCCAACAAGCTGAATGTCACCTGATGGCGACTGACAGCGAAAAAGGAATCTTGCGCCCACTGTCCTTGTCGTCGCCCATCAGATAGACGCGGATGGTGTAGTCGCCACTCGACGGCAGACGGAGGCTGGCCTTATCGCCATCGATCGAGCCGTTATAGACCGCGACGTCCTGGCTCCCTGGGGGCAGGATATTGAAATAGGCACTCCCCTGGTTGCTCAGGGACACCGACATCGTTTGGCCGGCGCGAGCCCCGAGCACATAGTCTTGGTGATGAGATCCCGTCACCGAGCCATGAACCGTCGCGTGATCGTTGCCGTGCGCAAACTGGATCCGCTCGCCCGCGTGGGCGAAGGTCGATAGCGCCACGCCAAACACCAGCGTGATGGCCATGGCGGGGACTAAACCTGTTAACAGACGCTTGAACTTGGCTCTCTTCATCGTCGATACCCTGGGTGAGACGTATGATGGCGTTCGATTCGGATGTCACCGGAAGGCTGGAGTTCCAGCCATAACCGGCTCATCCATGGTTCGCGTATGGCCCTCCGTTTCTCAAGGTTGGACGTCGAACCCAGATCATCCGGGGCGTCAGTCACTTACAGTTCGGATGCTTGCCGATGTCGTTGACACTCACAACATGGTTGTTGGCATTGGTCAGTTGGATGCATTGATGCGTCTTGGCGTTGTAGTAGATGTCGTAGAGCGTATCGCCCGAGGTGATGGAATCGACGGACCTGAAGCCTCTCGCTGTCATCGCATCGATGGCTTTGATCGAGCCCATGCCCTTGAGATCCGAGACCTTCACATGTGATGCGTGCGTCGTCGTGGCGGTGTCCTTGTGGGCCGCGGGAGCATGCGTTTGCCCCTCATCTTCGGCGGCGCGGCAGCCCTTCTTATAGGACTCGCCATGCTGGTCCTGGTCGTAGCGTCCGTGGAGACAGTCGTCGTAGCCGCGCTTGTATTCACGCTCCGCAACCGTCGAGGCGAAGACCGTTTGGGTGACTGCGGCGGACAGGAGGGCGGCGGTAAGGATGGCAATTTTCATGATCGGCGGACTCCAATATGATGAGAAACTCAACCGGCATCATCGGGACAAGGGGGATCTACCCGGTGTCGCGGCAGGTCGACAAATGGTAGGTTCAGGGCGACCGGGCCGAGGTATCCGAGTGACATCCCGACTGCTTGACGATGGCGGATGACCCGGTCGGCCCTGACCCGGTCGGCCCTGGCCCGATCGACCCTGGACGGGATGCGTGTCGCTACTGCTTCAACTGCTCGCCAGCGTGTTCCATGGCCTTGCCGGCCTCGTCCAGCTTCTCGCCGGTGTAATTCCCGGCCTTCTCCATCGCCGCCTCCGTCTTCTTGCCCGCCGTCTCGACCGCCTGGTCGATTTTCGCCCCAGCCTTCTCCGCCGGGCCGGGTGCCGGCTCCTCGGAGCAGCCGAGGGTCAGGGAGATCGTCAGGGCGGCCAAAGCCATTGCCGTGGTTTTCATAATGTACATTGCTCCTGTCTCGTATGAATCCGCGTTGTGTCTGGAAGTGTATATGATCCATTGGTGGTCAATGGACGTGGGGTCGGCGCGATACCGGACGAGCCTGACCGGTAAGCCGAAAAAGGGCAGTCAAACCGCAAAGAACACGAAGAACGCCAAATGACTTATACCATCACCGGGCATCCGCCCGGCGGGACCGCGTTCGGCGACATGAGATCAAGAGAAGAGAGGGTCAGGGTCGACGTCTCAGGCCGAGAACACGGCGCTCCATGGCACCGCGCCTCGACTGGCAAGACGAACCTGACGTCACCCCGCCTTCTTCAACACCCCAATGATCAAGAGCAGCAGTACCGCACCCGCGGTAGCGGTGATGATGGAGCCGATTAGCCCGGAGGCTGAGAGGCCGAGAAGACCGAAGGCGAAGCCGCCGACGACGGCTCCGACGATACCGATGACGATGTTTCCCAAGAGCCCGAAGCCGCCGCCGCGCATCAAGAGGCCGGCGAGCCAGCCGGCGACGGCACCAATGGCAAGAAAGATCAGGAGACTGGTTAGATCCATGACGAAGTCCTCATCGCCGAGTCGACGATCGATTGAGCGAAAAGCGGCCGCGCCAGGATCAGTCGCATATCAGGCGCTGCCGCCGCATTGAGCAGTGATGGTCAACCGTGGGACTTGGTCCACTCATCGACTTGCTTCTCGGCCTCTTCCTTCGCGATGCCGTATTTCTCCTGAATCGTTCCGACCATCTTCTCGCGGTTGCCGTCGAGTTGCTCGATCTCGTCGTCGGTGAGCTCTCCCCACTTGGCCCGGATGGAGCCCTTGACCTGATGCCACTTGCCGGTGATCTGATCCCAATTCATTGCCGCATGACCCCATGGATGTGTTGTCGTTAAGAGCAAGCCAGTTCGAGTACTATTCTCGACTTGGCTCAACGGAACTCAGGAGCTTTTCAGTCTGAACCGTCCGATCAAGACCAGCGCGCCGGATCCGAACCGCCAGACGGCCCCGCAGACGAGCGCGCTTCGACACGACGCCGCCACGAAACTGCGCCAAGGATAACGACCGAGTTGCTGTTTAGAAATCAGGGAACTCCTGTCAGGAAAATCCTGACAGAACGACTCGAAACCAGATCGATGCCCGCGGATTCAAGCGATTGGCTGCAGGGGTTGGGTGACACGCGAGGCGCCCACGCAATCCTGCTGTGCCTAATGTTAGCGGTCCCCTGCCCGTCCGGCCGGTTGCGCGCCGCCGATCTGCTGGATCTCCCCTTCGCCGACCTACTGCAGGTGGAGGTCGCCGCCGCCGGCAAGCGGGAGGCCCAGATCCGCGACATCCCCGCGAGTGTGACCATCCTGACCCGCGAGGAGCTCGCGCGGTACGGCTATGCCACCCTGGAAGACCTGCTGCGCAACGTGCCTGGCTTCTTCATCCTGGACAACACCGAGGAGCGCTTCATCGGCAACCGCGGCACGGTCGGCGGCGGGGTGCAGTTCCTGGTCAATGGCATCTCGCAGCACCCGTCACGTCAGAAGGTGCTCACGGTGCCGCAGATCGCACGGCTGAACATCCCGGTCGAATCCATCGACCGCATCGAGGTGATCCGTGGCCCGATGTCGGTGATTTACGGCAACAACGCCTTTCTCGGCGTGGTCAACATCGTCACCAACTCACTCGACACGGCCGGTCCGCGTCTGTCGGCGAGTGCGGGCAGCCGCGCTAGCGGACAGGCGTTCGCGCGCCTGGGCGGGCGTTCGCGCGACGGTTTTCTGGTGCTCAATGCTGGCGGCTGGCGCACCGACGGGCTGGATGCCACCTATGCCGACATCATGAGTTCCGCCCAGTTCGCGACCCTGGAGCCGGAGATGCATCGCGACCTGGACGGCGATCTCTGGCAGCGGCGCGCGAGCCTCGATCTGTCGGCGGGCTGGCGCGGCTTGACGGCCGACATGCGTTACAGCGACATGGACTATGGCATCTATGCCTTCACGCCAGCGTTCGACGAGGGCAGCGGGCTGCGCCTCAAGACCCTCCACGCCGCGCTCGGCTATGAGCACCGCTTCAGCGATACGCTGGGTCTGCGCCTCGTCGGCATCCACAGTCAGGAGACCTACGATGCCTACCGGCTGGATTTTCTCGTCGCGGGGCTCGACGGAAGTCAAAAGCAGCATTTGCGCCGCTGGGAGCTGGAACTGAACCTGCACTGGCAACCCTGGGAGCGGCTGGACGCGCTGTTCGGATATCGCTGGCACCGGCTCGATCACCTCGATAACCGGCCTCGGGTCGCATCCTTGGTCATGGTCGACGACGCGAGCGATGCCTTCCACCAGCAGGACATCTTCACCGAAATCGACTACTCCCTCGGCGAGCCGCTGCGCCTGGTGGGCGGCGCGCGGCTGACCCGACTCCCGGCGGCGTATCGTTTCACGCGCTACCGCTATCTGGACGAGACGCTGATCGAGACCGAACTGCCGGTCAGCGACCGCAATGATGATCTGCGCTCGGATCTGGAGCCGGGATATTCGCCGACCCTGCTGGTCAAGCTGAAGGCCGATTATCGTCGCGGCCCCTTCACCTATGCCGCCTATGCGCATTTTGTCGACGCCATGGAGACCGACTGGGATTTCGTGACCAGCCCGGCCCAGGGCGTGGTCGAACGCATTGGCGAGCGCGTGCCCGGGCGCTGGAATCTGGGGCTGAATCTGCGCTGGGAGCCGTCCGCCACCGGGGTTTTCGCGGCGCTCAACGTCTCCAATCTGCTGGACGCCGAGATCCGCTATCCGGCCAACGAGCTGGCCGATTTCGCGCGGGGTCTGATCGGTCCCGGTCGGATCGTGACCGCGACCCTCGGCTACGCCTTCTGACGCTCCATGCCGATCCATCCAGGGCATGGACCCACGCGACGGGCGCTGTGCGGCGGCCTGATGGGACTCCTGATTGCGCTGGCGCCGCTGACCACGTCCGGGGAGACGCCGGTGGAGTCGCTCAAGGTAGCCTATCTCTATCATTTCACCCATTTCATCGATTGGCCCGACCCACCGCCCGGCGACTCTTTCGTGATCGCGGTGATCGGCGATGACGCGCTGGGGGAAGCACTGCGCACGCTGGAGCGCGAGCAACGCCGGGCCGAGGAGCGGCCGATCGGGATCCGGGTGATCGAGAACCGGGCGACGGCCTCCAGGCAGCGGTTCGAGGACTGTCAGATCCTCTTCGTTGGCGCGGCGGCCCAGGGTCAGCTCGATCGCATCCTGGCCGCCGTCGCCAGCCGGCCGGTCCTGCTGGTCGGGGATAGCCCCGGACTGGCGCGGCGCGGGGTCGCGATCAATTTTTTCCTGAAGCTGGATATCCTGGGCGAGGGGGAACGACTGCGGTTCGAGAT
The DNA here is from genome assembly GCF_903866365.1 of uncultured Thiocystis sp. Taxonomy (GTDB): domain Bacteria; phylum Pseudomonadota; class Gammaproteobacteria; order Chromatiales; family Chromatiaceae; genus Chromatium. Next base: position 8,582 of record NZ_CAIPNF010000463.1, read on the forward strand.
GAATCCGGCCGCACTCGCGGGGCGCGGGCTCAAGGTCTCCTCGCAGCTCTATGAGGTGGCGAGGGTGCTGCCGTGAGCCGCACCGGCACGCGCTCCATCCGCACCCGGCTGTTGCGGGCGCTGATGTCGATGACGCTCGTCACCCTGACGATGGCGACCGGTCTCTCGGCGCTCATGGATCTCAAGCTGTTCCAGGATCACGTCCTCCGCGACCTGCGGGTGCTGGCAGCGGTGGTCGGGGAAAGTTGCGTGTCGACCCTGGTGTTCGACAGTCCGGAAACGGCGGAGCGTTATCTGGCAACGCTCGCGCGCGAGTATCAGATCCGGGAGGCGATACTCGAAGACGCGACCGGACAGGTCTTCGCGCGCTGGCGGCGCGAGCGCGGGCTGGACTCGGACACGCCGGCAAGGCTGCCGCAACCGCAACCCGTGCGGCCTTGGCTGGTCGCCGACGAGGTCGAGATCGCCCAATCCTTGCGTTTCGACGAGCGCCCCATCGGTCGGCTCGTCCTGCATGTCCGACTCGACGAGTTGCAGCAGCAATTCCGGCAATACGTCCGGTTCGGCGGATTTCTGGGTCTGCTGACACTGGGAGTGGCGTTTGCGGTGGCGCTGCGGCTGCGTCGGCGCATCGTGCGTCCGATCCTGCACCTGGCCGCCAAGACGCGCGAGATCGCGGCGCAAGGCGATGTCACGCGCCGGGTCGCCGAACTCGATTCCGGCGACGAACTGGCGACGCTGGTGCATGACTTCAACGCGATGCTCAGCCG
>NZ_CAIPNF010000464.1 GCF_903866365.1 uncultured Thiocystis sp.
AGGCGAAGGGGGTGGAGTAACCCATGCGCCGGAACCGGAGCGCAACCATCCACACAGGAGAGCCGCCCAAGTGTCCTTGACGATTCGCACCATGACCCCCGACGAGATCGGCCTCGCGCTCGATTGGGCCGCCGCCGAAGGCTGGAACCCTGGGCTGTACGATGCCGCGCCCTTCCTGGCCGCCGACCCCGAAGGTTTCCTGATCGGTCTGCGCGAAGACGGGCCGGTCGCCATGATCTCGGCGGTGCGCGATGGGACGACGTTCGGCTTCCTGGGCTTCTATCTGGTCCGCCCGGATCGGCGCGGACAGGGGTATGGCTGGGCCATCTGGCAGGCCGCCATGGCGCGTCTGGCGGGCCGCACGATCGGACTCGATGGCGTCCTGGCGCAACAGGACAACTACCGTCGCAGCGGCTTCCAACTCGCCGATCGGCATGTCCGCTACCAGGGGTACGGCCTGCCAGATCCGGCTCCCGAGCCCGCCGATGGGACGTGCATGATCGCGCTGACCGCCTGGCCGTTCGCATCGCTGGCCGCCTATGACCGCGCCTTCTTCCCGACCGAGCGTCACGCCTTCCTGCAACGCTGGATCGCGCAACCCCAGACCCTGGCGCTCGGCCTTCTGCATGGCGACCGTCTCCTCGGCTATGGCGTGCGGCGCGCCTGCCGCGAGGGCTACAAGATCGGCCCGCTCTTCGCGGACACGCCGGACGCCGCCGAAGCCCTCTTCGGTTCGCTGTGCGCTCGGTTGCCGGCCAGCGCCCCGGTGTTCCTCGACACACCCGCCTCCAATCCCGCCGCCCTCGCCCTCGCCGAGCGCCACGGCCTGCGGCCCACGTTCGAGACGGCCCGCATGTACGCCGGTCCCGCTCCTGCGCTGGCCTCTGAGCGCACCTATGGCATCACCAGCTTCGAGCTGGGTTAACATGAGCTTGATGGGCCGGGCGGGAAACTGAAAAACCGGATCATATTTGCACTGACCCGATCAACGCTGATTGGTTCGGCGGCAGGGCTCGATCAGCGCCGGGTCATCCTGAGCCGGCGTATTCACCCGCCGGTCAACCGGATAGGCCATCAGCGGCGCGGGATCGCAGGGCGTGAGCAGCGCTTGCAGCGGCGCGGGGCGGTTCAGCCCCGGATCCAGCCAAAGCCGATAATCCGAAGGCGACAGAATCACCGGCATCCGGTCATGGATGGGTCTCACCACGTCGTTGGCGTCAGTCACGATGATCGTGGTGCTGTCGATGCGCGCGCCGCTCGCGGGATCGGTCCACGTTTCCCATAACCCGGCGAAGGCGAAAGGCTGGCGATCCCGGCGGGCGATGAAATACGGTTGCTTGCCGGAACCGCTGGCCTGCCATTCGTAGAAGCCATCGGCGGGGATTAGGCAACGGCGTTGCCGGAAGGCCGCGCGAAACGACGGCTTCTCGGCCACCGTTTCTGCACGGGCATTGATCGTGCGGTTGCCGATCTGGCGATCCTTCGCCCAGCGCGGGATCAGTCCCCACTGGAGCGTCGTGAAGGTTCGCGTCCCGGCGGAGTCCGCGCGCACGGCCAGAAGCTGGCTCCCCGGCGCGATGTTGTCACGCGGCGGTGGCCACGCCCCGTCGAGAGAGGCGCCAAACTGTGCTTCCAAGTCCATACTGCCGCAGTATTGGGCAAAGCGACCGCACATGCTGTCTCCACACACCTCGCTGAACGGGATGGACGACTCAGGCCAGACCCGCGCAATTTAGCACGCCCGCACCCTCGGCAACGCCTCCCAGCGTGTTGTCGAGATCGGCGAGACGCGCCCCGCGCGCCGGTGCCAGCCGGTACCGATCAGTTCGCCCCCATAGCGCAGGGTCGCGCGCCCGAAACGGCGGTTGATGGCGTCCAGGGCCGCCATCCGGCACGTCGCGCGGTCCTCCGCGTCCGGAGCCGCGAACAGATCCAGCGGCGCCCGCCCGACCGGAACCAGATCCGGCAACAGCACCCCTGCCCGCCGGTAGGCGTCTCCGCGCCGGCACAGCCGCGCGGCGCCCGCGAGGGCCTGCGCGATCAGCGCGGCGCTGTCCTGGGTCGGGGCGTCGAAGGGGAGGGTGACGGCATTGGTATAGAAGGGCCGCGCGGTGTCGAAGGGATCGGTCTGGATAAAGACCGTCAGCGCCGGGGCGGCCAGGCTCTGGGCACGCAGTTTCTCGCCCGCGCGGCTGGCAAAACGGGTCAACGCCGCGCGCAGTTCGGGCCAGGCGGTCACCGCCGCGCCGAAGGTGCGCGAAACCCGGAGCTGTTGGCGCGGCGGCGCGATCACCTCCAGCGGCAGACAGGGCCGCCCGCGCAGCTCCCAGCCGAGGCGCTCCAGCACCACGCCACCCTGCTGACGCAGCCAGCGCGGGTCAGCCTCACGCACGGCCAGGGCATCGGCGAGGCCGAGCGCGCGTAGCCGTTGTCCCCAGCGGTCGGCGATCCCCCACACGTCCTCGACCGGAATCCCGGCCAGCGTCGCCGCCGGATCGGGCAGGCGCGCCCAGTCGAGCACCGGGCCATCGGGACTCTGCCCTGTCTTGGCGAGGCGGTTGGCGAGCTTGGCCAGCGTCTTGGTCGGGGCGATCCCGACCGAGACCGGAATGCCGGTCCACTGGCGCACGGTGCGGGCCATCGCCTGCCCCAGGGCGACCGGCTCCGCCACGCCGGAGAGGTCGAGAAAGCATTCGTCGATCGAATAGACCTCGATGCGTGGCGCGAAACCGGCCAACACCTGCATCACGCGGCGCGAGAGGTCGCCATAGAGGGCGTAATTCGAGGAGAACACCACCAGTTGGCGGCGCAACGGCGGCGCCAACTGGAAGAAGGGCGCCTCCATCGCCACCCCCA
>NZ_CAIPNF010000465.1 GCF_903866365.1 uncultured Thiocystis sp.
CGACGAGGTGAAGGTCGACGAGGTGAAGGTCGACGAGGTGAAGGTCGACGAGGTGAAGGTCGACGAGGTGAAGGTCGACGAGGTGAAGGTCGACGAGGTGAAGGTCGACGAGGTGAAGGTCGGCAGTGATCCCGAGCGGGTATCGGCGCAGACCCGAGCGGCAGAGCTTCGCGCGGCGGGTCAGTCGACCCGGCAAATTGCGGCGGTCCTCAATTCCGAAGGCTATCCGACCCGAAGCGGTCGCGGTGAATGGCAGTTCGGCACGGTCGCGGCCATGCTCAAAAAACCCATGAATTAGGAGCGGTGAATGAGTACGCAGAATAGAGAGTCTTTCGATACCGAGGCCGCAATGCGGCGAGCGGCAGTGCTAAACCGCGATCCGGCGGCGCTGGCAGCAGCACCTCATATCAGCCGTAGCGCGCTCGATAGGGCCGATCCAGCGGAGCGAGTGCGTCTTATCGCGCTGGTACGGCAAGGTGAGGCGATCCTGGTCGGTTGATCGCGTCCGGGTTTTTTCGTCGAGAAGGTGGCCTTTCGGGTGGTCGAGTGCTTTTCTTGAAAGGCTTTATTCTTGCGATACAACTACTTGCGTTTTGGTTTGGCGGAGAGGGAGGGATTCGAACCCTCGATAGGGATTAACCTATACACACTTTCCAGGCGTGCTCCTTAAGCCTCTCGGACACCTCTCCGGGGTGTGATCACAGACGTTTGCGCTGAACGGATGCCGTTGCGGTCGATGCAATTTGGGGCTGTCCGCTCGATCTTCCCTGTCGTCTGCAAGCCATCTAAGATACATCAACAGCCGGATGCTTTCAAATGAAGCTTCGTCCAATGACCGGGCCGAAGGCAAATCGCCGGCGCTCTCGCAGAACGGGATCTCCTGATCCCAGTTCGAGTTGTGAATCATGCCTACCGCCGCCAGTCGATCCGATCGCCATCGCCTCTATGAGCTTGCGGTCCAGAATCCGTCCGCGGAGGTGGACTTCGTGGACCGAACCTATCGGATGATCCGCTGCCGTGGCGCCCGGATTCTGCGGGAAGACTTTTGCGGCACGGCGGCCATCTGTTGCGAATGGGTGCGCCGTCGCAAGACCAATCATGCCTTTGGCGTGGATCTGGATCCCGAGGTGCTCGACTGGGGGCGGCGCCATAATCTCCACGCGTTGGCGGAGCACCAGCGCTCCCGGGTGGCATTGCTCCAGCAGGATGTCCTCGCGGCCCAGACCCGCCCGCCGGATATCGTGCTGGCGATGAACTTCAGCTACTGGCTGTTACGCGAACGCGCCGCTCTGCTTCACTATTTTCGGCGGGTCCGGGCGACCCTGAAGGACAGCGGCGTGTTCTTTCTGGACGCCTATGGCGGCTACGATTCCTATCGTCTCCTGATCGAGGAGCGCCGGATTCATGACCCGGTGGGCGGCGACTTTACCTATGTCTGGGAGCAGGCGGTTTATGAACCGGTGACCGGACGGCTCGTGTGTCATATCCATTTTCGCTTCGACGATGGCTCCGGGTTGGAGCGTGCGTTCAGCTACGACTGGCGTCTCTGGACCCTGCCGGAGGTCCGCGAACTGCTCGACGAGGCCGGATTTTCCAGGATCCTCGTCCATTGGCAGGGCTGGGACGCCGACGGCAATCCGGATGGAGTCTTTGTGCCCGTCGAGGCCGGCGAACCGGATGCCGGATGGATTGCCTATCTGACGGCGGAGAAATAGCGATCGCTCAATCCAACGGATGCGGCAGGCGCCCATAGAGTCGGGTCAGTTCGCGCAAACGCGCGGCGCTGGCCTCGCTGACCATCTCTTCGCGATAACGCCACACCCAGTTCCCGTCGGCCGTGCCGGGGCGATTCATGCACGCCTCGGCACCAAGTCCGAGAACATCCTGCATGGGGAATAAGGCCAGCGCCGCCACGGAGGAGAGCGCGGCGCGGATGAAATCCCAATGGAGTTCCTCGCCGTTGCTATTGAGATAGACGCAGGTATTGTGCTGAATCGCGGCATCCTTGGTCGCCCACCAGCCCAGCAGGCTGTTGTTGTCGTGGGTGCCGGTGTAGACGGCCAGTCGCCGGCGATGATTGTGCGGCAGAAAGGCGGAGCGCCCGAAGCCGCCCTCGGTCCCCTCGAACCCGAATTGCAGAACCGCCATGCCGGGCAGTTTCAAATCGTCCCGCAGTGCCTCGACATCCTCGGTGATGACCCCCAGATCCTCGGCAATCAGCGGCAGGTCGTCGCCGAGCGCCGTGCGGAGCGCATCGAACAGCGCCATCCCCGGACCCGGCACCCAACGGCCGCTGATCGCGGTTTCCTCCGCGGCGGGAATTTCCCAGTAGGCCGCGAAGCCGCGAAAGTGGTCGATCCGCACCAGATCGACCAGTTCGAGCACCCGGCGCAATCGCTCGACCCAGAAGCTGTAACCGTCCGCCGCCAGCGTCTCCCAACGGTAGAGCGGATTGCCCCAGCGCTGCCCGGTGCTGCTGAAGTAATCCGGCGGGACACCCGCGATCACGGTTGGGTGGCCGCAGTCATCCAGCACGAACCATTCCGGATGGGTCCAGACCTCGCTCGAATCGTGGGCGACAAAGATGGGCATGTCGCCGATCAGATGAACGCCGCGCGCCTTGGCATAGGCGCGCAGTTCGCCCCACTGGCGGAAAAAGACGTACTGAATAAAACGCTGGAGTTCGAGTTCGCCCTGGTTGGCCTTGGACCAATCGGCTAACGCCTTGGGATTGCGCAAGGCGAATTCGGGCGCCCAACTGGTCCAGGGGCGAAGCTCGTGGTAGACCTTCAGGGCATGATAGAGCGCGAAATCTTCGAGCCAGATCCGATGGGTCTCGCAAAAATAGGCAAAATCGTCACGATCCGCCGCGGTCGCGTCCGCCTTGAAACCGCTCATCGCCCGCTGAATCAGGTCATGTTTCCAGAGATGGACGGCACCAAAATCCACTTGATCCCGCGTGAATTCAGGCGGATCGAGATCGCTTTCCTGGATCCAGCCCGCCTGCAGCAACAGATCCGGACTGATGAGAAGCGGATTCCCCGCGTAGGCCGAGGTGCACTGATAGGGCGAATCCTGATAGCCGGTCGGCCCCAGTGGCAGCATCTGCCAAAGACCTTGCCCCGCTCCTGCGAGAAAATCGATGAAACGGTGCGCGGTCGGTCCGAGATCGCCAATCCCGTAGGGGCCGGGTAGCGAGGTCGGATGAAGCAAAATGCCGCTGGTGCGGTGCATAAAAGAAGCTCTCCGTGACGGGCTTGGATCGAAACCCCGGAAGTCTACCCAAAGCACGAGCGAAAAGCCTTCCCGGAAACGAAATAATGCAGAAGCCGGCCTGCCAGGCACCACGGGCACACGCGGCCGCGCCGCTGGTTGCTGGCGCTGACCGAGCAGATCTTCATGGCGCCGTATCTTGCGATCTGCCTTATGATTCGCAATATACATCGCCATGCATCTCAACCACCGCGAGGTACGCCCATGGACGCCGGATCTGGCAAGGCGATCGAGCTGATCGTGATCGTTGCGATTGTTATGGGGTTTTATGTTCAGCAGCGCGCCGCCCTCGACCGCCTGAAAAAAACGCGCGAGGAGCCGCCGCCGTCAGATCGGGAGACATCGGCAAGCGACGACGCCAAGCCCTACTAGGTTCGACCGCGCCCCATGGAGCCCCACGACATCGAAGCATTAACCGCCCGCATCGGGCGCAGCCATCTGCGCCAGCGACTCGGATTGGAAGGCGATCACGAGGTGTTCGTCCTCAATCGCCCGGGGGCGCATTTCTTCTACCCGGAAAACTGGTATTCGGTGCATGGCTTCATTCGCCACAGTTTGCGCCTGAGCGGACTCTACGAACGTGCCCAGCGCAATGCCCGCGCGCTCCGGCTCCGGCACAACCGGCTGGTGCTGCCCGGCCTGCCGGATGCCTTCCGGGGTTTCCGGATCCTGCATCTGAGCGATCTGCATCTGGACATGGATCCCCGCAACGCCGACGCCATCCGCGTAGGCGTCCAGGGGCTGGACTATGACCTCTGCGTGCTGACCGGGGACTATCGCGTCAAAACCTTCGGCCCCTTCGCGGAGGTCTTGAGGGCGATGGCAGCCCTGCGACGCAACCTCAAGGCGCCCATCTACGCTATTCTGGGCAATCACGACACGCTCAGGCTGGTTCCCGGACTGGAGGCCATGGGCATTCGGGTCCTCCTGAACGAAACCGTCCGCATCGAGCGGGACGGTCAGGCCCTCTATCTGGCCGGCATCGACGACGCCCATTATTATCGGGTGCACAACATCGACAAGGCCGCCGCCGGGATTCCCGAGGGCGCGGTCTCGATCCTGCTCTCCCACACCCCCGAGATCTATCGGCACGCGGCCCACAGCGGTTTCGACCTCCTCCTCTGCGGTCACACCCACGGCGGCCAGATCTGCCTGCCGGGAGGCTTTCCGTTGATCTGGGACGCCCGCTGCCCGCGCCGACTGGCCGCCGGCCCCTGGCGCCACGGCAACCTCATCGGCTACACCTCGGTCGGCGCCGGCACCTCGGTGGTCAATGCCCGGCTCAACTGCCCGCCCGAAATCGCCCTGCATGAGTTGCAGAGTGGCTAATTCGTCCGCCTCCCGGGAAAGCGCGAATTCGTTCGATGACGGATTTGCGGCGAGGTGACGCTGGCGGCTCCTGTGAGGTGGATAGCCTCAATGCAAATTGCGCCCGGCGCGCGTCAAGCGGCGCGCAATCGGTGTCAGCAATTGATCGATCATCCAAAAACCGCTCACGACTAACGCCATATCGAACGATGTCAGACTCAGCGGCGTCTGTAACGCCAGGGCGGGTATCAAGGATTCCGGAACCTGATCCAATAGCGGGACTGACGCGCCCGAGCGAACGCCGAAACGTCGCTTGAGAAAACTGGCAGCCGCATCGCCAAGCATCGCACCCAAGGCCGCCGCCAGCCCAAGCTCCCAGGGCAAGCCGAGAAAGACTGCCACGAATGGCGTTGTCAGTGCGCAGGAGATCCATCCCCTCCAGGTCTTGGAGGCACCGAGCCAGGGGCGTCCATCGTAAAAAACTGCGCCACCATCGACCGGCGATGCCCAGCGCTCGCCAAGCAGTAAACGCGCCGCCACCGGGACACCGTTTGCCCAGCTCACCAACAGCAGCGCATCAAGCATGGCAATGCTCACGGTTTCAATCTGTTGTCACGGCGCGAGGCGGTCGATCCGCCAATCCCTGGATTCCTCGCACCGCCGATAGCGGAACCGGTCATGCAGCCGGCTCTCGCGCCCCTGCCAGAATTCGATCGTCTCGGGCACGATCCGATATCCGCCCCAGAAATCCGGCAGCGGTACCTCGCCCCTAGCGAATTTCCGCGCGATCTCGGCCACCTTGGCCTCCAGCAGCGAGCGCGAACCGATGACCTCGCTCTGGGGCGATGACCAGGCACCGATCTGACTCCCGCGCGGACGTGAGACGAAATATTTCAGCGATTCGGCAGTCGGGATGCGCTCCGCGCGTCCTGTGATCTGCACCTGCCGGGCCAGCGCCACCCAGGGAAACAGAAGCGCCACCCGCGGATTGCGGTCGATCTCGCGTGCCTTGCGGCTCCCGTAGTTGGTGAAAAAGACGAACCCCTGTTCGTCATAGAGTTTCAGCAGAACGGTGCGCACGGAAGGTTGCCCGCTCGCATCGACCGTGCAGAGGCTCATGGCATTCGGTTCCGGCAGATCGGTACCGATGGCCGTCTCGAACCACTGCTGGAACTGTCGGATCGGATCTGGATCGAGTTCGGCGCGCGCGAGGCCACGCTCCATCAGTTCGTGGCGAATCGCTTCGGGATTGGCGTTCATTGATAATTGTCATCCTCCATAAAAAAGAGCCATCATCGCGCGCTTTCAGGACGAACTAACGGACAGGGGCTACAAGTACCCGTTCATCACGCTAGTGGGTATCCATGGCAAGTGGTTCAACATGTACGACCTGGCCTACAACTCTGCCCGTGGGGAAGGCTTGCGCCATGATGTCGAGCAGGTCCAGGATTATGTCGAGCAGGTCCAGGGACCGGAATTCGCCGCGCGCGAGAAGGGGCGCATCTTCGTCTCGTCTCAGCAGGAGGTGGGCGCCGGCTACTTCGACGACGTCACCACCGTGTTTCAGGGCGGTACTTCAACCGTCACCGCGCTGACCGGCTCTACCGAGGAAGAGCAACTCGCTGAGCGCCTTCGATGCGGTCATCCTGGACACCTTACTCCCATGAGCCCTTGCAGACGCCGGATGGACGCGAACTCCCGACGCGCGACTGGGCCGCCGAACTCGCCGTCGAATTCACCCCGAGCCCTGGTTTTTTCGATGCCGATGGACGCGAGGTCTTCCGCACCGAGGGCTATCAGAAAGCGTTCCATATCCAGGGCGCGCTGGATCATGTCTCCACCGGCACCGACTGCTGGCAACCTCGGTTCCAGCGTTCTCTGGCGCCGCTCGGCGAGGCCTTGAACGAACGGGGAATTCAGTTGGACATCATGGAGTAACCCGCGTCTCGCCAATCACCCTGGGACTGGACCGGGAATCGCGGAGTGCAACTCGGCAATCCCAGATTGTGACGACGCCCTGGCAGGCCAGTGGATCCCGATCAGGGAAGCTGCACCGGAACCGGCGGCTGCCAGCCAGCGGCGCGATGCTCGGCCACCACGGTCGTATAGATTCCGCCGCGGACATTGAAATCGGCGGTCAGACGCATGAAGCGCGGCTCGACCGCCTCGATCAGGTCGGTCAGGATGCGGTTGATCACCGCCTCATGGAACGCGCCCTCGTCGCGATAGGACCAGACATAGGTCTTGAGCGATTTCAGTTCGACGCAGACCCGGTCGGGGACGTACTCCAGGGTCAATTCCGCGAAATCGGGCTGACCGGTCTTAGGGCACAGACAGGTGAACTCGGGCACTCGAATGCGGACGGTATAGTCGCGCTCGGTTTGCGGGTTGGGAAAGATTTCGAGCGTTTTGCTGGGTGCGCTGGGCATGGTCCGTCTCTGCATGACTGGAGGGGTGGTGTGTCGCCGTGCGCTGGAGATCGCGGCGGAGCGCAGGCATGGGCATAAGGTTTGCTGGAAGGATTATACCGAAAGCGACGACCATTCATGTTCCAATGCCGACCCATGCAGCCCGCTTGAATTTTGTTCGATCGGTGACAAGTTTAGCTGCATTACCGCAACTTCAAACGGTGGCCCGTCCGCTAATCCGCTCGACGGCCAGGAGCCCGAATCGATGATTTCCGAAGAGATGGCAACGCGCATCAACACCCAGATCAACCGTGAGATGTATTCCGCGCATTTCTACCTGGGGCTTTCGGCGCAGGCGGAAGGCATGAACCTGAAGGGAGTGGCTGCCTGGTTCTTTGCCAAATACGGCGAGGAACTGACGCACGCGATGAAAATGTATCGCTACCTGATCGACCAGGATGCGCCCGTGCGATTGGGCGAGGTCGCCGCGCCCGCGACGGTGGAGACCGAGGTTCTCAAGATGTTCGAGAGCACGCTCGCGCATGAGCGAGCGGTGACCGCCGCGATCAACGACATCGTCGATTTCGCCCTGTCGCAAAAGGATCATGCGACCCATATCTTTTTCCAGTGGTTCGTCACCGAGCAGATCGAGGAAGAGGCGACGGTCAATGACATCCTCGGTCGCGTGCGTCTCTTCGGCGATCAGGGACAGTCTCTTTTGATGATCGATAACGAACTGGCGAGCCTCGCGAAACAGATGGGATCGGCGGCGGGAACCGCGTCGACCACGAGCGCGGCCTGAGTCGCCGGTATACAGCGCGTGAGGTTCGAAATGAGCAAGAAATCCGACAAATGCTGTAAGAAATACCTCGATCAGAAGCGTTGCAAAAAGTGTCCGAAGCGAAAAAATCAGTAAAGAAAGGCGCTAGTGCAACTGTGCGAAAGTCCCAAGACCGTCTCAGGTCGTTGTCGTTGTCGTGATCGCGGTCTCGACATGGCGAATATTCGATGACGACAACGACAACGACAACGAGGAGGCCCCGGTCTCGGAACTTGAGCAGCGAAGCGCTAGCGCGGCTCGGTTAGCCGGTGCTTGCCGACAGCGCCGCGCTCGATCCCCTGACGCGGTGTCCGTACCATTCAGCCGCGGATCAGTCAGGCGCGCTCGACATTCATGGCATAGGGCACGGGGTCGACGATCGGCTCGCGATTCAGCATGAGGTCCAAGACAAGTCGGGCAGAGGCGGGGCCGGTCACCAGGCCGTTACGGAAATGGCCGGCATTCAAAAAGAGTCCTTCAATTCCCGGATAGGCGCCGATGTAGGGAATGCCGCTCGGCGATCCGGGACGCAGTCCCGCCCAGTGGTCCTCGATCGGGGTACGCCGGAGAAGCGGAAACAACTCGATCGCGGCGCGATAGAGTTCTTCCTTGGCCTCGGCGGTCGTGGTCTTGGCGAAACCGGTGTGCTCCAGGGTACTGCCGAGCAGCACGCGACCGTCACGACGCGGGATGATGTAGCGCTCGTTGAACAGCACGATGTGATTGACCAATCCGGGCTTGGCATAAAAAAGAATCATCTGACCGCGCACCGGCTCGATGTCGGGCGGATTGCCGAGCTGTTCGAGCAATTTGGCGGTCCAGGCGCCCGCGCAGATGACGATCCGATCGGCGTGAATGGCACCCTTGGAGGTGCGAACCCCGACGGCGCGGCCGCCTTCGACGAGAAGTTCGAGCACTTCCTCTTGTTCGCGCAGTGGGATTCGCTGCTCCAGCGACCGGCGGGCGGCCTTGGCCAGGCGCGGGGTGCGGATCTGCGCGATCTCGGGCATCAGGAGCGCGTGGGGAGGGCGCGGACCCAACTCGGGCTCGGTCTCATGGAGATAAACGCTGTCGATGACCTCGATTCGCTGTCCGTGACTCTCGCCCCAGGCCAGCGCCTCTGTCAGCGCTTCGGTCTCCAGGATCAGCAGGCCGCTGGAGGTCAGTTCCGGGTCGATGCCGGTTTCGTCATGCAGCGCGGTGGCCAGCGCGGGATAGGCGCGCTGGCTCCAGGCGGCCAGCGCGGTGACGCAGTCGGGCGCGCGCCAGGGATAGAGCGGCGAGACGATGCCGCCGCCGGCCCAGGAGGATTCGCGGCCAGTCTCGCCCATTTCGATCAGGGTGACGGTTGACCCGGCATGCAGGAGTTCGCGGGCGGTCAGGAGTCCGATGATGCCACCGCCGATGATCAGGGTCTCGTTCATCGCGTCGATCCTCCGTCTACTGGGTGTTGATTGACGTCGATCCGCTAGCCGCCCCTGTCTATTCCAGGGTGGCGGAGGTGTCCGCGACGAGTTCGCGCGGGAGCGGAAACACAACCTGCTCGCGGATGCCGTCCTGTTCCTCGATGCCGTCCGCGCCCCATTCCTGGAGCCTGGCGATGACCTGTTCCACCAGGATCGCGGGCGCCGATGCGCCCGCGGTCAGGCCGATGCGCGGAGATCGATCGAGCCAGTCGCGGCGAATATCCTCGGGACCGTCGATCAGATAGGCGGTACAGCCCTGCCGCTCGGACAATTCGCGCAACCGATTGGAGTTGGAGCTGTTGGGCGAACCGACCACCAGCAGCAGATCGCAGCGGCTGGCAAGCTCGCGCACCGCGTCCTGCCGATTCTGGGTGGCGTAGCAGATATCGCTCTTTTTCGGTCCCTGGATGGCGGGGAAACGCGCCCGCAGGGCCTCGATGATCGCATGACTGTCGTCCACCGAGAGGGTCGTCTGGGTGACATAGGCCAGGCGTTCGGGATCGGGGATGTCGAGCCCCGCGATCTCGTCGGCGGTTTCCACCAGATGAATGGCGCCACCGCTGCCGAGACACTGACCCAGCGTGCCTTCGACCTCCGGGTGTCCGCGATGTCCGATCAGGACGACGGCGATGCCGTTTTTGCAATGCCGCGCGACTTCCAGATGTACCTTGGTGACCAGAGGGCAGGTGGCATCGAAGACACGGAGCCCGCGCGCTTCAGCATCCTGGCGCACCTGTTGAGGGACACCGTGGGCGCTGAAGACGAGGGTGGCGCCGTCGGGAACCTCCGCCAGATCCTCGATGAAGATGGCGCCGCGCTGTCGCAGATCCTCGACCACGTAGCGGTTATGCACCACTTCATGACGGACATAGATGGGCGCGCCATGGAGTTCGAGGACGCGATCGACGATGGCGATGGCACGGTCGACGCCGGCGCAGAAACCGCGGGGATTGGCGAGAAGGATGGTCATGGCTGAAGGACGGCGGCGAGGTTCTGGTGAAAGGAAGCAGGCTGGCTGCCAAGACTTAGGCGCTGCGGCACTAGATCAGCTCCTGGGTCACGAAGAGATAACCGAGCGAAACCACGACGACCGCGATGGCGACGTAGGGAAGCAAGATACAGATGCCTGGCAGGTCGTTGCAAACGGTACTGTATTTGCAGAGGTTACAGCTTTTCATTTTCAGTCCGCCCCGTGTTTCTCGTGGTCTCCGTTCCCCTGGCGAGAGGCCGGAGTCTTCTGTGTTGGCGATCGATTGGCGCTGACTCGAGTATCCTTACAGGATCATCAGGCGATATCTATGGACGACTTCGTTGCAAAATTCAAGCACCAATCCCCCGAACATCGGTTTCGTCAGCCTTGGCTGCCCCAAGGCCACGGTCGACTCCGAGCGTATCCTCACCCAACTGCGCGCCGAGGGCTACGGGATCCAGCCGAGTTATGAAGGCGCCGATCTGGTGATCGTCAACACCTGCGGCTTCATCGATGCTGCGGTGGAAGAATCGCTGGACGCCATCGGCGAGGCGCTGGCCGAGAACGGACAGGTGGTGGTGACCGGCTGTCTGGGCGCGCGCGCCGAGCTGGTGCGTCAGGCGTATCCCCAGGTGCTGGCCATCACCGGCCCGCATGCGCTGGACGAGGTCATGGCCGCCGTCCACGCCCAACTGCCGGCGCCGCACGATCCCTTTATCAGTCTCGTGCCGCCACAGGGCGTGAAGCTCACGCCCCGACACTATGCCTATCTCAAGATCTCCGAGGGCTGCAATCATCGTTGCAGCTTCTGCATCATCCCCAGTCTGCGCGGCGATCTGGTCAGTCGGGGGATCGGCGAGGTGCTCGACGAGGCGCACCGCCTGGTCGAGTCCGGGGTACGCGAACTGCTGGTCATTTCGCAGGACACCAGCGCCTATGGCGTCGATCGGCGTCATCGTACCGACATCTGGAAGGGGCGGGCGCTCAGAACGCATCTCACCGAGCTGGCGCGCGCCTTGAGCGATCTGCCCGCCTGGATTCGGCTGCACTATGTCTATCCCTATCCGCATGTCGACGAGCTGATTCCGCTGATGGGCGAGGGCCTGATCCTGCCCTATCTGGACATGCCGTTACAGCATGGCAGCGAGCGCGTGCTGCGGGCCATGCGCCGCCCCGCGGCGACCGAGAAAGTGTTGGAGCGACTGGAACGCTGGCGCTCACAGTGCCCGGAGCTGGTGCTGCGCAGCACCTTCATCGTCGGCTTCCCCGGCGAGACCGAGGCGGAATTCGAGGCGTTGCTGGACTTTCTCCGCGCCGCCCGGCTGGACCGCGTCGGCTGTTTTGCCTACTCGCCGGTCGCCGCCGCCGCCGCCAATGCGTTGCCCGACCCGGTGCCCGAGTCGCTCAAACAGGAACGGCTGGAACGCTTCATGGCCGTCCAGGCGGATATCAGCCGCGAGAAGCTGGTCGCGCGCATCGGGCAGCGACTCACCGTGCTGGTGGACGAGGTCACCGAAGACGCCATCGTCGCGCGCAGTTATGCCGATGCGCCGGAGATCGACGGCGAGGTGATCATTCCAGGGGAATGGGAGATCGACCTCGGCGATTTTATCGAGGTCGAGGTGACGGAAGCGGGCGACCACGACCTTTGGGCGCGGCCGGTGGAGGATGACGAGTAGGCCACCTTTACTTGGTCGCCGGTCGCTTTCGAGCTAAAACGCTCTCCCGCTTTCCTTCCCCATCTTCTTCAGAATCAGCGCCAGCGGGCAGAAGCCGGTGAAGGCGGACTGCAACAGATTGGCGCCGACAAAGGCAGTGAACCAAAGCCAATAGGGACTGACATACATCCCTAGTAGCACGGAGATCAGGATGAAAGCGCCGGCAACGGCAAAAACGATTCGTTCGATTGACATGGAACTCTCTAAACTTAAATGGAAGGGATGGGCGGTTGTTGCGATCTTACCCATCCCCATGACGATAGTTCAACAATTCAGGTTCGGTTTCGCTCCATTCGCCTGCGGTCGCGATGCGCGGGCCGGATCCTGCGATACTTCAGTCCCTCCTGGCCGAGAGTAGCCGTCCCATGGAAGCCAATGATTTTTCACGCTTGATCGTGGCTCTGATGCGGCCGGAGGCGTATCCGCATCCAGCCGATCCTGTCGAGCACATCGAGACCCATATCTCGCATGTGCTGCTGGCCGGCGACTTCGCCTACAAGCTCAAAAAGCCGCTCGATCTCGGCTTTCTCGACTTTTCGACCCTGGAGCGTCGCCGTCATTTCTGCGAGGAGGAACTGCGGCTCAACTGGCGGCTGGCGGAGGATCTGTATCTTGACGTCGTCGCCGTGACCGGGACGCCAACGACGCCCCGCATCGGCGGCGCGGGGCCAGTGCTGGAATACGCGGTGAAAATGCGTCGTTTCCCCCAAGCGGCGTTACTTGATCGGCAACCGCTTACCGACGGCCTCATGATCCGTCTGGCCGAGGAGGTCGCGGATTTTCATGCGCGCATTCCGGTGGCCGATCACCGGCTTGACTTCGGCTCGCCGGAGGCGGTACTGGCGCCAATGCTGGAAAATCTGGCGCAGGTTCGCGCGCGCGGCGTCACCCCCGAAAACCTGACGCGACTCGATCGGCTCGAAATCTGGACCCACGAGCGTTTTCGTGAGCTGACCCCAACGCTCGAAGAGCGACGGCGACAGGGGCATGTGCGCGAGTGTCATGGCGACATGCATCGCGGAAATATCGCACTGGTCGATGGCGAGATTCGCATCTTCGACGCCATCGAGTTCAATCCCAATCTGCGCTGGATCGATACCGCCAGCGAGGTGGCATTCCTCGTCATGGACCTGGAGCAGGCCGGCGAACTTGGGCTCGCGCGGCTGTTTCTCAACCGCTATCTGGAACGCAGCGGCGATTACGGCACGTTGGATGTGCTGGATTTTTATCAGGTCTACCGCGCCATGGTCAGGGCCAAGGTGCTGGCAATCCGGCTGGAACAGGGCGACCTGGATCCCGCTGCGGCGTCCGCGGAACGACACCTTTGCACCTGCTATCTGACGCTTGCCGAGTCCTATACCCAGCCGCGTCATCCACATCTGCTGATCGTCTGCGGGGTGTCCGGTTCCGGGAAAAGCCGTCTTTCCTATCGGTTGCGCGAGGCGCTGCCGCTGATCCATCTGCGCTCGGACGTGGAACGCAAGCGTCTCTTCGGTCTGGACGAAACGGCGCGCACCCTGTCCGGCGTCGATTCCGGAATTTACTTTCCAAGCGCCACGAACTGGACCTATGACCGGCTCCATCGACTGGCCGACGCCATCCTCGCGAACGGTTATGGCGTGCTCGTGGACGCCACGTTCATTGCGCGGGAGCGCCGCGAGCGCTTCATGCGTCTCGCGCGCGCAAACACCGGGCGGCATTCGCGATCCTGGCGCTCGATGCCCCGATCAAGGTCCTGCGCGAGCGTTTGAGACGTCGGCTCGCCCTTGGAGAAGATGCCTCCGAGGCCGATCTCGCGGTGCTGGAACGTCAGCTTGCGCTCCGGCAATGCCTGAGCGAGAGGGAAAAACCCTACGCGGTGATGATCGACAGCACCGACACGCCTCCGATCGGCAAGATCCTGGTCAGCGTCGAAGCGGTGCTCGGCCGGATGTCGGGCGCTCTTGCCAGTGCATCCCGTTCGGACGATGCGTTGGCCTAAGTTGCTAAACGCGACACGGTTCGATCGCCCAAGCGCAAAGCGCAAGGTCTCGCCACGATCGCCAGATCGATGGAGAGTGTTGATCCTTGCGTATCCATTGACGCCCTCGTGACACTTCTGTTTCGTCTCCACCCCTTGCTGGCGGGTCATTCGAGCTTCCTCGCCAGACCGTGCAAACAATCCTGTAGTGCCTCCTCAATGACCGGATGGTAGAAGGGCATCTGGAGCATCTCATCCACGGTCAAGCGCTGTTGAACACCCCAGGCCAGCAGATGAGCCAGGTGTTCGCAACGCGGACCGATCATGGCGCCTCCCAAAACCACGCCGGTTCGACGGTGCGCGTAGAGATGCAGCAGCCCACGGTTTTGGCCGAGGATGAGGGCGCGTCCGACCGGGCCGAAGCGTTGCTGGCCAAGCACGACCTGGCTCTGATCCAATTCGGACCAGGGGACGCCGACGGAGGCGATGTTCGGATCGCTGAAGACGATGGCCATCGGGGTGCGGCGCTCATAGTGACGGTGCTCCTCGTGGCAGGCGTTGTAACCGGCGATTCGGCCCTGCTCGGCGGCGCTCTGCAAGTTCGCGATCCCGTCGGTGGCATCGCCCGCGATAAAGATGGGGTGTTGCCCGATCTGGAGCGTCCGGGCGTCGAACAGCGGCACGCCGCGGGCGTCGACCGGACAACCGATGCGGTCCAGCCCGAGGTCCGCGAGGTTGGCGCGGCGCCCGATCGCGACCAACAGTTTCTCGACCACGCGCTCCCGATCGCCGGTGCGGACGCGCACCCCGGCCTCCGCGCGCTCGATGCGCGCCGGCTCGCCGAGCCAGAGGGGAAAATCGCGTTGCAGGATCTCGACGGCGGCCTGGTTGATGACCGGATCCTCCAGCCGGGCCAGGGCGGTCCCCGCTTCGATCCCCACCACCTCCACGCCGAGACGTTGCAGGGTTTGACCAAGCTCCACGCCGATTGGCCCCAGCCCGATCACCGCGATCGACTTGGGCAGGCGTTCCAACTCGAAGAGATCCTCGGCCGTCAGGGTGGCATCGCCGAAGGCATGCCGCCACTCAACCGGCACGACGCTCGATGCCCCCGTCGCGATCACGAAGGCGCGGGCGCGGATGGTTCGGTTGCCAACTTCGATCGTGTGCGGGTCAATGAAGCGTGCATAACCATCGACGAGTTCGTCCTCCATCTCGTCGGTGGTATTGGCGAGCACCAGATCGACGAAGGTGTCGCGCAGGTCGCGGAGACGCTCCAGCGCGCTCGTCTCGTCGATCCGCAAGGATTCGCCGCCATCGATGCCGTAGCGCTGGAATTGCTTGCGCATGGCATAGAGTTCGCCCAGGTGGATGGCGAC
Source organism: uncultured Thiocystis sp. (assembly GCF_903866365.1). GTDB lineage: Bacteria > Pseudomonadota > Gammaproteobacteria > Chromatiales > Chromatiaceae > Chromatium. The sequence goes on from NZ_CAIPNF010000465.1 coordinate 15,303, forward strand.
CTTGGACGGCATGCAGCCGACCCGCGCGCAGGTTGTTCCCAAGCTACCGCCGTTGATTAACCGATAGCGGTCGGTAACCCGACGGATTTCCTTGACGGCATTCAGCCCGGCATGACCCGCCCCAAGGACGGCGACATCGACTTGATCGGACATAACGGTTTCCCCCTGGGTCACTCTTCATCAAGGTGTCCGCCTCCACCTGGCCATGCTGATCGCCAGACCGGCCAGCACGGAGATGGCCACCCAGTTCCGCAAAGAGGCGATGCCGGGCGCGAACAACGGCTTCGACAGGGACGCCAGCCGCGGGTTGTCCGCCAGGGACGGCAGCCCTGGACCGCTGCCAATGCCCCAAAAACCCAGGATCACGAACAGCCCCACGGCCATGAAAGCGACGAGATTGACGATGGTATCGAAGGCGATCACGGCCACCATCCCCTCGTGGCGCTCGCTGGCGTCCAGGTGTCGAGTGCCGAACAGGATGGTGAACGCCGCGAGCAGGGGCGCGCGCGGCCTGTCGAGCGGTCATCGACTCCGCTTGCTACAGGTCTGGATGATGGGCGTCGACGCTGGGCCTGGAAGGCATCTTGGCGGCGGTACGGCCCGACGGAGGAGAGCTCATGGTCATTGCGGAATCATCGCAGACCTGAGACAGGGCCTGTTGAGGCGATTTAGCGGTGGCGCCGCCTGCTGGAGGGGTCGAGACGCAATCCTTTTGCCTTGTCTCATGCGCTTGCCCACTGGGTGTCGTGCCTGTGCCTTTGGCGCAGACCGAGCCTACGGCGAGGCCAACAATGAGGGCAGGGGCGAGCGTCCAGACAGGCAAGAATCGTTTTTTCATTTGATTTTCCAGAGTATGCGTCAGGGACGGCAGGATTGTTTTGACCAGAAAAACGCCCTGGTCTGGCTCTCGTCTCTTCAGGAATAAAGAAATGTTATGATCCAACAATAATGACACCACCCTAATCGCGAGGGCGCCGATAAGTCCTCTGAATGAGTATCCAGCAAACCCTAACCCAATCAGAATGAATGATTAATGGATCCACGACGAACGAACTTCGATCCATGAATAGCTTTTCAGAGCGATGGCACCTGGGCAACCCACGAGATCTGACCGAATCTGACCGAATTCGACAAAGACCAGTGCGCGCTGGAGATTCATTCACGATGAGGGTATCGGAGATTGATGTCCGCCAATGTAGACAGCACAATCCGCGTCCGGATGTGGCACGGCGGGAAGGGCGCAACCTGGATCAATGCCAGTCTGGTGGCGCGCCAGTCGCATCGATGTCCAACTCGCACGAATCAAGTGACCTTACTCCCGTCTCGTTCGCTGGCCCGCGCCAGACTCTGACTCTTTCGCACTCGACGCGATCGGTCCGGAGGCTGGCATGACTGAATCGGGAGAGGAGCGGACGTCGCGCATTGATTGGGTCCGGCGTTTCGACCCGGCGGATGGTCCCCTGCTGATCAAACGACCGACTCGCGAAGCCGAATCGGACGCGAGGTTTGCGGCGCTGGAGAACGAGAGACGCATCCTGGAGCGCTTGCAGGGGGGTCGCGGGTTGCCCGCGCCTGATCCGTTTCGATCCGGAACGAACCGAGCTGATCCTGTCGGACCCCGGCGGCCGGTCACTGACCGATGCCGGGCTCCTGGGCCAAGTCGATCTCGCGCGATTGCTGGCCATCGGGGAGTCGCTGGCGCGGCTCCTCGCGGCGATCCACGCGCGCGGCGTCATCCACGGCACCATCGATCCCGACCGCATCCTGATCGGACCCGAGGATGACCGGCTGTGGCTGCTCGACTACGCCCAGTCGACCACCTTCGCTGAGGAGCCATCCGGGCTCGCCCAGCATCGCCGGTCGACCGGCGTCCCAACCTATTGGTCGCCGGAGCAGACCGGGCGCATGAACCGGCCGGTCGATTATCGGACCGATCTCTATTCGCTGGGGTTGACGCTCTACGCCCTGGTCACCGGCACGCCGCCGTTCCAGGCGTCCGATCCGCTCGCGCTCATCCATGCCTATCTGGCCCAGGATCCGATCTCGCCGCGCCAGCGGCTCCCCTGGCTGCCGGACCCGCTGGCCCGCGTCATTCTCTGTCTGCTGGCCAAGGAGCCCGATGACCGCTACCAGAACGCGCGGCACTGGTTCAGTTCAATTTGGAAAGAAAAACCAAGAAATCAGGTAGTTGAGGGGATCTGCCGCAAAGAGGTGAAACCAATAGTCGCACTCCAAGCGCAGTCAATACAGGGTTTCCCTGTAAGGAAGTCAGATTTTCC
>NZ_CAIPNF010000466.1 GCF_903866365.1 uncultured Thiocystis sp.
CCAGGCAGGAGGTTCTTGATCCGCTCCCATTGATCGTCACGCAGGGCATAGCGACGCTGAGTCATCCGGGCTCCTCGTTCATTTTGAAGTGGTCGGGCGACAATATTCCCACACAACTACAATTGATGACACGCCCTAGTTCGGCGTAAATAAAAGAGTTCTGGCGATTGTTTTTTATGCCTTTATTCATTCATCAATATTGTGGCTTAAAACATTCGTAATGAACGCGATCTACCGCACAGAAAGGGGGTTGAGTAGGCGGATTGAGGTTCCCTCGGTTTTTCGTCTTCCAAAGGGGTGTGCTCATGCGACCAGTTTTTCCCCGCTGAGTGCCGATCGAGTCTTTCAGGAACTGAACCGGTGAGGTGTACACGAAGGTGGAGTGCAGACGCTTGCGGTTGTAAAATACCTCGATGGACTCGGAGGCGATCGCCTTCATCGTCTCCCTAGTGGAGATGCGCTCCCCGAAGACCCGCTCGTACTTGAAGCTGTTGAACCCGCTCTCGGTCGGAGCATTGTCCCAGCAGTTGCCCTTGCGGCTCATCGAGCCGATCATGCCGTCCGCTCGGAGTTGGTCCTGGAGCGCGTGGCCAGGCTGACAGATCGCCATTCCCGCTCCAAAATATGCGACGATTGGAGACATGGTGGCACGTTCGAGACTCGCAACTGACGCATCAGTCGGTAAGAGTTTGAGTCCATGCGGATGGTGTAGTTTCCCAACCGCTTACATTGACAGGACGCGGGGCGGATCTGACTTGTGATTCATCCGCAACCAAGGTGGTTCACTCTAGCAACCAAGGCATCCGCAATGGCACATAAACCAATGTCAAACTTTTCCGCAGCCACCCCGGTGGTTGTCTTTCGTGCGGAAAGTTATTGTTCGCTGGCGATTGTACGCACGCTGGGGCGCATGGGGGTTCAGGTTTTTTGTATTGATCATGAACCCGATGCCCTTGCCATGAAGTCGCGGTATTGCGCGGGACGATTCGCATGGGACTTCGAGTCAAGTCCCCCGGATGACTCCGCGCAATTCCTCATTGGCGTGGGGCGCAAGATTGGCCAAAAATCGATCTTGTTACCAACCTTCGATACGCGCAGCCTTTTCGTTGAGCAATATCGGGATTTGCTGTCGCAGTGGTTTCTGTTTCCGCAGCCCGCGCCTGGGGCGGTACCTCGCCTCTACAGTAAGGAATCTCTGTATCGCCTCTGCAAAACCGAAGATGTTCCCACGCCCGAGACGCTCTTTCCGGATTCCGTTGAGGAGGCGCTGCGCGAGGGGCCTGGTCTCCAGTTCCCGTTGATTGTCAAAGCGATCGATCCTGATCGACTGATGCACCGCACCGGGCGACGCATGGCAGTCGTGCACCAGCTATCCGAATTGAGGGACGCTTACGCGGAATTAGATGAGCCAGGGATCAAGAATCTTGCTCTGCAAGAGTTTATTCCCGGGGATACTCAAGACACCTGGATGCTGAATGCCTACTTCGATAGAGTCGGGGACTGTCGATTCGCAATCACTGGCCACAAGTTGCGCCAGCTTCCCATTGATGGCGGCGTGACAACGCTTGGTGTTTGCGCGCCCAGTCAAGCCATGATTGACAGTATCTCCCGAGTCGTGGCGGCAACTGGCTACCAGGGTGTCGTTGACACTGACTTTTGCTACGACAATCGAGATGGACTTTGGAAATTGTTGGATGTCAATCCACGCATCGGTGCCACTTTCCGGCTATTTGTCGATCAACATGGTTTTGATGTTGTCAGGGCACTGTACCTGGACCTGACGGGTCAGAGTCTTCCGTCCGTCGAACCCTTCTGGGGGCGTCGCTGGCTGGTCGAGGACAAGGATCTCGATGCCATGCGCGCCCACCGACGGAAAGGATCTCTCTCGCTGGGCGCCTGGCTCGGCTCATTGCGGGGCGTGTCCGAGTTTGCACATTTTGCTGTCGACGATCTCTGGCCCTCCGCCATCTTTGCGATGCGGTTGGTGAGGAAAAATATTCGTCGTGTCTTTGGGCGTTTGCCGCTACCTTCCAAGCAAAATCGATAGTCCGCGCAAGCGATCATGGTCAACAGTATTTGTTGAAGTGCGTCAGTGATTTCGGGAAAACCGTGTCACAAACGCCCGGGTTCTCTTTCGCATAACCCCCGCTCGACTGCGATCACCGCCGCCTCGACCCGCGAATGGACCTCTAGTTTGCGCAGGATCGCCTTCACATGCAGCTTGACGGTGCCATCGGAGATCCCGAGCCGGCGCGCGATGCTCTTGTTGCTCTGTCCCTCGGCGAGATGGCAGAGGATTTCCTGCTCGCGCGGGGTGAGGTCGGCGATGCCGCTCTCGGCCCGCGCGACCCGCGCCTCGCCCTGGACCGCCCGGGCGAGCACGCTGGCAAGCTCCGGCGCGACCACGGTGCGTCCGCGCACGATCTCGCCCAGGGCGGCGATCAGGGCATCCGGTTCCATGTCCTTGAGCAGATAGCCCTGCGCGCCGCTTTGCAACGAGTCGATCACGTCGCGCTCCTCGGCGCTGGTGGTCAGCATGGCGATCGGCATGCGCTGATGGACCGCGCGGATCTGACGTAGCAACTCCAGACCGGAGAGTTGCGGCATGCGCATGTCTAGCAGGATGACATCGGGACTGGTCTCGGCGACCCGCCGCAGACCGGCCGAGGCGTCCCCGACCGCGATGACCTCGATGCCGCGTCGCTCCAGCAATTCCTGAAGTCCGAAGCGAAAAAGGGCGTGATCGTCAATCATCAAGACGCGCATCGGACCGGCTCCAGCACAGGGCGCGCGGCGCGCCGGTTGACCTCGAAGATGACCTCGACGCGGGTGCCTTCCCCCGGATCGCTCTCGATGGACAGCTCCGCGCCGATGCGGCGCGCGCGCTCCTCCAGGATCGACAGACCGATGCATTCGCCAGGACGGGCGCCATCGGACGGGGTGCTGAATCCAACCCCGTCGTCCTCGATCAGCAGGACATGCCGGCCATCGGGCTCGCGCGTCAGCAATACTCTAATGGTGTGCGCCCGCGCATGCTTGCGGATGTTGGCGAGCGACTCCTGGGCGATGCGCAGGAGCTGAAGTTCATCGCTGGCGGAGAGTTCAAAGGGCCGGCAATCGTTCTGAAAGAGCACATGGGCGCCGGTCTCGCGGCCGAGTCGGTTGGTGAGTTTCGCCAGCGCGGGCACCAGACCGCGCCGGTCGAGCGGTGCCCGGAAACTGGCGAGCAGTTCGCGCAGCTCGGTATGGGCCTCGTCGAGTCCGTTACGGATGCGCGCCAGATCGTTGCGGGCCGCCTCGGAGATGGGGGTGTCGCCCAGCGAATCGTTCAGCATCCGGCACTGAAAGCGCAGACTCGCCAGGGTTTGGGCCAGCGAGTCATGCAGTTCGTGGGCCAGCGAGTTGCGTTCCTCGACGATGGAGAGTCGGCGCGTCTCGGCATCGGAGCGCTGCTTGGCGATGGCGACGCCCAGGTGGTGACCGACGGTGAAGAGCAGATCCATGATGTCCTCGCGCGCCGTCACGCCCGGCCGGTCGACGAAGATGCTGTAGACGCCGAGCAGTTCGTCGCGATGCTCCAGCGGTACCGTGACCACCTCGATCTCGGAGCTTTTGAACATGCGCCGGCCATAGATGCGCGAACAATAGCGGGCATCCTTGTCGCAAACGATGTCGCCGGGCGTGAGCGCCGTGCCGCACAGACAGAGATCCACCGGGGCCATATCCTGCTCGCGCACCAGATCGTCGTTCAGGCCGATGGAGCCGATCAGACGCCGCGAGCCGTCGGCCATGACCAGCCGCACGGTCGCCGCCCGCCCGTTGATCATCTCTTTGAGCACCCGCAGAAAACGTAGCAGCAATTCCTCGACGCTCTCGGTTTGCTGAATACCGGCGGCCACGTCGTAGAGGATCTTGAGCGAGGCGGTCTTTTGCGCGAGGCGCATGGTCTGGCGCGCGACCCGGTTGTCCATGTCCTCGTAGAGATCGGTCAATTCCTCGTTCAGGCTGCGAATATCCTGGGCGATGCGCCCGAGCACGCCGGTTTCGCGCAGCGCCTCGCTGGCCCCCTGCTCGCCCTGGCAGACCCGGCTTAACGAATGTTCCAGCCGCGCCAGCGGGATCAGCAACTGGCGGCGCAGGCGCATCCAGGCGACGGTCAGGCCAAGCGTTCCGGTCAGCAGGAACGCGGCGAGTAAAAGCCATGGACGCCAAACGAGTTCGGGCCAGATCCACTGGGTCGCCAGCAGGATCAGGGCCGCTGTCAGCGCGATCGCTACCGTCAGCAGCGGGATCGCGAGCTGCGTTGCCCGGAGGATGGCATGGACACGGGAAGCGTCAAGTGGCGGATGGGAGTCGCTGCGGGTGGTGTTCGGGGTCATCGCGATGGCGGCATGTCGTACCGTTGAGGTGATGTCGGAAGAATTTGGTCATCGCCAGGCCGCCGATCCAGTTGCCTTGGGAGATGAACCGCTGTACCCGGCGGCTCGGCGAATCGAAGAGAGCCGGGCGCGGACCGTGACAGAGAGTCAGGCCCGCGCGAGGTGGCCGCTGGAAATCCGCGGGGCCTGGTCTATTTCGGACAGGAGGAGGTGTCGCCCGGAACCTTGCCGGCCAGGAGCAGGAAGCTGTCGAAGGGGCCTATCACGCCCATGGCCTCGGCCTTGGGGCCCTGAAATTTGAGCTTGCCGGTCATCATGGCGCCCATGGCGCCGCAGCCAAAGCTGCCCTGGCCCATGCAGGCCCAATCCTCGTCGGAGGCATACATCAGATAGTCGACCTTGGGGTCGAGCGTACTGTGCTTGACCGCGCCGCCCCGCGCGCAGTGGGCCTTGCCGTCCTGGTTGCTGATCTCAAGCTCGACCCTGGAGGCGGCACCACACTTGCTCCGGTAGAGTTGAATGATCTTGAAGCCCCGCCCGGCGTCGTTCGCCGCCCAGGCCGCGCCCCCGAGTTCATTGGTGAGAGCCGGGGTGCTATTCCAGGCGGCGCAGGCGGCGGACGCCCAGTCGACGTCCATAAAGGTGGCGGCGGAGACGGCTGACGAGCAGGCCAGGGCCGCCAGGGTGGCGGTGATGCGTGGAATCATGGGTCTATCCTCATGGTGGCTGAGCCGCTGAAGGCGGTCTTCTGTGAATGGCGATGCGGGCCTGATGGTAGTCGCGCGCAACCGTCGAGCACAAGCCCATGGTCGCGTGGCGCGCCGCGGGTCGGCCTGACGGGATGTGCGACCTGGCACGGTTGGCGGAATTCTTTCATGACGACATGGTCTCGCCAGGTGCGTCGGGCAAGACCACCGCATCGCTCCCTTCGCGTTGCTGCAACTCCCACATCGACGCGTACTGTCCACCTGCCTCCAGCAACTCGCGATGCGTGCCCTGTTCGCGGATACGGCCCTGTTCCATCACCAGAATCCGGTCGGCGTCCACGACGGTCGAGAGTCGGTGCGCGATGACCAGCGTGGTGCGGTTCTCGGCCACCTCGATCATGGTCTGCTGGATCGCCTGCTCGGTGTGACTGTCGAGCGAGGAGGTGGCTTCGTCGAAGATGAGGATGCGCGGGCGTTTCAACATGGCGCGGGCGATGGCGACCCGCTGTTTCTCGCCGCCGGACAGTTTCAGCCCGCGCTCGCCGACCACCGTCTCCCAGCCGTCGGGCAGGCTTTCGATGAAGGCGCGGATATGGGCCATGTCGGCGGCGCGCTCGATCTCCGCGCGGGTCGCGCCGGTGCGCCCATAGGCCAGGTTGTAATAGAGGCTGTCGTTGAAGAGCACCGTATCCTGAGGGACGATGCCGATCGCCGCGCGCAGGCTGTCCTGGGTGAGATCGCGCAGATCCTGACCGTCGATCAGGATGCGCCCGCCGGTCACGTCGTAGAAGCGAAACAGCAGCCGCGCCAGGGTCGATTTACCGGCCCCGCTATGTCCGACCACGGCGAGCTTCTGGCCGGGCTCGATGCTGAAATCCAGGCCGCGCAGAATGGCGCGCTCCGGCTGATAATGAAAATCCACCCGCTCGAAACGGATGCCGCCCTGACGGAGCGCCAGCGGCCGGGCGATCGGTCGGTTCTCGATTTCGGGCTTGCGCTCCAGGAGTTTGAACACCAGATCCATGTCCGCGATGGCGTATTTGATCTGACGGTAGACGATGCCGAGAAACCCGAGCGGGATGAAGAGTTGCAGCAGCAGCGCATTGACCAACACCAGATCGCCGACGCTCATCTGACCGGCGACCACACCCTGGGCCGCGAGGATCATGATCAGCGTGACGCCGACGGCGATGATGGCGCCCTGACCGAAATTGAGCAGCGACATCGAGGTCTGGCTGGCGACCGCCATCTCTTCCCATTGGGCGAGCGTGCCGTCGTAGCGATCCAGTTCCAGACGCTCGTTGCCGAAATACTTGACCGTCTCGTAGTTGATGAGGCTGTCGAACGCCTGATGGTTGGCCTCCGAGTCGAGCCGGTTCATCCGATGGCGGTAGTCCATGCGCCATTCGGTGATCGCGAAGGTGAAGGCGAAATAGACCGCGACCGTGCCGAAGGTGACCAGCATGAATGACGGGGCATAACGTCCCAGCAGGATGGCAGAGACCAGCGCGAATTCGACCAGCACCGGCAGCACGCTGAAGACGACATAGTTGAGGATGGTCGAAACCGAGCGGGTGCCGCGCTCCAGATCGCGGCTGATGGCGCCGCTCTGGCGCTCCAGGTGATAGCGCAGCGAGAGGCGGTGCAGGTGTTCCAGCACCCGCGTCGACAGGCGCCGCATGGCGCGGTAGCGCACCCGCGCGAACACCACGTCGCGCAGTTCGTTGAATAGGGATGAGCTGAGTTTGAGCAGTCCGTAAGCGAGCAGCAGGGTAAACGGCAGGATCAGCGTCTGGGTCGCGGGCGCCTGGAAGGCGTCGACGATGCCCTTGAGCACCAGCGGCACGCCAACATTGGCGACCTTGGCCAGCACCAGACAGGCGATCGCCAGGCTGGCGCGACCCCGGAACTCCCAGAGATAGGGCAGCATGTCGCGCAGATTGCGCCAGTCGCGCCGATCTCCATGGATCTTTTCGGTGGCAATGATTCGTTTCATCATGGACTATTTGAGCTCTAACAGGATCGCGCGCGCGGGCACCCGATGGCCAGGTTGCCGAAAAATTCCAGCCAAGACGCCGACGATCCATTATTTTATCGCCAGGACAATACGCCAACGCCGCAACGAGGGGGAGAGAATTCGCCATGACGCCTGAATCCCTGGTCCGCGCAACCGACCGTTTCCGGCGGGTCTGCGGCACGGTCTGGGCCGGCTGATGTTCTTCAGCCAATGCGCCGATGCGTATCGGGAGGTGCCGCGGCTCGTCGAGCGGAAACAACTCGACAGCGTCGTCGCCGAGGCCGAGATCCCGCAGGTCGCCGAACGGGTCGCGCGTCAGCTGAGGGCGACGGCGAGCGACCTTGACGAGGCGGCGAACGTCGACGCCTCGGACACGCTGAAGGCGTTGTCCGAGCGCTGGTCGCTGGAGCCGGACGCCTTGCTGGAGTTGCCGCGGGAGAGCAGCCTGCAAGCCTTCGAGGGGTTCGAGATTCTGCTGCCGGGCTCGACACTCGTGTACTGAGTCGCGTCCAGCCTGCTCCGCGCGATCGGTGCATTGGCTCGGACTGAATCTCTCCGCATCCTTGCCCATGCGGTTTCAAATGATCAATGAGGTTTCATCATGGCGGATCCTAATCTTGGCGGCACGGGTTGCAGTCTGCACGAGCCCTATGCGCTGCAAGTGCTGGGCGACGAGATGGCGCCGGAGTTTCCGGATCGCTGCATCGTGATCGTGGAGCCCGCGGATACCTGCACGAATCGCAGCTATGTCTTCGTGGAGGTGGAGGGGGTGCGCTGGTTTCGCCAATACCTCAAGGACGACAGCGGTGCCGAACGTCTGATCGCGGTGAATCCGCGGTATCCCGAGATCGAACTCAGTGGTCTGGAATGGTCGATCCTGGGCGTCATCATTCAGCGCAATGTCCGCCGCCAGATCAAACACTATGATCGCCGGGACGATCGCCGCCCATGAATCTCGAATTGCTCTATCACGCCATCGATCGGGTGCGCGGGAGTCGTTTCGAGAGCCATTCCAGGGAAGCGACCTTGCTGCGGACCTATCCGGTGCTGCTGTCGGTCGCCCGGCTTCCCGCGCCCAACCCGGTCGACGACTTTCTGCGCCTCGCCAGTCTGGCCTATGCCTGGATGCCGCGGGCACTGCGCCTGGAGACCGCCCATCTGGCCGCGGCGGCGCGCGCGCTGGACGTCGCGCGGGGCGCGCCGCCGATCCTCCCGGCGGCATCCATCGACGCGATCGCGGGCTGTCTCGGTTCGCTTGTCGGGGCCGCGAAGGTGCTGCATCTCGCCAATCCCGCCGTGTTTCCGCTGTGGGATCCGCGCGTCGAGCGACTGCGTTTGCAAGAGGCCCCATCCGCCTATCATATGGGCCAGTCGAGCAACTATCTGCGCTTCATCGCCGAGGTTCTGGAGATCGCCGCGCATCCGCTCTTTCTGACCTTTCATCATGAATACTGCACCGCCTATCAGGCACGTCTGCAAAGCCTGAAGATCCCCGCCTACCCGCTCACCGAACCGCGGGTGATCGAATCCGCCGCCACGGAACTGGCGGGCGGATAGTCCGGCGGCAACCGGCCGCGCCCGATTTGAAACTTGTCTGGAGCGCCACGACGATTCGCTCAAGGCCAGACAGTCAGTCACAGGGTCGTGATTTTTTGCTTTTCCACCGGTTCAAGGCGGTCGCGACCAATGACGACGATGAATTCCGAACTCACCCACCTGGACCAGGCCGATACCGGGCACGCACTGGAGATCGCCCCCCGCGTCTGGTGGGTCGGCCATGTGCTCGACGACGATGTCTTCCAGTGCCATGTCTATCTGCTCGAACAGGGCGACCAATCGGTGCTGTTCGATCCCGGTTCGCGGCTGACCTTTCCGGGCACCCTGCGCAAGATCGAGGAGGTGATTCCCTTCACCCGGATCCGTTATTTCGTCTGTCATCATCAGGATCCGGATATCACCGCCGCGCTCCCATTGATCGACGAGATGACGGAACGCCCGGATGCGGTGATCGTCACCCATTGGCGCGCGGAGACGCTGCTCAAGCACTATGGACTCAGGATGCCGTTCTGGCTGGTGGATCAGCACGACTGGCGCCTGACCCTGGACGATCGCGAACTGCGGTTCGTCTTCACCCCCTACGCCCATTTCCCCGGCGCCTTCTGCACCTTCGATCCGAGCACCGGGGTGCTCTTTTCGAGCGACCTCTACGGCGGTTTCACCGCGCGTCCCACGCTGGTGGCCCAGGACGAATCGCACTTCGAGGCGCTGCGCCCGTTTCACGAACACTACATGCCGAGCCGCGACATCCTGAACTATGCGTTGAGCCGGATCGAGCAATATCCGGTCAAGATCATCGCCGCCCAGCATGGCTCCGTCATCCCCGAGCGGCTGGTGCCCTATCTGACGGACAAGCTGAAACATCTCGATTGCGGCATCTATCTCTTCGCCCAGGGCAACACCGACATCCAGCGGCTCTCGCATCTCAATCAGACCCTGCGCGAGATCACCCAGACCATGCTGCTGTACCGCGATTTCCGCGATATCGCCGAACGTTTGTTCCATGTCGTCAACCGCAATCTGCCCGTCGCAAGGATCGATTATTACGCCAGGCTGGAAGATGGCACCCTGTTGACGCTCTCCCACGAAACCCGTTTCTCGGGAGTGGTTGGCGACGCCCCGCCGGAGGTGCTGGCTCTTCTTGGCAAAACCCAGGCGCAGTGGGCCGAGGCCCACGCAGGCGTGGATCCGGCGATCCAGGGCCACACGCTGCATGCGGGAACTTTCTGTAGTCGCCACACCGAGGATGGCGATCTGGTGGTTACCCTGCCGCTGTTTTCGCCGCAAAGCCAATGCATCGAGGCCGCTGCCTTGATCTATCTTCATCGCGAGACCGGCGTTTCGCCGGAGGAGGAGCAGGTCATTCAGCAGATCGCAATGCCGCTCCAGGTGGCGCTGGAACGGGAGATGATCTACCGCTCCATCGAAAGCAAGCGCAAGGAGGCGTATCAACGCTCCATCCGCGATCCGCTGACCGGGTTGTTTACCCGCGTCTATATGCAGGATGTGATGGAGCGCCAGTGCAGTCTTCATGATCGCGACGAGAACGCGCTGGTGTCGGCCCTGATGATCGACGTGGATCATTTCAAGGCCGTCAACGATACCTATGGTCATCCCGCGGGTGACGAGGTGCTGAGACAGGTCGCGACCGTCATGCGGCAGGTGATCCGCGACTCGGATATCCCGGTGCGGTTCGGCGGCGAGGAATTCGTGCTCTTTCTGGTGGGAACCACGCGGACGGATGCCGGCCGCTATGCCGAGCGCATCCGTTCCGCCATCGCAACGCATGCCTTCGCGGTCAACCGTGCAGCGCCGATCCCGATCACCGTCAGCTTGGGACTCGCCTTCCGCAACCCGTTCGAGTCCCTGGATTCACTGATCCTGCGCGCCGACGAGGCCCTGTACCGGGCCAAGCAGGCGGGGCGCAATCGCTGTGAGATCGCAATGACTCAAGGTTCTGGCGGCGATGCCGGGTAAGCCGGGAGCGCGGGCGGGGGAGGCATCTCCAGCATTCCTGGCGGCGCTAGCGGCATGCGCGGCATGGGCGGCAGCGGAGGGAAATCCATGGGGCCGCGGAGATCGGCGGGGAAATCCGGGTTCATCCAGCCCTCCGCCGCCAGCTTCTCCGGGGGCACGGGCAGGCGCGAGGCATAATCCAGGATCGCCGCCTGTTCGCGCGCGATGAAGCCATGAGTCTGCTTGAGCATTTGCGGGTCGGCGTTGTTTCGCCGTCCCTCGCGGATGGCGTCGAACTGCCGCATCGTATAGGGGTAATGCTGACCGGCGACCGCCGGGATGCGCTCGGCCGCGTTCCCCTCGCCGCGTGCGCCGTGGCAACTGGCGCAATGCTCGACATAGAGCTGTCCGCCGAGTTCCAGATCGACACCCGGACCTTGGCCGTTGTGGGCGGTCATCGGCAATTGGGCGACATAGGCGGCAACATCGGCAATCTGTTGCGGGCCTCCCAGAATGCGCGGCAGGGAGAAGGGATACATCAAGGGGTTGTCCCGGTTGCGCGCGCGGATGTCGGCCAATTGCTTGACGATGACGGTGCGCGACTGGCCAGCGATCTGCGGGTAGGCGCCATCGACCGTTCCCCAGCCCTCGGGACGGTGGCAGACGGCACAGGTGAGATAGGTCCGGCGACCGTTCTCCAGGTCCGGCGACAGGGCGAGCGCCTGATCGTACTCCGCTTGGGCGATCGAGAATGTATCGTCGGCGACCGCGGGCGAGAGCAGTGCGCCGAACAGTACTGGCACGGCAAAGCGTGCAACGCTCGAAAGTGACATGAAAACCTCCATCGGTTAAACCGTATCAAGATTTCGGCTTGGAACCTCATCGCGCGCGCAATCCCCTTCATTTGCCGCGGCACCGATGGCCGCGCTCGTGCGAGCGATGCACCTTCATCGACGCGAAGGCACCAACCTGGCGGCGCGTTGGGATACCAGCGCGGTGCCGGGGTATCAGGTTGTCCGCAGCGCCCCGAGCAGACCCTTGAGCAGATCGAGCGGCATCGGTGGGCAGCCGGGGATTTTGATATCGACCGGCAGCACGTTTTCCACCGCGCCGCAGCTCGCATAGGAGACGCCGAACTCGCCCCCACTGCAAGCGCACTCGCCCGCGGCGATCACGAATTTGGGCGAGGGCATGGCACGCCAGGTCCGGCGCAGCGCTGTCTCCATGTGGCGCGACACCGGACCCGTCACCAGCAGGGCGTCGGCATGGCGTGGCGAGGCGACGAAATGGATGCCAAAGCGCTCCACATCATGATAAGGGTTGTTGAGGGCATGAATTTCCAGCTCGCAGCCGTTGCAGGATCCGGCATCGACCTGGCGGATAGCGAAACTGCACCGGAAGCGTTTGTCGATCAGGCGGTTCAGCTCAATCCCGATGCGTTCGAGTTCAATGTCTGTGTGCTCCGGTGCCGGCTCGGCGACGCGGCCGATGCGCAGGGATTGCTTGAGAATTCGAAACATGTGAGTCGGGGCTCCGAGGGCGGCGATCCAAGCGATTGCCAGGGTGTCCGGGGTTCGATGGATTTTGCTGTGCGCGAACCATGTTACAGATCCTGCCCGGCATAGGACCCGTTGACCGATTTGTTGCAGACCGGGAAGTCGGGGACGATGTTGCCGAGGATCAGGCGCTCCAGCGCGGGCCAGGTGAACCAGCTTGGGTCGCGGGGGAAGTAGCGGGCGATGCGTCCCGCGGCGTCGAAGCGCACGAAGCAGAGGATCTCGCCGCGCCAGCCCTCGATCAACCCTAAACCCTGCGCCCCTGGCGCGGGTGTGGGGAGGGGCGCGACGATTTCGCCCTCCGGCAGGGCATCGAGCAGGCGGTCGAGCATCCAGAGACTGCCGCGTACCTCCGCCATGCGCACCCGCACCCGCGCGGCCACATCGCCCTCGGTCTCCACGGACTCCTCCACGCGCACGCCATCGTAGGGCGGATAGGGATTGTCGCGGCGGACATCGAATCGGAGCCCGCTGGCCTTGCCGACATAGCCGGTGCAGCCCAGCGCGCGGGCGTCCGACGCCGACAGGATGCCGGTACTGATGAGCCGGTCGTCCAGGGAAGGATGATCGTCGACGACATCGAACAGCGGCTCGACGGCGCGATGCAGCGCGGCGTGATCCTGGCGCAGCGCCAGAAAGGCGTCGGCGGACAGGTCATGGACGACGCCGCCAGGGACGAGCGCGTCCATCATGAGACGATGCCCGAACAGCTCGCGCGAGCGCCGTTGCCATTGTTCGCGCAGTCGGGCGCACTGGACATGGGCGAAGGCAAAGCCGACATCGTTACAGATGGCGCCGATGTCGCCGAGATGATTGGCGATGCGCTCGCGCTCGGCCATGACCGCGCGCAGGGTCAGGGCGCGTGGCGGCACCGCGCAACCGCTGGCGCGCTCGATGGCCTGGCAGGCGGCCCAGGCATGGGCGACGGTGGAATCGCCGGAGACCCGCCCGGCGAGCCGAATCAGTCCGGCCGGATCGCGCCCCACCGCGAGTTTTTCGATGCCCTTGTGGACGTAGCCAAGCCGTTGTTCCAGACGCAGCACCTCCTCGCCCATGGCATGGAAGCGGAAATGACCCGGTTCGATGATGCCGGCGTGGACGGGTCCGACCGGGATCTCGTAGACGCCGGCGCCCTGGACCCGCACGAAGGGATAATCCACGTCGGCGGGGGTGCGCCGGGCGGTCTCGCCGCTCAGCGGGAAATCATGACGCAGCGGAAAGCGCTCGGCGGGCCAGGCTTGATGACGGGTCCAGCGGCGCGTATTCGGTTTGCCCTGAGCAGAGTCGAAGGGGTTCGTGAACACGACGCCGGTCAGATCATGGGCATGACGCTCCAGCCGATCCAGGCCTGGATAGATGTGGGCCTGGGAGTCAAGCAGCGGGCGATTCAGCGGGATATCGGTCTCTATCACCAGATAGTCGCCGGTCTGCTCCAGACAGGCACGGACGCGGATACAGGGTTCGCCGTCCACCTCGGCCCCGTCCGTTTCCTTCAGACCGTCATCCAGCGGATCGGCCCAGAGTCCGGCGTGACGCATCCCCATCGCCGCCGCCAGTTTGGCGGCGACCGCCCAATCCTCGGGGTCCAGCACCAGTCGATGCGCCGGAGCCAGGATCCGCGCATCGCCGCGATGCGCGATGACATGCTCATCCTCCAGCCGGGCCAGATACTCGGACAGCCAGTCGAAGCGGCGGATCCGAGCCGACGGTTCGTCGGAGCCCGCTTGCGGGCGATTGGCGGACGAGCCGGCGGGATCCAGCGGAGGACTGTCGCCCGCAAGCGGGCTTCTACCGTCTGATTGGGTCATAGCAGATGCGTCCCCGTAATCAACTGGGTCGCCCGGTCCAGCCAGACGGCGAGAAAATCCGGGATGGACAATCCCAGCCACAGCACCAGACCCAGATGGAGCAGCACCGGCAGCATGTTGGCCTGAACCGGCAACTGACCCTCGGGCGCGGGGCCATAGACCATCGGATGCAGATGCCGGAACAGCCCCGCGAAGGCGATGGCCAGACCGCTCACCAGGGCGAAGGTGAACCAGGGCTGCGATTGCATGGTGGCGGTCAGCAGCAGGAATTCGCTGGTGAAGACGCCGAAGGGCGGAAAGCCGGCGATGGCGACGACCCCGAGCAGCAGCGACCAGCCGACCGCCGGTTGGGTGCGGATGAGTCCGCGAATGCCATCGATCGCCTGAGTGCCGGCGATATGCGTGGCGTGACCGACGGTGACGAAGATGGCCGACTTGGTCAGCGAATGCACCAGCATGTGCAGCAGCGCGCCGAAGGTGGCGAGCGGCCCGCCGAGTCCGAAGGCGAAGGTCATCAGCCCCATGTGCTCGATCGACGAATAACTGAACATACGCTTGATGTCGCGCTGGCGATGCAGGAACAGCCCGGCCACCGTGAAGGAGACCAGCCCGAAGCCCATCAGCATTGCTCCGGCCAGATGCGGCGTCGCGGTCCCGGCGAGCGACCCGTCCACCAGCATCTTGAGCCGCACCACGGCATAGAGCGCGACATTGAGCAGCAAACCGGAGAGCACGGCGGACATGGGCGTCGGGCCTTCGGAATGCGCGTCCGGCAGCCACTGATGCATGGGCACCAGACCGACCTTGGTGCCATAGCCGACCAGCAGGAAGACGAAGGCGATCCGCATCACCGTGGGATTGAGTTCGTCGGCGCGTTCATAAAGCGCGCTCCAGGTCAGGCCCGCGCCCGGATCGGCCACGACATGCTGGGCGGCGAAATAGGTCAACACGGTCCCGAATAGGGCCAGCGCGATGCCGACACCGCAGAGGATGAAATATTTCCAGGCCGCCTCCACCGCCTCCGGGGTGCGATACAGCGACACCAGCAGCACGGTTGCCAGGGTCGCCCCCTCGATCGCGACCCAGAGCACGCCCAGATTGTCGGTGGTCAGCGCCACCAGCATGGTCAGCATGAACGCCTGATACATGCTGTGATAGACCCGCATGCTGCCCGTGCCGAGCTTGCCGGTCGAACAGACATAGCGCATGTAGGGCCGCGAGAAGATCGACGTGGTCAGGCCAACGAAGGCGGTCAGGACCACCAGATAGACATTGAAGGCGTCCACCCGGAAGCTCATCTCTTCGATGACGCCAGTGACCGCCACCGACCAGGCCAGCCAGACCGCGCCGCCCAGGGTGAGCGCGGAGACCGCGAGATTCAGCCAGCCGGCCAGGGCCAGTGGACGCAACAGGGCGAGCGCCACCCCCCCGACGAGCGGCGCGAGCAGGGTGAGCAACAGCGGCGTCACTGGCTCACCTCATCGGTCGTGGCGAAGGGATTGGCGCCGACCGGGTCGGCGGTCTCGGTCAGCCGGTTGAGCCGGTCCACGTCGAGTGAGTCGATGCTCTCGCGGATCTGAAAGAAGAAAACCCCGAACAGCACCATCGCCACCAGCACGTCAAAGGCCACGCCCAGTTCCACCACCAGCGGCATGCCGGCGGTGGCCGAGACGGCGGCGAGAAAGAGCCCGTTCTCCATCGACATGAAGCCGAGCACCTGGGCCACGGCCTGCTGACGGACGACCATCATCAACAGCCCGATCAGCACCACCGCCAGACTGACCGCGATGATGTTGCGGGTGAAGGCGAGACCCTGCGCCACCATCGGCGTGACCAGCCAGTAGCTGAAGATCACCAGCACGACCGCAGCCATGATCGCCAGGGTGGGCCAGTGCAGATCCTCGGTATGACGCTCCAGTCCCAGCCGGCGGGTCAGACGATGCAACATCCAGGGAATCAGCAGCGCCTTGAGCGCCAGGGTCAGGATGGCCGAGAAATAGAGATGGTGCGTCTCTCCGGCGACCGCGACCGTCAGGGTGACCGCCGCCACCAGCGCGCCCTGCCAGGCGAAGCTATGGATGGCGGAGATGAGGCGTGCCTGCGCCAGCAGGACGAAGGACAGGAACATCACCAGGGCCGCCAGCAAGAGCACGAACTGTTGCAGCAACGGCAAGAGGGCGAGCGTCATGCGCCGATCTCCAGGATGACATGGCTCAACAGACCGAGCAGGGCCAGCAGCAGCGCCAGATTCAGGAAGGCCGGGGCACGGAACAGACGCATCTTGGCCATCACGTGCTCGGCGGTCGCCAGGGCGGCACCCAGGAGCGCGAGCTTGGCCAGCACCGCGAGCAGACCCAGACCGAGCGCCAGCGGCGTGAACTCCCGGCCCACGCCCCAGGGGAAAAAGACGTTGGCGATCAGCACGCCATAGAGCAGCAGCTTTACCTGCGCTGCCCATTCCATCAGCGCCAGATGCCGGCCGGAATATTCCAGCAGCATGGCCTCATGGATCATGGTCAGTTCCAGATGGGTCGCTGGATTGTCTACCGGAATGCGCCCGCACTCGGCGAGCGCGACCAGCAGCAGGGCGCCCAGGGCGAACAGGTAGGAGGGCCGCAGCACGAAGCCATCGGCCAGATGATGGCTCATGACGCTCTCCAGACTGGTGCTGTGGGCGGTCATGGCCAGGGTGAAGACGGCCATCAGCATGGCGGGCTCGGCCAGCGAGGAGATCAGCATCTCGCGCGAGGCGCCCATGCCGCCGAAGGCGGTGCCCACGTCCATCCCGGCCAGCGCCAGAAAGAAGCGGGCCAGCGCCAGCAGACCGACCAGCACGATGATGTCGGCGATCCGCGCGACCGGCAGATCGAGCGCCACCAACGGGACGGTTGCCGCCGCCAGCCAGGTCGCGACGAAGACGATGTAGGGCGCCATGCGAAACAGCGGCGAGGCGGTATGCGGGACCCGCGTCTCCTTGATCAGCAGCTTGCGTAGATCCGCATAGGGCTGAAAGAGCGACGCGCCGCGTCGGTTCTGCAGCCGCGCCTTGACCTTGCGCACCCAGCCGACGAGCAGCGGCGCGAGCGCCACGTAGAGCAGCGCCTGCGCGAAGGCGATGAGCCAGGCCGCGAGGACCAAGCCGTCCGGCATCACGAGATGACCCATAGCAGCACCAGCAGTGTCCCCAGCGTCCAGCCGAGATAGACCCGCACGTTCCCCGATTGCAGACGCACCACCCGCCGCGAGGCCGCTTCGACGGCGCGCGCCACCGGGAGATAGAAGAGCGCCCAGGCGCGGTCGGTCAGTTTGAGCCGATAACGCGGTGCCGGATCATCGAACGCGGGCCGGGATTCGTCGATCGCGAACAGCAGCCCGAACACCCGCCGGATCGGCTGCGCGAATGACGCCGCCGTGTATTGCATCCGGGGCGAGGGCGGCGCGAATCCGCAGTCCCAGGGATCGCTGCGGCGGATGCGTCGCGGCACCCCGCGCAGAAACCACCAGAAGGCCACCCCGGCGATCAGCGCCAGCAGCAGGATGGTCAGCGGCGCGCTGTAGCTCGCCGTGTCCGAGGAGATCGGCGTCAGCCACAGCCAGCCCTGGGCGCCCGACTCGGGCAATCCGCCACCCAATAACTGCACCGATACCGGCTCGATCAGGGCGATAACCTGGGTCGGCAGGACGCCGAACAGCACGCACAACCCCGCCAGCAGACCCATCCCGACCCGCATGCCGACCGCGCCCTGGCGGGCGTGTCGCACATGACGCGAGCGCGCCTGACCGAGAAAGGCGATGCCGTAGACCTTGACGAAGGTCGCCGCCACCAGCGCGCCGGTCAGCGCCAGCACCGCCGAGGCGATCGGAATGATGCTGCGCAGCACCCCGCTTTCAAGTTGCCAGGCCTGCAGGGCCGACTGGAAAATCAGCCATTCGGAGACGAAGCCATTGAAAGGCGGCAACGCCGAGATGGACAGACAGCCGATCAGGAAGAAGGCGCCGGTCCAGGGCATGCGCCGCAGCAGACCGCCCATCTGCTCCAGATCGCGTTCGTGCGTGCCGTGCAGGATAGCGCCCGCGCCCAGGAACAACAGCCCCTTGAAGAGCGCGTGATTGATGGCGTGATAGAGCGCGGCGACCAGGGCGAGCGAACCCAGCAGGAGATGACCGGTGCCGAGAAACACCAGCGACAGCCCCAGCGCGATAAAAACGATGCCGAGATTCTCGACCGACGAATAGGCCAGCAGCCGCTTCAAATCGGTCTGCATCAACGCGAACAGTACGCCCATCAGCGCCGACACGCAGCCGACCGCGAGCGCGATCACGCCCCACTGCCACTGGACCTGACCGATGAGGTCGAACACCACGCGGACGAAACCGTAGACCGCCATCTTCAGCATGACCCCGGACATCAGCGCCGAGATATAGGAAGGCGCGACCGGATGGGCCTCCGGCAGCCAGGCATGCAGCGGCATCAGACCCGCCTTCATGCCGAAGCCGACGAAGACCAGGCCGAAGGCGACGCTCGCCCAGCCGGGCGAGAGCACCGCCTCGCGCATGGCCGCGAACTCGAACCCGTGACCGAAGGCCGCCAGCACCCCGAAGCCGAGCAGGATGGCGAGCCCGCCGACATGGGCCATGAGCAGATAAAGAAAGGCGGCGCGCCGGTTGGCGGCGTATTCGTGCTGGAAGGCCACCAGAAAATAGGAGGACAGGGACATGACTTCCCAGGCCACCATGAAGAGAAAGGCGTCGTCGGCCAGCGTCACCAGCAGCATCCCGGTCAGGAAGAGACCGGTGAAACCGCCGAGCGCCGTCAGCGAATCGCGACCGCGTTCGTAGCCACGGACATAGGAACGGCCATAGATGCCGACCGCGACGGTCACCAGACCGATGATCATCAGGAAGAGCCCGGACAGCGCATCCGCCCGCACTCGCCAGGGTTGCCAGGGTAACCCGAGCGGCAGGGTCGCGTTAGCGCTGCCGCCCGCGAG
Organism: uncultured Thiocystis sp.; assembly: GCF_903866365.1. Taxonomy (GTDB): domain Bacteria; phylum Pseudomonadota; class Gammaproteobacteria; order Chromatiales; family Chromatiaceae; genus Chromatium. The sequence continues at coordinate 18,972 of NZ_CAIPNF010000466.1, forward strand.
CAGGGCCCACAAGCCCGCCGCCAGCGCCGCGAGACCGGCCAGGCCGATCAGCGGCATGGCGAACCATCGCAACACCCGCGGCTCGCGGCTCGCAAGCAGCGACACGGCGGACGAGGCCAGGGCCAGGGCCACCGCCAGTCCAGCCAGCGGCAGGACTGGATTCATCTCCATCGGTACGACGGCCAAGCGGTGTTAACCATGGCGATTGTTCTTCAGTTTCGAGGCTCGGACGGGATTGAGCGAAGAGGCGGGTCCAATCGCCCGACACAGCATCCCTTCGATTTTCTGGCCATCGATGAAACGTATGGCGTGGCAGGTCATGATGCCGCCTTTTTTCGAGAGTTCCAAGAGACAGCGGCGCACCTCGGCGAGCGGGATTCCGGTCGCGGCGGCAATCTCCGAATCGAGTTGCTGACCAAGGTTTTTGAGACAGTCGACAATTTCCTGCAACGTCGGCACTCCTTCCGGTTGAGAGAACGATTGCATTCACTGCAATCGGCGTAATTCCCGTCGCAGACCCGCCCCGGCGCGGAGCTTGTCCACAAACTCGGGAAAATCGAGCGGAATCCGATCCGCCAGCACCCGCGCCCGTTTCGCCAGGCGCGCCCAGTCGAGCGGAAAACCGGTGTCGGCAAAGGCGAAGGCAATGTGGTTATCGGCGTAGGTCACGGGCCCCAGGTGGACGCGCCCCTCGAAGGCGTCATCAAGCAACCGAAAGTGCCGATGCCAGCGCTGCGGCGGGCCGCAGAAATTGGCGACGAGCAGCCCTCCTGGCCGCAGTCGACGGCGTGCCGCCTCGTAAAAGCCGCGCCGGAGAAACACCGGAGCGATGCCATCGGCGTCGAAGCCGTCCAGCAGCAGCACCTCGGTATCGCCCTCGGCGCTCGGCAGATACGCGGCGGCGTCAGCTTGAACGATCACGATGCGCGCGTCCTCGGGAACGCCGAATTCGCCGCGCAGGGCGATGACGTCGGGATTGATCTCGATCACGGTCAAGTCTGTGTTGGGCAGATAGCGGTGACAGAACTTGGCCAGCGAACCACCGCCCAACCCCACCATCAGCACCTCGCGGGGATCCGGGACGAACAGCAGAAAGGCCATCATCTTGCGCGTATAGGCGAAATCGAGCGCGACCGGATCGTCGACGCGCATGGAACTCTGGACAAAGCGCAGACTGAAATAGAGCCGCCGCGTCCGCCCATCGTCGACGATGAACGGCTTGCCGTAACGCTCGCTCAGAATCCGCGTGTAAATCTGTTGCGGATCGCACGGCGCCGATTCGAGCAGGCGCAGACGGCCGCGCTCGCCAACCCCTGCTCCGGGCAGTTCCAGAAGAGTGCGACGCTCAAGCCCGGCCTCATGGTTCATCGGTATCCTGGTCAAACCGGTGTGGCCTCGCGTGCGGGACTTTTCTGCTTGTTTCAATTCTATACAGTATATGGCGCTTCAATAATAATGCAATTATCATGTAAATTACATTATATGCACATCGAGAGCGTTCCATGGAAAAGCGCACCGCACGCATGACGTTTCTGATCGATCCGATCAAAAAGCAAATTTTCGAGGAGATCTGCGCCCAGCAGGATCTCACCTCGTCGCAGGTGATCCGCAGGCTGATACGCCAGTACATCATCGAGCACGCCGGGTCGCGCGAGTTGCCCGAGTGGCTGAGCGGGAGTGCGGTCAAGGCGGAAGAAGGAGCGGCTTAACAGACAAGCGCCGCCAGTTCTGCCGGACGCGGAGTCGACGCGGGAGGGAACGTCGGAAACGGTCTGTTTTGTGTCCGCCGCCATGCCGGTCGCGCAGTGTTTTAGAGACGATTCGTCATCCTGACGTTGATCGCTTTCAAAGCGGCTTTACACAATATATTGTGGTTGACCGAAAGCAAGGATCGTTTATATTGATCTTCCTCGCAAGCCAGTCCTGTCGTCAGCCACCTTTTTGGCCAGCCCTGATCGACCTTAGACAGACCAGAATCAGACTATCGGAGGAGCCATGTCCGCCAACCGCCCGTCACATTTGCATCCGATCTCCGCCCAGGACGCCCGCGCCGCGCCCGTCGTCAAGAGCGACGCCCACATTCCCGGCAAGGTGCAGGTGATCCGGCGCAACGGCCAGGTCACCCAGTTCGATCCCAGCAAGATCATGGTCGCCATGACCAAAGCCTTTCTGGCGGTCGAAGGCGGTTCGGCGGCAACCTCCAGCCGCGTCCATGACCGGGTGCGCGAGCTCGTCGAACAGGTCAGCGCCGCGCTGACCCGACGCCTGCCCGGCGGCGGCAGCGTCCACATCGAGGATATCCAGGATCAGGTGGAACTGGCGCTGATGCGCGCCGGCGAGCACAAGGTCGCCCGCGACTATGTGCTCTACCGCGAGGCGCGCGCCCGCGAGCGCGCCGCGAAGGCCGCCGCCAACACCGAAATCCGCGAGAGCCACCCACTCAACGTCACTCTGGCGGACGGTTCGACCCGACCGCTGGATGTTGCGCGCATGACCCGGTTGGTGGACGAAGCCTGCCGCGATCTGGACGCGGTCGATGCCCACGCGATTCTGACCGAGACGCTGCGCAACCTGTTCGACGGCGTGCGCGAGGCCGATGTGGGTCAGGCGCTGGTGATGTCCGCCCGTACCCTGATCGAACAGGAACCCCAATACAGCCAGGTCGCCGCCCGGCTGCTGCTCGATCTGCTGCGCCGCGAAGCGCTCGGCTTTCTCGGTCTCGCCGACGGGGTCGAGACCCAGGCCGATCTGGCCGAACGTTATAGCGACTATTTCTCCGCCTACATCAAGCGTGCCGGCGACCTCGAACACCTCGACCATCAGCTTGGGCGCTTCGATCTCAAACGGCTCGGCGCCGCGCTGCGGCCCGAGCGCGACCTTCAGTTCAACTATCTCGGGTTGCAGACGCTCTACGACCGCTATTTCATCCATACCGCCAATGGCATCCGCTTCGAGCTGCCGCAGGCGTTTTTCATGCGTGTCGCCATGGGGCTCGCCATCAACGAAATCGAACGCGAAGAGCGTGCCATCGAGTTCTACGAACTGTTGTCCAGCTTCGATTTCATGTGCTCGACCCCGACGCTGTTTAATTCCGGCACCCTGCGCCCGCAGCTCAGTTCCTGTTTTCTGACCACGGTCCCAGACGATCTGGATGGCATCTACAGCGCTATCAAGGACAATGCACTGCTGTCCAAATTCGCCGGCGGACTCGGCAACGACTGGACCCGCGTGCGCGGCATGGGCGCGCATATCAAGGGGACCAACGGGAAGAGTCAGGGGGTGGTGCCTTTCATGAAAGTCGCCAACGATACGGCTGTAGCCGTGAATCAGGGTGGAAAAAGGCGAGGAGCAGTCTGTGGTTATCTCGAAACCTGGCATATCGACATCGAGGAATTCCTCGATCTGCGCAAGAACACCGGCGATGACCGCCGGCGCACGCATGATATGAATACCGCCAACTGGGTGCCGGATCTCTTCATGAAGCGCGTCGCCGAGGATCAGCCGTGGACGCTTTTCTCGCCCGACGAGACCCCGGACCTGCACGACCTCACCGGTCAAGCCTTCGAGCACGCCTATCTGACCTACGAGGCGCGCGCCGAGCGCGGCGAAATGCGGGTCAGCAAGCGGCTCAAGGCGGTCGATCTCTGGCGCAAGATGTTGGCCATGCTGTTCGAGACCGGCCATCCCTGGATCGCCTTCAAGGATCCCTGCAATCTGCGCTATTCCAACCAGCATGTCGGCGTTGTGCACTCCTCCAACCTCTGCACTGAAATATGCCTGCACACCAATGATCGGGAGATCGCTGTCTGCAACCTAGGCTCGGTTAACCTCGCCGCCCATGTGACCGACAAGGGTCTGGACGCCAAGCGGTTGCAGAAGACCGTCCGCACCGCCATGCGCATGCTGGACAACGTCATCGACTACAACTTCTACACAGTCCCCCAGGCACGTCAATCCAATCTGCGTCACCGCCCGGTGGGGCTTGGCATCATGGGCTTTCAGGATGCCCTCTATCAGGTGCGGATCCCCTACGCCAGCCCCGAGGCTGTGCAATTCGCCGACCACAGCATGGAGTACCTGAGCTATTACGCCATTCAGGCCAGCGCCGACCTGGCCGCCGAGCGCGGGCGTTATCAGAGCTTCGCGGGCTCGCTGTGGAGCCAGGGCATCCTGCCCATCGACAGTATCCGCCTCCTGGAGGAAGGGCGCGGCGGCTATCTTCAGATGGACTCAAGCCAAACGCTCGACTGGGACAGCCTGCGCGAGCGGGTCAAGAGCGTCGGCATGCGCAACTCCAACTGCATGGCCATCGCGCCCACCGCCACCATCAGCAACATCGTCGGCGTCAGCCAGTCGATCGAGCCGACGTATCAGAATCTTTTCGTCAAATCCAACCTCTCCGGCGAGTTCACCGTCGTCAATCCTTCTCTGGTCGACGATCTCAAGGAACGCGGACTCTGGGACTCGGTCATGGTCAACGACCTCAAATATTTCGACGGCTCGGTGCAGCAGATCGAGCGCATCCCGGACGAGCTCAAGCAACTCTACGCCACCGCCTTCGAGGTCGACGCCCGCTGGCTGATCGAGGCCGGCAGCCGCCGTCAGAAATGGCTCGATCAGGCCCAGAGTCTCAACCTGTATCTGCGCGAGCCCAACGGCAAAAAGCTCGATAACCTTTATAAGCTGGCTTGGGTGAGGGGATTGAAGACCACCTATTACCTGCGTTCGATGGGCGCGACCCATGTCGAGAAGTCCACCATGGCGGAGAGCGGCCGGGCCAATCGGTTGAGCGCGGTGGGCGGCAGTTATCTGTCGGCGGAGAGCGGGCAGGCGAATGGAACGGCGGCGCCGAGCGCCTGTTCGATCCTGGATCCCGAGTGCGAGGCTTGCCAATAGGCGCGAAACCGCCGGCTGGGTCGAAACCAGCCGGGTTTCCCGGCATTGCCGAGTTGCAGGCCGTCGCTTCATGTCGGCCACTTGCCGCGCGAGCAAGCCGGTCCCGCAGGTTTGCGATGCTCGTAACGCTTGCCCCTGAGTCATTTCCATGCGATTTTCAGCTGCGGTTTTCCGCGTTCATTAGACTGAGGATTGCATCATGACCGACACGACCGCCGCTTCGTCGAATCTTTTGGTTTTCCCGAAAGGCATCCCCGGTTTCGAGAACCAGACCAACTATGCCTTGTTCCACTCGGATACCGAGTCCGGACGGGTCTATTGGATGGAGTCCCGCGACTGTCCGGAAGTCACCTTTACGCTGGTGGACCCAACGCTGTATGGCCTGAATTACATGCTTGAGCTGACCGACGAGGAGCAAACCCTGCTTCAGGCCGACTCCTCGGATGACGTGGCGGTGTTTCTGATGCTGTGGAAACGGGAAACCGACGGCCAGGAGGCGCAACCTGGGCTCAATGCCAATCTTGGGGGGCCGATCCTGATCAATGTGGAAAAGCGCCTCGGCATGCAGAAGATTCTGACCACGCCGAAGGTCGCGATGAATATCTTCGAATGATGCCGAATTGAGCCCCGATCTCCTTCCAGCCGAGACACGATCCATGCCGCAAGCCTCCCTGCAATGCAACGAAGCGCCCGCGCGCGACCCGGTGCGACAGGTCGCCGACGCGATCCGTCGGCGCGTGCTGGAACATACGCTGACCAACAACGGCGGCTATCTGAGTCAGGCCTGCTCCTCGGCCGAGATCCTGGCGACGCTCTATCTGCGGGTGATGCGGCTCGGTCCGAGCACCGCCCCGCTGGTGCCGCGTCCCTTCGCCGGCGTTCCGTCCGCAACCAATCCGCGCGCCTTCACCGGCGCCGATTACAACGGCCCTAGGGCGCCGGAGCTAGACCGCTTCATCTTCTCGCCGGTCCACTATGCGCTGGTGCTCTATTCGCTGCTGATCGAACTGGGGCGGCTCGGGCCGGATGCGCTGGACGAGTTCAACCAGGATGGCAGCACGGTCGAACTGATCGGTGCCGAGCATTCGCCGGGACACGAGGTCACCGCCGGTTCGCTGGCCCAAGCGATCAGTCAGGCCGGCGGCATCGCGCTGGCGCGCCGGCTGCGCGGCGAGACCGGGCGGGTCTGGGTCTTCATGTCCGATGGCGAGTTTCAGGAGGGCCAAACCTGGGAGGCGTTCGCCGCCTTGGCCCATCATCGGATCGGCAATCTCGGCGTCTATGTCGACGCCAACGCCCAGCAGTGCGACGGTCCTATGGCGTCGGTCATGACCGTCGAGCCGCTGGCCGAGCGCCTGCGGGCCTTCGGCGCGGAGGTGCATGAGGTGGACGGGCACGATCCCAATGCCCTGGCCGCGCCCGCCGAGTCGACCGCGCCGCGCGAGCGCCCGCTGGTGGTCCTCGCCCGCACCGATCCCTGTCGCGGCATCGAACGGCTGCGCGAACGCGCGCCCAAACTGCACTATGTCCGCTTCAAAAATGGTCAGGAATTCAATACCTATCAGGCCCTGCTGGCCGATCTGCGCGAGGGGGCGAAGTGATGGAGACGATCCAGCGACCCCATCACGGCAACCTGATCCGCTGGGCCAAGGATCGTCCCGAGGTGCTGGTGCTTTCGGCGGATCTCACGGCATCCTGCGAGGCCGACGGCTTCCGCGACGCCTATCCCGAGCGTTTCTTTTCGATGGGCATGGCGGAGCAGAACATGATGGGCTTTGCCGCCGGTCTGGCGCGCGAGGGCTTCACGCCTTTCGTTCACACCTTCGCGGTCTTCATCTGCCGACGGCCCTTCGATCAGGTCGCCATGTCGATCGCCTATCCGAATTTGCCGGTGCGCTTGATCGGCTTTCTGCCCGGCATCACGACCGCCGGCGGCGTGACCCATCAAGCCATCGACGATGTTGCCCTGATGCGTCTGCTGCCCAATATGACCGTGCTCGAATGCGGCGACGCGACCGACGTGGAATCGGTGCTGGAGGTCGCCCAGGCCGTCGCGGGGCCGGTCTATGTCCGCATGCTGCGCGGCGAGGTGCCACGGTTATTCGATCCCGCCGAACCCATGGCGCTCGGTCGGTCGCGCGTGTTGTGCGAGGGCAGCGACCTGGCGGTGCTGTCCAGCGGCATCTGTACCGAGGGGGCGATGCGCGCGACTCAGGTACTGCGCGAGCGTGGCTTTTCCATCGCCCATCTGCACGTCTCGACCCTCAAGCCCTTTGACGATCCGCGGGTGATCGAGGCGATCGACGGTGCCAGACTCGGCGTCGTGACAATGGAAAATCACGGCATCGTCGGCGGGCTGGGTTCCGCCGTCGCCGAGTTGATGGCCGAACAGGGGTTGGGCAAACGACTGATCCGCATCGGGCTGCGCGACACCTATGCCCATGGCGCGAGCCGGCGGTATCTGATGCGCGAATACGATCTGGATGCCATGGCGCTGGTGCGGGCGGTCGAGACCTTGAGCGGCGAGCGGCTCGGCCTGAGCGAGGCGGCGCTGGCCGAGGTTCGTCTGGAGACCATGCGCCCGTTGGAAAAAACCGAGGATCTGTGACGGGCACCCTTGGAATCGCCGACGTGCCGTCGGCTCCTCTCCGCCAGGGCGAGCCGGACAGAGGGCTATACTTCGAGGATCGAGACCGATGAGGGGTTCCAGCATGGCACAAACGCAGACTCAGCCCGAATTATCGACCTATGCCGATTACCGGACCTGGCCGAACGAGCGGCGCGACGAACTGATCGAGGGCATGGCGTATGCGATGGCTCCGGCACCGAGTATCAATCATCAGCGCATGGTGTTGAGTCTTGCCGCTCAAGCGCGGACCGCGCTCCAAGGCAAACCCTGCCAACCCTTCATCGCGCCGGTCGATGTCCTCTTTCCGCGCATGAACGAGCAGGATGACGCTGTGCAAACCGTCCTCCAGCCGGATGTCTTCGTGGTCTGCGATCCCTCTAAAATCGAACCTCACGCCATTCGGGGCGCGCCCGATTGGGTGGTCGAGGTGCTGTCGCCGGGCAGCGCCTCGCGCGACCATATCGCTAAGCGACGGATCTATGAAGCCGCCGGGGTGCGCGAATATTGGCTGGTCCATCCCGAGGATCGCCTCCTGATGATCTATCGTCTCGAACAGGGCGTTTATGGCAGGCCGGACGTTCAGGAACTCACCGGGACGACCAAGGTTGGCATCCTGCCCGAGGTGGCGATCCAGTGGGACGAGACGCCTGACTGACGCGCAAGGTACCGAATGACGCGAGACCAAATACTTTCGTTGAGCGGCGAGCGTTTCACCGCCGTCTACCGCATCGTCTGCAAGCCAGCCGAGGCCGAGGCGCGCGCCCGCGACATCTGCGTGGAGCAGACCATCGAGTTTCCCGAGGCATTGGTCACGGATGCGTCGATCCGCGACCAAGTCATCGGTCGGGTGCTGTCGCTGCAAGCGGTCGGCGAGGATCGTTTCGAGGCACTGATCGGCTATCCGGTCGAGGCGGCGGGACGCGAGCTGACCCAGCTCATCAACGTGCTCTTCGGCAATATCAGCATCAAGCCGGGCGTGCGGCTAATCGGTTTCGAGTTGCCCGAATCGCTGGCGCGCCAGTATCGCGGTCCGCGTTTCGGTCAGTCCGGGCTACGGGCGCTGGTCGATGTCCATGACCGGCCATTGCTCTGCACCGCCATCAAGCCCATGGGTCTCTCGCCCGTGGCGCTGGCGGATCTGGCCTATCGACTGGCGCTGGGCGGCATCCATCTGATCAAGGACGATCACGGTCTCAGCGATCAGACCTTCTGCCGCTACGAGGAGCGCGTCCGACGCTGTGCCGAGGCGGTCGAGCGCGCCAATCGCGAGACCGGCCAGCGCTGTCTTTATCTGCCCAACGTCACTGCTCCAGCGGGGGAGATCGCGAGTCGCGCACGCCTTGCGAAAGATGCCGGCGCGGGCGGCCTGCTATTCTGTCCCGGACTCGCTGGATTCGACGCCATGCGCGCCCTGGCCGATGACGACGAACTGGCCCTGCCAATCCTGAGCCATCCGGCCTTTCAGGGGACGTTCTGCGTGCATCCCGACGCGGGGCTCTCGCACGGCGTGCTTTATGGTCAACTCAACCGGCTGGCGGGCGCCGACGCGACCATCTTCCCGAGCTGGGGCGGGCGTTTTGCGTTCACTCAAGCGGAATGCCGCGATCTGGTCGCGGGGGCAACCCGTCCCATGGGCGAGCTGCGAACAATCTTTCCCGTGCCGGGCGGCGGGATGCGGCTGGATCGGGTCGCTGAGCTTCGTGACTTCTATGGCCGCGACTGTATCCTGTTGATTGGCGGCGATCTGCATGCCCAGGGGACGGATCTGGTCGAAAATTGCCGTCGCTTCGCGGAACTGACGGCCTAAACCGCCTCCGCGCTGTATCTTCTCCGCCGCTGTGCGATAATCCGGCGCCAGCATTTCCTTGGCCGTCTCGGGATTGACCGACACGGACCGCTTCACGTCACTGGATCCCGCTTGCGGATCCGCGTACCGATCGGGAGTCGATTATGAGCTTTTTAATCTCCGACGCGCTCGCCCAGGGCGAGGCCGCCGCCTCCGCCGGCGATTCGTTCATCGCGCTGCTGCCGCTGGTGTTGTTCGCGGTGGTCTTTTATTTTCTCCTGATTCGTCCCCAGGCCAAGCGTCAGAAAGAACATCAAAAAATGGTCGAGTCACTGGCGAAGGGCGACGAGATCATTACCGTTGGCGGCATCGCCGGTCGCATCAACGAGATCGGCGAAAACTTCATCCTGGTCGAGATCGCCGATGGCGTTCAGGTCAAGGTGCGCCGCGCGACCATCGAATCCGTGCTGCCGAAGGGCACGCTGAAGGAACTCTAAACTTCCCACTGCATCCGCATCGAGAGGCCGCGGACGCTCTAGCGCCCGCGTCTTTCCGTGCGGATTTGGTCGCGTGCGTCTCTGGCTGACAGCGCGACCGGCGTCTCCCCTCGCACCTGCCCCGCGTGCCGTTGCGACCAGCGATGTAGAGATCAAACTGCAATGAACCGATATCCCCTGTGGAAGAATCTGCTGATCCTGGGCGTGATCCTGGCCAGCCTGCTGCTGGCCTGGCCGAACCTCTACTCTCAGGATCCGTCGATCGAGATCACCGCCGCGCGCGGCGCCGAAGTCACCGAGGCCAGTGTCGGCGAGGTACGCGCCGCGCTTGAAAATGCCGGCGTCCCCGTCAAGGGCATCGAAACGCGCGAGGGCGGAAAACTGCTGGTCCGCTTCGCGGCGTCCAGCGATCAGTTGAAGGGCCAGGAAGCCATCGATCGATCGCTCTCGAAGCGTTACCGCACGGCGCTGACTCTCTCGGCCGATCTGCCTGGCTGGATGCGGGCGATTGGGCTCAAGCCGATGAATCTGGGTCTGGATCTGCGCGGCGGTATCCATGTCGTCATCGATGTCGACATGGACGCGGCGTTGGATCAGGCGCTGGAGCGCAATCTCGGAGATGTCCGCACCCAGTTGCGCGACAAAAAGATTCGCTACCTGACCGTGACCCGCGAGGGCGCGCACATCCTGATCAAGTTCAACGACGCCGAGTCCCGCGATGCGGGCTCGAAAGCATTGAGCCGGGAGTTTCAGGATCTGACGGTCCAGACGAGCCAGGAAGGCGATCAGTATCTGGTCCAGGCCAGCCTGCCGGAAGCCGAGCAGCAACAGATCAAGGATTTCGCGCTGGAGCAGAACATCACGACGCTGCGCAATCGGGTGAATGCGCTCGGCATCGCCGAGCCCAGCATCGCCCGTCAGGGCGAGCGGCGGATCGTGGTGCAGTTGCCGGGCGCTCAGGATCCCGGTCGACTGAAGGAAATCCTCGGCGCCACCGCGACCCTGGAGTATCGGTTGGTCGATACCGAGGGCAGTGTTGCTGACGCCGTTGCTGGACGGGTTCCGGTGGGCAGCAAGCTGTATTACGAGCGCGACGGGAAACCGATCCTGCTCAAGCGCCGGGTCATCGTCACCGGCGACCAGATCACCGACGCCTCGGCCGGATTCGACGGCCAGAGCGGTTCGCCAGCGGTCTTTGTCAACCTCGACGGCCAGGGCGCGCGCCGGATGCGCGATGTCACCACCGAGAATGTCGGCAAGCCGATGGCGGTGGTCTTCATCGAAAACCGCACCACCACCGAAACCGTGGACGGCAAGCCGGTCAAGACGACCCGCAAGGTGGAAGAGGTCTTCAGTGTTGCCAACATCCGCGAACCCTTCGGCTCGCGCTTTCAGACCACGGGGCTCGACAGCAGCAACGAGGCCCACAACACGGCCCTGCTGCTGCGCTCGGGTGCGCTGGCGGCGCCCATCCAGATTGTCGAGGAACGCACCATCGGACCCAGCCTGGGTCAGGACAACATCAATCAGGGGCTCTTTTCGGTGGTGATCGGCTTGGGTCTGGTCGTGGTCTTCATGGGGCTTTACTACCGCGTCTTCGGCGTGATCGCGAATCTGGTTCTGATCCTGAATCTGGTGATGATCGTCGCGGTGCTGGGCGCGCTGGGCGCAACCCTGACCATGCCGGGGATCGCCGGCATGGTGCTGACGATCGGCATGGCGGTGGATGCCAACGTCCTGATCTTCGAGCGTATCCGCGAGGAGGTCCGCATCGGCAACTCGCCCCAGGCGAGTATCGCCACAGGTTATAACAAGGCGCTGTCAAGCATCATCGATGCCAATGTCACGACCCTCATCGCTGCAATCATGCTGTTCAGTTTCGGCACCGGACCCGTCAAGGGTTTCGCGGTGACGCTGACGATCGGTCTGATCACCTCCATGTTTACCGCCATCACCTGCAGCCGCGCCGCGATCAATCTGCTCTACGGCAATAAGCGGTTGAAGACCCTGCCCGTTTAAGGACATCACGCCATGATCGCCATCAAGCTCCCCAATCTGGATTTTCTGTCCCAGCGTCATCGCGCGCTGGTTTTTTCCGGCGTGCTCATCGGCGTCAGTCTGCTCTCGCTGGCGGTGCTGGGGCTCAATCGCGGACTGGACTTCACCGGCGGCACTCTGATCGAGGTCGGTTACAAAGCCCCGACGGATCTCGCGGAGGTCCGCGCGGCGCTGAGCGAGGGCGGATTCGGCAACGTCATGGTCCAGCAGTTCGGCACCACCCGTGACGTGCTGCTGCGCATCCCGCCGGTGGGCGAGGTGAACGACGCCGAACTCAGTCAGCGCGTCCTGCATGCCTTGAACCAGGCGGCCCCCGATCAGGTCGAGTTGCGCCGGGTCGAGTTCGTCGGTCCTCAGGTCGGCAAGGAACTGGCCGAACAGAGCGGTCTGGCGGTGCTCTTCTCGGTCATCGGGATCCTCATCTATGTCGCGATGCGCTTCGAGTGGCGCTTCTCGGTCGGCGCGGTCGTAGCTACATTGCATGATGCGATCGTGACCATGGGGGTGTTTTCGCTGTTCCAGATCGACTTCGATTTGAATGTGCTGGCAGCGGTACTGACCGTCATTGGCTACTCATTGAACGACACCATCGTGCTGTTCGACCGGGTGCGCGAGAATTTCCGCAAGGTGCGCAAGGGCACGGTGCTGGAGATCATGAACCAGTCGGTCAACGAGACCATGTCGCGCACCATCATCACCGCCGGCACCGTGTTCCTAGTCGTGGTGGCGCTCTATCTCTTCGGCGGGGAAAGCCTGCGCGGCTTCTCGCTGGCGCTGATCATCGGCGTTGTCTCTGGCACCTACTCCACCATCTATATCGCCAGTGCCGCAGCCGTCATGCTTGGCGTGAGCCGCGCCGATCTGTTGCGGACGCCTAAGGAAGCCGAGGCAGACGGTCGCCCCTAAACCGCGTCCGTCATGATCTACGTTGTTTTGAGTGATCGACCAGATTGACGCTCACCCGTGACTGTCATCGCTAACGCGATTTAAATAATTGAAAAGATTCAATATTTAAAACGCATCCGCGCTGACGTCGGTTGGTTCGGACGAGGCTGAACGGAAGCACGAACCACGCCTGCCACACCGGACGCGGATGAAGCGGCTTAACGGAAACGTCGCAGATACAACCACTCGAAGAAGCGCTTCAGCCAGTGGAAGACGCGCATCGAGGGCAGCACCAGATTATAGTTTTCGGTGCGCGCCACCAACATGCCGCTATCGTTCGTATCGACGATACAGATGAGTTCCACCTTGAAAGTCTCCCTGGGTTCGCGCCCCGCGAACTCGGCGGCCAGATTGCGCGCTGCGGCGCGCGCCTGAAGATCCGCCATGTGGGCCTGCTTGGGCATCCAGTCCGGCCCCGGAAAACTACCCGAATCGCCCGCTACGTAAACCCGCTCCAGGCCGGGCACCCGGCACTGCGCATCCCCCTGAAGCAAACCGCCCGATGAACGCGGCAGTTCGGTGTTGTCGAACCAGGCGTTCCCTGTCATGCCAGGCATGAAAAGGATGAGATCGGCGTCGAACTCGCCACCCTCGGTCGTCACCTTGCTGGCCGAAAAGCCCTTGAGCTTGTGCCCCAGATGGGTCGCGATGTTGCGCCGCTTCATCTCGGCCAGGAGCCCGCCCACGGCCTTGGGTCCGAGCCGGTTGCCGGGGCGCTCGGCGGGCGTGAAGAAGATCAGGCTGAATTGGTCGCGCCGTTTCTCCTTGCGCAGTTGATTGTCCATCCCGAACAGAAATTCGAAGATGGGGCCCCCACGCATCGAACTTTGTTCGTTCGGGTTGCTCGCGAACCCCATGGCGATATGTCCGCCGTCCATGGCTCGGACGCGGTCGCGAATGGCCTCGGCGGCGGCGATGCCCTCGCAGGGCGTAATGGCGTGTTCGATCCCAGGTAGTTTCTTGATGAAGCGTCCACCGCTGGCGATGATGAGACCGTCATTTTCGATTGGCCCGCCGGTCGTTTCCAGGATGCGCCCATCCTGGCTCAGGCCGGTCGCCTCGGCGGACAGATGCCGGATCTTCATCCGCTCGAAAAACGGCTTCAGGTCGATCCGCAGGTCATCGCCCGTGCGCAGTCCGCAGGGAACCCAGATCAGTCCAGGGTAGTAGATGAACTCCGCCTTCGAACTGACCACGGTAATGTCGAGATCGGCCTTGGTCTGGCGCAGGCTTTGGATGGCGGTCAGGGCGGCGAAGCCGGATCCGACGATAGTGACACGATGCATGTAAGACTCCAATCGATCGAGGAAGTGTTCAGTTCAGTCATGCGGGCACTTGGGTCGACGCTGGCGAGCGGCTGGTTACAGGGCGTTCACCTCGACCGAATCGCCGTAAGTTTCAATCCCCAGCCGTTCGGCGACCTTGGCGGCGCGGGCGTCGATCATGGGTGAAATCACGATCAGCCGGTTGGCCGTGCGCCCATGCCGCCGCTCGTAAAAGCGCGCCTTGCGCTCGAAGATATACATCCCCGCCTTATCGATCGAGGATTTCAACTCGCAGATCAAAAGCAGTCCGTTCTGGATGATCACGTCCAACTCCACCTGGTCCGGCCGGCCAAAGACTTCGCCAGCATCGTCATAGTCATTGACGTTGATGACCTGAACGCCAAAATTCTCTTCCAGTATCCCGGCCAGCGCGTCGCGAAACGCCTTTTCGGACTGCAAACCCCAGCGAGCGCCCAAGGCGCCGATCGAGCGATCGAATTTTTTTGCCTGGGCCATGATTTCTTCATGGACCTGCTGGAATTCCCGCCGACTTTCTTCCCACTTGCGATCCGATTCCTGCTTATGCTCGTCCCATTTACTGTTTTGTTCATCCCACTTGCGTTTATCTTCCTGTTTCTGTTCATCCCACTTGCGTTTATCTTCCTGTTTCTGTTCATCCCACTTGCGTTTATCTTCCTGTTTCTGTTCATCCCACTTGCGTTTATCTTCCCGTTTCTGCTCGTCCCATTGACGGGCCTGTTCCTCCCGGTCGCGGCGCAATTCGGCCAGGATGTCGTAAAAACGATCCTGGGTTTCCGCCCGCCCGGCATATTCCGGTCGCGTGATGTCCAGAATGAAGGCGCGCAGGGCGGGGTCGTCCCGCACCAGTCCCGGCAGTTCGCGCTTGATGGTTTCTTTCAAGGTTTCCGTATTCATCCGTCATTCTCCAGTCTGAGGAGTCCCGTGAATCCAAGAGTAATATCGGGGCATCCGGGAAGAAATGCGACGTTCATGAGCCGCTTCCCGAGGTCGCGCGCACCAGTGGCTCAAGCGCCGGCCAGACGTTCTCCAGAATCCGCCCCTGGGCCTCGTCCGTGGGGTGAATCCCGTCGGGCTGCATGAGATCCCAGTGCTCGGCCACGTTCTGGAGCAGATCGGGAACGAGCGCCACGCCTTCGGTCTCGCCGACCGTTTGGAACACGCCTTGAAACTCATTGGTATAAGCCGCACCGTAGTTGGGCGGCAACCGCACGCCGACCAGCAAAATTCGGCTGTCGACGGCCCGAGCCTGGAGGATCAGCGCGCTCAGATTGTCGCGAATCAATTGGACATCGAGACCGCGCAGACCGTCATTGGCGCCCAACTCGATGACCGTGACCGCCGGGCGATGCCGTTCCAGCAGCGAGGTCAACCGCGTCAAGCCGCCAGCCGTCGTGTCCCCGGAAACGCTCGCGTTGACCACCTGATGCGGGAGACCGGCTTGTCTCAGACGCTGGTCGAGCAGCCAGACCCAGCCGTCCTCGCGGTCGAGCCCGTAGCCGGCGCTCAGACTGTCGCCGAGCAAGAGGACGACCGAGGCTTGCGCGAGAACGACCGCGGGTAGCAACAGGACAATCATCAGGAGTCGTCGGATCATGTCAGTGCAATCGGCTCAAGCCGTCTCCAGTGCGATGGGGTTGGGCAAGCATGTTAACGGTCCGGTCGGTGGCTTGACCATCCTCGCGGGATTGGATCTGGAGATCGGGGCCGGCGAGGCGGTGGCCATTCTGGGCGCGTCCGGGTCGGGCAAATCGACCCTGCTGGGTCTGCTGGCGGGTCTGGACGACGCCACCTCGGGCGAGGTCTGGCTGTGCGGCCAGCGCATTGGAGACTTAGACGAGGATGGACGCGCGGAGTTGCGCAGCGGTCGGGTCGGTTTCGTGTTCCAGAACTTCCAGCTTCTGCCGACCCTGACCGCGCGCGAAAACATCCTGCTGCCGCTGGAGCTGACGGGCGATGCACAGGCCGCGCAGCGGGCCGACGAGGCGCTGGAGCGGGTCGGTCTGACCGCGCGCGCCAGGCACTACCCGCGCCAGCTCTCCGGCGGCGAGCAACAGCGGGTTGCCATCGCCCGCGCCTACGCGCCGCGTCCCACCGTGCTTTTTGCCGACGAACCCACGGGCAATCTGGATCAGGTCACCGGCGAGCACATCATCGACCTGCTGCTCGACCTCCGACAGGCCGCCGGCGCGGCGCTGGTGCTGGTCACCCATGATCTGCGACTCGCCGAACGCTGTGACCGCCGGTTGCGCATGGACAACGGGCGTCTGATGCCTTTTTGATCGTTGTCGGTTGTCAGATATCAGCGTGGCGCAATCCTGGGTTTTATAATCAGGATTCAATGGTTTCTGAACATTTTTCCAGCAATGGGGTTGGTCGCATGTCCGCCATCACAGCCGAATCCACCGACTACGAGCAGGACTATTACGCCTGGCTGATGGAAAGCGCCGAACTCTTGCGCGAGGGTCGTCTCCACCACCTCGACACGGTCCATCTCGCCGAGGAGCTTGAGGACATGGGAAAAAGCGAACGGCGAGCCATCGAGAGTTACCTCAAAGTATTGATCGTTCATCTACTTAAATGGTGTTATCAACCGGAGCGGCGAGGCGCGAGTTGGGAGCTTTCCATCGCGAATGCGCGCGACGCGCTCACCCGACGCCTGTCCGACAGCCCCAGCTTGCGCGCGCAATTGCCTGATTTGGTCCAGGTGCGCTACGCCAATGCACGTCGACACGCAGCCCTGGAGACGGGGCTAGCCATCGAGACATTTCCCGTCGACTGTCCATTGACCGTCGAGCAACTGCTTGACGATGCGTTTTTCCTCGGAGCAGACGCGGTTTAATCACCTGACAACTGGAACCTGACAGCTGATATGGCAACGAACGCATGGCGCATCTCGCTCCGTCTGCTGCGCCGGGACTGGCGCAGCGGCGAACTCTATCTGCTGTCCGCCGCGTTGATCCTGACGGTCGCGGCCATCACGGCGGTGGGGTTCTTCACCGACCGGGTCGAGGCCACCATGGAGCGTCAGGGTAGCGAACTGATCGCCGCCGACCTTGCCATCGAATCATCCTCGCCGCTACCCGCGAGCCTCCAGGACGAGGCCGAGACACGCGGGCTTGCCCGTGCGCGCCTGCTGGAATTCCGCAGCATGGCGGTCGCCGAGCGGGCGCCGCAACTGGTCCAGATCAAGGCGGTCGATCCCGCCTATCCGCTGCGCGGTCAATTGCGCCTGCGCGATGGCTTCGACCGCCCGGAGCGCGCCGTCCCCGGCGGACCGCCGGCGGGCGAGATCTGGGTCGAATCGCGCCTGCTGCGACTGCTCGGGGTCGACATCGGCGCCATGTTGGGGCTGGGCGAGTCGCGGCTGCGCATCGGTGCCATCCTGAGCCACGAGCCCGACGAGGGCGGCAGTCTTTTCAATCTGGCGCCACGCGTGCTGATGAACCACGCCGATCTGGACGCGGCCGGGCTGATCGGGCCCGCCAGCCGCGCCACCTATAAATTGTTGCTGGCCGGCGATGCCGTCACGGTGGACGGTTTCAAACGTTGGGCGGAACCGCGACGTTCGCCCAACACCTCGCTCAACGACGCCAGCGACGCGCGGCCCGAATTCGCGTCCGCCGTCGACCGTGCCTCGCGCTTCCTCCGTCTGGCGACACTGGTCACCCTGTTGGTCGCGGGTGCGGCCATCGCCCTGGCCAGTCATCGGCTGGTGGAGCGTCAAACCGACGCGGTGGCCGTCATGCGTTGTCTGGGCGCGCCGCGCCATCTGCTGATCCGGATCTTCGTCCTGCGACTGGTGCTGTTCGGGCTGGCCACCAGTCTGCTTGGCTGTCTGCTCGGCTGGCTTGGACAACTGGGATTGGCCGCGGCGCTCTCGGACTGGTTCCCCACCGATCTGCCTCCAGCGTCGCTCGCGCCGGTCGCGGTCGGGATCGCAACCGGCATGATCGCATTGCTCGGGTTCGCGCTCCCGCCGCTGGTCCAGCTCGCCAAGGTGCCGCCATTGCGCGCGCTGCGCCGGGATCTGGGGACACCCCGCGCCTCCGCCGCGCTCACCCTCGCGGCGGCTGGACTGGCGCTGTCCCTGCTGATCGTCTGGCAGGCCAATGACTTCGCGCTCGCCTGGAAGCTGCTGGTCGGCGTGCTCGGCGCTCTGGCGAGCCTGATCCTCGTGGTGCTCATGCTGGTGCGTCTGGCCGGCGGTCTGGCGGGTCGGGCGCGGGGAATCTGGCGGCTCGGACTGGCCGCCCTGGCGCGGCGTCCGAGCGGCGCGGTGTTGCAGATTTCCGGCTTCGGGATCGGCATCCTGGCCCTTCTGCTGCTCGCCGTGGTGCGGGTGGATCTGCTGCGAACCTGGCAGGACAGTCTGCCAGCGGGCGCGCCGAACACCTTTCTGATCAATATCCAGCCTCAGGAGGTCGCGCCGCTCAAGCAATTTCTGAGCGCATCGGGGATCGAAACGGCGGAACTCTACCCCATGATTCGCGGCCGTCTGGTCCGCATCAATGCGAACGAGGTCAAGCCGTCCGACTATGAGAATCCGCGCGCCGAACAGCTCGCGACCCGCGAGTTCAATCTGAGCTATGGAGACAAGCCCCAACCGGACAACCGGATCGTCGCCGGAGCCTGGTGGACGGACGCCACCGCCCCGCCGCAATTTTCGGTCGAAGAGGGGATCGCCGAGACGCTCGGGATCAAACTGGGCGACGAACTGGCCTTCTGGGTCTCCGGTCACGAGGTCAGCGGTCCCGTCACCAGTCTGCGCGAGGTGCAGTGGGACAGTTTCAACGTCAATTTCTTCGTCACCGCCTCGCCCGCGCTGCTGGGCGGCGAGGCGGCGACCTTCATCACCAGCTTTTATCTGTCCGCCGACCGCGAGGCGGTCATCCCGGAACTGGCGCGACGCTTCCCCAGTGTCACCCCGTTGGACGTGGACGCCATCCTCAAGCAGGTGCGTCAGGTAGTCGACCGGGGCGTGCTCGCGGTGGAATATGTATTTCTGTTCACGTTGGCCGCAGGTCTGCTGGTCATGTACGCGGGGATTCAGGCAAGCCTGGAGGATCGTCGGGTCGAACACGGCATTCTGCGCACCCTGGGCGCCGGACGCCGCGCGCTGCTGGGCAGTCTGGCCGTCGAGTTCACCGCCGCCGGTCTCTTGGCGGGTCTGCTGGCGTCGGTCTTCGCCGAGGCGACTGGCTGGCTGCTGGCCGAACAGTTGTTCGGACTGGAATTCAGCTTCAATCCGACACTGTGGGTGATCGGAGTCTTCGGTTCGGGACTGTCGATTGGACTGGCGGGCACGCTCGCCACCTATCCGCTGCTGATCCGCCCGCCGTTACAGACGCTCAGGCGAGCAGGGTAGAAGCGCATGAAACACTCGCGCGAGAGGGTATGAGCAAGAAAACACGTCACGGCCGAACCAGTCGACCCCGCAAGCCAGCGAAGCAGGCGCGGTCGCATCCGCCGCACGACGGTTTCTATAAACACATTTTCTCCCATCCCGAGATGGTCGAGGGTCTGCTGCGCGACTTCGTGGATGAGGATTGGCTGTCGACGGTCGATTTTTCCACGCTGGAGCGGCAAAACGGGAGTTACGTGAGCGACGATCTGCGCGCGCGGGAGGATGACAGCGTCTGACGGGTGCACACGGCTGGGGGCTGGATGTACGTCTATCTGCTCATTGAGTTCCAGAGCCGGGTCGATCCCTGGATGGCGCTGCGGATCATGGTGTACACCGGTCCGGATGCCTTGTGTCCAATCCTCGGCCGGCTCGTCGAACGGCTGTATCAACCCGCTCATGACAGCCTGCGTCGGGCGCTGACGGTGTGGATTTCGCGCGTTCTTTTGAAACGTCTGCTGCCAGGCGAACAACTCCCCGAAATGCAGAATTTGCAGGAGATCGAAACCATGCTCGCCGAACATGTTGAACAATGGACCGAAAACTGGAAGCAGCAAGGCTTGCGGCAGGGCCTTCAGCAGGGTTTGCAGGAAGGGCGTCAGGAAGGGCGTCAGGAGGGTCGCCAGCAGGAAGCGCGCGCTGCTCTTGCGCCTCTGTCCCCGTCGCTTCGGACCCTTATCGCCACAGGCCCAGGCCCGGTTCGAACGGGCAACGCTGGAGCAACTCGAAACCTGGGCCGATCGTCTTCTCGATGTCCAAACTCTCGATGAACTGTTCGGGGAAAATCCGCAGTCGTGACACGCACAAAAAAGGCGATCACGCCGCCTTTTTTCGAGACCCGCTCGGAGCGGTTTTAGCCCTTGACCCAGTCGCCGAAATTGTCGGTATTTTTTTCTTCGCCATCGCCGTAACCCGCCTCGTAGGCTTCGGTCAGACGCTGCTCCTCGCGCTTGGGGTTCTGCAGGAAGCCGCATTGCCAGCCTTGGATGTATTCGTCGTCGACACCGAGTTGTTCCATTTTGGTGACGGCATCGTAGTAAAACTGGTTCATGTTCGGTCTCCGGGAAAGGTCGATTGTTGAAGGCATCGTCGGTTAGGACTTGGCCGTCATATTATTGTCTGGACGGATGCAAAACCATTGGCCCTGCTCCATGCCAGTCCTCATCGTGCGAAACTCGGTTCTCGGACGAATCGTCTCCACATGGCTGGTGCGATCACGGTGACGAGAAGGGGTATAAGAATACAGCGTTTTTCTAATAGGTGACAATAAGGTTAGGCAATTGCCTTGTGGGTCAGATTGCCATGACAATGATCAATGCGAACCGCTTGTGAATCGCCCGGCGGATACCCACAGTCCTGACATTGGAAATGACGACCATGCTCCGTCGTCGCCCCATCGCCCCGAGGATCCTGTTACATCATGCGTCCAGCCCAGTTGCTTCGTGTCCTGGATCGCGAATTTTCGAGCACCGCCGAGGGCCATCATACCCCGGTCATGCTGTGGGGACCGCCGGGTGTCGGTAAGTCCCAGATCGTGGTCCGGATCGCCGAGCGTCATCATGCCCCCGTGATCGATATCCGGCTGTCGCAGATGGAACCGAGCGATCTGCGCGGCATTCCCTTCCGCGACGGCGAGCGGGTGGAGTGGGCGATTCCCGCCATGTTGCCGGACACGCAACGTCACGGTCCGGACGGGATTCTGTTTCTCGACGAAATCACCTCGGCGCCGCCCTCGGTCTCCGCCGCCGCCTATCAGTTGATCCTGGATCGACGCCTTGGCGAGTATCGCGTTCCGGAACATTGGGCCATTTTCGCCGCGGGCAACCGTCAGGGCGACCGCGGCGTGACCTACAGTATGCCGGCGCCGCTGGCCAATCGGTTCTCCCATTTCGAGCTGGACGTCAATCTGGACGACTGGGTCGCCTGGGCCTATGCCAATGCCATCGACGAGCGGGTCATTGCCTTCCTGCGGTTTCGCCCGGAACTTCTGTTCGACTTCGATCCGGCCCACCATCCGGTCGCCTTCCCCTCGCCGCGCTCCTGGGAGTTTGCCCATCGCGGCCTACGAAAATTCGAGGATCAGCCGGATCTGCTGCAAGGCGCCCTGCAAGCCTGCGTCGGACCGGCGGCGGGGATCGAACTGACCGCCTTCGTCAACAGCCTGGAACAGATGCCGGACCTGGATGCCATCGCGCGCGGCGACACCGTGCCGGTGCCGCGCGAGATCGATCTCCAGTACGCGGTTGCCGCCGCGCTGGTCGGTCGGGCGATTCGCGCCCAGTCCGACGCCAATGGCCCCGAAACGATCGGCCATATCCTGCGCTATGCCGGACGCTTTCCCCAGCGCGAAATGGGCGTGATGCTGGTCTCCGATCTGCAGCGCGCGGTCGGCAACCGACTCTTCGAGATACCGGCCTTCGCCGACTGGGCGCAGGTCGTGTCGGATGTCATGCTCTACGAGTGACCACGATCATGGCTCCCCACCCCACGGCGATCGAGACCAAACTGGCCGCGGCGCGCACCCGGCTGATCCTGGACAAGCCCTTTCTGGGCGCGCTGGTGCTGCGTCTGCCGCTGCGCGCGGCCAATTCCGATTGGTGCCCAACGACCGCCACCGATGCCCGTGCCTTCTATTACAACCCCGATTACATTCAGTCGTTGAGCCTGGATCAGACCCAGTTCATGCTGGCGCACGAGGCGCTGCATTGCGCGCTCTCGCATTTCGCGCGGCGTCAGCATCGCGTCAGGCATCGCTGGGATCTGGCCTGCGATCACGCGATCAACCCGCTGCTGATCGATGACGGACTCACGCCCCCGTCCAACGCCTTGTCGCTGTCGCAGTTCAAGGGGCTGACCGCCGAGGAAATCTATCCGCTGCTCGACGAGCAGGATGATTCGGAGACCCTGGACACCCACGCCTATGATCGCGACAACCGGCGCGGCGGCAGCCAGTCCGGGATGACCGAACCGAATCTCGACCGGCGCGAGCGCCCGCGGACTCCACCGGACAGCGGCGGGGAGGGCGAGGGGCGGTCAGCGAATGCCGACGGGGACGACCGGACCAGCGGCACGGCGGCCGCGCCGCGTCCGCTGAACCCGGACGAACAGGAAACGCTCGCGGTCCAGTGGCAGCAGCGTCTGGCCGGCGCGGCCCAGCAGGCATTGCAGTCGGGTAAGCTCGGCGGCGAACTGGCGCGTCTGGTCGATCATCTGCTCCAGCCCCGGCTGCCGTGGCGCATGCTGCTGGCGCGCTATCTGTCCGCCGTCGCGCGCGACGATTACAGTTATCAGCGGCCCTCCCGCCGCGAGGGCGATTTCATCCTGCCCAGTTGGCGCGGTCATCAACTCGATCTGGCGGTCGCCATCGATACCTCCGGCTCCATCAAGGATGCCGAGCTGGACGAATTCATCGGTGAAATCGACGCGCTCAAAGGCCAGGTGCGCGCGCGCGTGACTTTGCTGCCGTGCGATGTCAATCTCTGCGATGGCGCACCGTTTCGCTACGAACCCTGGGAGGAGTTTCGGCGCCCGGAAAAGATCGCAGGCGGCGGCGGAACCAGCTTTCTGCCGGTGTTTCGCTGGATCGACCAGACTGGCGCGCCGCCCGATCTGCTGATCTATTTCACCGATGCCAATGGCCCGTTCCCGGCGCTGGAGCCGCATTTTCCAGTCATCTGGCTGGTGAAGGGACGCGCCGGGGTGCCTTGGGGCCAGCGAATTCAACTCAATTAATGCAGGAACTCTGGGACAGATCATCAACTCCCATGGTAACTTCTCAATAACTCACGGCACAGCCTGAGCGGCCAAGATCCGTTCGCGCACGATTTCCGGCAAGGGCGGGATGTCTCCGATTTGCCCGATGCGGTCATTGAGGTAGTCCCAGAAGGAAATCCCGAGCTTGCGGCA